>NZ_JBVVPT010000008.1:0-298600 GCF_055811715.1 Bradyrhizobium sp. WSM4872 | reverse complement strand
TCCGCCACCTCCACCCTGGAAGCCTCCGCCGCCGCCTCGGCCGGCGAAGCTCGCACCTCCGCCGCCGCCACCGCGCGGTCCCATGCTCGCCATGCTCGCCTGGCCACGGGCCGACGCTGCGGCCGCCGAGCGGCCCGACGATACGTTCAGGGCGCCGCCGCCACCACCGCGGTTCGCGGCCTTGGTGCCGCCGCCCTTGGCACCGCCCGCCTTAGGGCCAGCACTCTTTGCACCGGCATTCTTGGCACCACCGCCCTTCGCCGCGCGATCGCCGCCACCTTTGGCGCGATCGCCTCCGGCCTTGGCGCGATCCCCGGCGCCTTGACGGTCGCCACCTCGGTCGCCAGCGCGATCTCCCGCACGGTCACCGGCGCGATCTGCGCCACCAGGCCGATCCTGTCCCGGCTTCTGCTGTCCGTCGCGGCCGCGGAAATCCATCCGGTCGGCGGCGCCGGCCTTCAGATTGCTATTGCCGAAGCGCTGCTGAACGTTGGCGTTGTTGTAGCGTACCCCTTGGCGATGCGAGGGATTGTGCTGCCACCCATTTCCGATATTCGTAGTCCGGTGATTGATATAGACGTTGCGGTTGCCCCAGTTGCAGCCGCCGCCCCAATAATTGCCCCAGCGACCGATGGCCCAGGCCGTGCCGAAGGCGAGACCCGCCGCGACGACGCCTGCGCCGATGTAGGACGGGTAGCCGAAGTAATATGGTGGATACTCGGTGTAGGGCCACGCGCCGTAGACTGTCGCAGGCTCGTAATACGGCACATACATCGTGTCGGGAACCGCCGGCTCGATCACGACCACCTGCCTGCTTTCCTCGGTCTTGACGCTCACCTTCTGCTGCTTGGTGGTCACCAGCTTCTTGTTGTCATAAGCCTTGGTCCGCAGCCGCTGGACCGCATCCATCACATCCGGCTGCTGTGCCAGGACGGCGTCGCCCAGCGCCTTGGTCCAGTCGAGCTTGTCGCTCATCATGGCCAGGACCTCAGCAGTCGAGGCCAGCGCCTTGATGCTGTCATCCCACGGCTGCTTCTCGACTTCAGTCTTCAGGGCATCACCCTTCAGAGTCTTGCGCTCCTTCAGCCAGCGATCGGCCTGAACGACTTCCAGGGGATAGGTGGAAGCCGCCAGCACGTTGGCAAGCAACTCGTCGGGATAGAGCGCAATCGGCGCGACCAGAGCTTCGAGTTGCTCCGGTTTCAGAAGCTCTGCGGCTTGCGCGGGGGGATTTGCCTGCTGTGGGCTGGAGGCCGGCGCCTTATCTGCGGTCTGCGCCGCCGCCGCCAGCGGAATCGCGATCACGAGCGCAAGCGCCATCAAGGTCCTGCCGCAGCAAAACATCAGATCCTCCATACACATGTCCGCCGATCATCAGACCCGAGAGCTGGCGTTTGTTGATCGAGATCAACGAAACGCTGCCTCATCCCCCGCCACGCCCGAGCAAGCTAGTCGATCAGCTCAGCCTCCATCAGCAATCGTTCCGGGATCGCCAACCCAAGCGCGTGGACGGCTCTCACGTTGATAACGAGATCAAACCTCGTGGCGAATTGCACCGGAAGACTGCGGACCTCGGCGCCGCGCAGGATGCGAGCGACATAGCCAGCGCCGTCCCGAAACTGTTGCGTCAGGTCGGCGCCATAAGACATCAGCCCGCCATTCACAGCATAGAAGCGGACGGCGAAGATCGCCGGCACGCGGCGCTGGGCCAGCAACGGGATTGCCATGGCGCTCTGAGTACTGAAGAAACCGCCATCCGGCAGCACGACGAGCCCGCTACCATTCCGCGCCGCCGTCTCGATGACCCCCGCGATCTCGGCGCCGCTGCGGACGGAGGCGCCGGTAACCGTCATGCGCAGGCGACTTTCCACCTGGTGTGCGGCCTGAAGATAAAGGGGCGCATATGGCGCGGTCTCGGGATTGTACAGAAGCATCGCACTGCTCATGCTGGGCACCATGTCCTTCAACAGGCTCAGCCATTTCCCGCTCATAGCATGCTCGTAAAGCGAGAAGCCGGTAAGATTGCTGGTCGGCCTTGCCAGATCGACGACGAGGCCTGTCCCGACCGGATCCGAGAGCCCGACAAAGATGATCGGAATGACCTGCGTTGCAGCCCGCAGCGCCCGAGTCGTCGCCGTGCTGGTCGCAAACAGCACGTCGGGTCCGGTGGCAACAAGTTCGCGAGCTTCACGTTCCTGCCATGTCGGATTGGAGCCCGGCCAGCGCACATCGAGTCGGTAGTTCTGATTGGCGATCCAGCCGAGGTCGGCGAGACCCTGCTGAAAGGCATTGACGCGCATCTGAGCGCCGCCATCGCCCACCAAGTTGCCAGTCAGCACGCCGACCGACGGCATCGGCCGCGGTGCCCCGTCCTGAGCGTGCGCGAAAACCGGACAAGCGACTGCAGCCCCGACCAAGGCCATGAACTCACGACGCTTCATTGCCCGTCCGCTATCCCCCGAATGTCCCGCACCCTTCGCTTGACGCGATTGCTGAAGGAAACGGGGTTGGCGGCCGGAGGGTTTGATCAAGATCAAGGTAGCTAAGCTTGGGTTCGGTCGTGATTCGGCTTGGTCTGGAGTGACCACCCTCAGGTGCGGTCAACTGGCTGACCGAGCGCTTGCTCATGTCCATTCGCGGACAGCAGGATCCGACGGTCGTGAATCAGGCTCTGAAGACGATGCGCAGCGACATTCAATGTCGTGACATCGAGCGCATTCTCGTCTCCTGCAGCGGCCTTGGCGCGCTGGCCCTGGAGCACCCGGTCGATCTCGACCTCGATATCGGACAGTTCGGCCTCCGCCTCCGTCTTGCGTATCCGCGCGCCCAGCGCATACAGCAAGTCCAGGCCCCGTTCGTCCTTAGAGGGATCACGCACCTGAAGGAATTTCCAAGCCGCCGCCAATATAGAGATGAAGCCGCCGAAAATCATGGGCGCGAGGAAGATCGCGTTTCCCCATTCGTCTAGAAAGCTCTGCTGCGTTCCGTTGTAGAATGCTGCGGCGCCAGGATGAACCGGGAGGAAGGCGTCCGAATCCGTGCTCGGCGCGGTCATTTGCGAGAGGATTGGCAATTCACCCAGCAGATCCCTGCGCGCCTTCATCAGCGCGTCGGCCAGGCTGCCCGCCACCTCTGCGCTGAGCTGCTTTTGCGCAACCACATAGAACGACACCCGCAGCGTGGTGAGATCCTCGCTCGGGACAGGCGGCGAAGCGCGTAGCGTGCCCTTCGGGACATCGAAGCTTTCATAGGCGCGCTGCTTTTCCGCGATGGCACCAGCCGCCTCGACGGGAAGGAGGACCGGTGCGGTCTTCGGCGTTTGCAGAAAGAGGCCGCGCAAGAGGGCCAGATACTTTTCCGCAAGGGGAACGACGATCAGAATCGCCCGTACCTCCTTGGCATCGAGTGCCCGCCGCGCGTCTGCTGGTTGGAGATTGCGGAATGTCACGTTGGCGCGTCCAAGGCCGTATTCGTCGCTGAGGACGTCGACGATCTTGCGATTCATGTCGCCGCCGATCACGCCGACGCTGGTGCGCTTCAGACCAGCGATTTCGGTAATGGAGGAGCCCGGCGGCGCAACCAGCAGGACAACGGCGTGAGCGAGAACCACGATGGCCTGCGCCTGCGATAGGTCGCCGACGTCGCCGCGGACGACAGCAAGCTCGACCTTTTCCGCCGCAAACTGCTCGGCAGCATCAACCGCGTTGGTCGTTCCCACCAGCCTGAGCCGGACCGGGGCGTTCACCACGGCAAGCCGGCTCGCCAGCGCTGAGACCAGACGAGCGGCCTCACCGTCCAGCGATCCGACCGCGATGGTCAGCGTCGTCGGGCGGGAATACCAGCGGTAGCCGAACAGGCCAGCTCCAAGCACGAGCACAACAGCGCTGGCGACAATGATGGAACGAAGCCAGATCGGCATTTTTGCGGGGACCATGTGGCGCTCATAGTGAATATACGCTCGGTGGTCGGACTGGCTCATGAGGCCAGACCGGCTCAACTGAGGCGCATCGCTGAACCGAAGTGCGATTCAAACCAAAGCGAAGCCGGTCAGTGCCCGCTCAGCACCAGCGTCTTGATCGGCAGCAGCAGCGCCTGAATTCGCAACAGCATGGCGTGCACGAGCCCGACGCCATCGACGACATGCAGAGCGACGGCCCGAGCCGTGCCCGTCTCCTTCGCAGAGATCTCCTCGTGATTGCTGGTATAGGCATTGACGATGCAGCTACTGCCCGGCGTCACGCCTTCAAGTCCGCCCTTGTACAGCGGCTCTAGGAAGGCGAGGATCGAACCCGGCTTGCGTGCATTCTGAGCTTCAATCAATTCCTGGCCAGCCTGGACCTGGCCGGCGGCGATGTAATCCTGCACATCGGTGACAATGAGCGGAATGATGACCCATGGCTTGGAGATGCAGGTCGCTTCTGCGACCATCCCTACCTTCACCACCCCCGCTTCAATCTGTCCAAACCCGGCCTGCAGCCTACCCCTACCGGCATCCGCCGGTATCAACACGCCGGCTGGTCGCATGATCTGGGCAACGAGATCGCCAGTCCGAACGAGGAACTGTTCGACCCGCCCGTCGACGCCGGCGCGAACGAAGGTCTTGTCGAGATCGACCTGCGCTTCAGCCAACGCCGCCTGGCCGCTCGCTTTTTCAGCCGGCAACAGCGTTGAAAGCCGCAACATCGCCGACGTTTTGGACGCGGTGGCCGAGTCCACACCAGCCTGCCGCTGGTTGACCACGACCTGTAGTTTCTCGATATCACGTTGCGGGACGATACCGGGATTGCGGCGCTGCAGCTCCGTCTTGACGTCCAGCTCGTCCTTGGCCTGCTGAAGGCTGGCCTTGGCTTCCTGGATCTGCGCTTCGGCCTTGACCACGTCGTTTTCGGCGCTTGTCATCGCGGCGTCGACCTCGGCGATCTTGCGCGTGGCCGTCTCCAAGGCGGCCTTCTGCTTCGAACTGTCCAACCTGAACAGCACATCGCCTTTCTTCACTGCCTCGCTGTAGCCGACATTGACTTCCGCGACGCGGCCGGAGCCTTCAGGAAGGATGGGGACCGTCCGAAAATAGAGCGCGGCCGAGGTCGTTGACGGGTGAAAGTAGAAGATCATCGTGATCAGCGAAATCGTCAGCATCAGGCAGCCGGTGATGCCCCATCGCAATTCATACCAGATGGAAAAGAAGGTGATCTCCTTGCCGAAACGTTTGCCCTGGGCATAGCGGCGGTAGAGGTAGTCCGGCAGGATGGTCAGGAGGGAGCAGAACATGAGCTCAAACATGGCTGTGTTCCTTTCCCTTGACGATCGGCTTTTCAACCGGCGGCAAGTCAGGGAGTTCGGGCTCGCGACCCTCGCCGGGCGCGGCATCGGCGATCCTCTCGACAGAGCCTGCGATACTCCGCAGCGGCGTGCCGAAATCCGGCAAGTCGATCATCGCGAGCAGAAGGCCGGCCACCCAGAAAATGTGCATATGCGTAAAGAGCGAGATGATGCCCAGCACGGCCACGATCTCGAACTGAAGCTTCTGCGACTTGTGGGCCATTCGTTCCGGCAGGCTGTGCAGCTTCCAATAGAGCGTGCCAACCCAGAGTACGGTGCCGATCAGGAAGATCCCCATCACCACCATCAGCACGTCCGTGCCGCTTCCCGGCGCGAGGTAGAACGGCAGATGATGCGGGGCCATCGGATGAAGTTGCTCGCTCAATGGTCGCCTCCACAGAAGGGATCAGGGCGGTCTGCGCGCCGGCTCGTTACCGTGGCCGCGCAGGTGAGAAAATTGCTTGATATGAATCAAAGGTCCGAACGGCGCGAAACTTAGCTTAGCCCTGACTCCGATCCCACAGCAAGCCAGGAACGCACCAATCATGCCCGGCATCGATGAGCTCATTCCCAACGCACTGCAAATTCGCAAGGAAGCTGCGCTCGAGGAAGCCAGAAAGGCCGAGGAATATGTTCGCCTCGCCGCCGCGGCCGAAGCCGAGAAACGCGCTCTGATCGAACGGCTGAGCAAACCGTCCGGCAAATCCGAGGAAGAGAAAATCAAGCTCGCCTCGACCATCATCCAGCGCGCGGTTCGCAACGGGCTGACCGAAGTGCAGGTCTATCGCTTCCCGAATACACTGTGCACGGACAAGGGCCGTGCGATCAACCAGATGGAGGCGGGCTGGGAGAAAACGCTGACGGGAATTCCAAAAGAGATCTTCGAACTCTGGACCGAATACCTCAAGCCGCGCGGCTATCGCATCGGCTACCAGGTCGTCGACTTTCCTGACGGCGTCCCCGGCGACATCGGGGTCATCATTTCCTGGGGCGACTGATCACGTTTCGGCCGAGTTAAGAGAAGGCGGAGCGGCATGGCAAAGGACGAAGCCTCAGAGCGGATGAAGCGCAAGGACTACGAGAAGGAGCTCGAAAAGCTCCAGATCGAGCTTTGCCACCTCCAGGATTATGTAAAGGAGAACAAGCTTCGGGTCATCGTCCTGTTCGAAGGCCGCGACGCGGCCGGCAAGGGCGGCACGATCAAGGCGATCACCGAAAAGGTCAGCCCGCGCGTATTCCGGGTGGTGGCGCTGCCGGCGCCATCGGATCGCGAAAAGACGCAGCTTTTCTTCCAGCGCTACATGAAGCAGTTTCCGGCCGGCGGCGAGATCGTGATCTTCGACCGGAGCTGGTACAACCGCGCCGGCGTCGAATATGTCATGGGATTCTGCTCGCCCGCCGAGCACGATCGTTTCCTGTCGCTCTGCCCACAAATGGAAAAGTACGCCATCGATGGCGGCATCATCCTGATCAAGATCTGGCTCGAGGTCGGGATGGACGAGCAGGAGCGCCGCTTCAACGCCCGCATCGACGATCCGGTGCGGCAATGGAAGTTGAGCCCGATGGACCTCGAATCCTTCAAACGCTGGTATGATTATTCGCGCGCGCGTGACCTGATGCTCAAGAAGACGAGCACGAAGGACGCGCCTTGGTACATCATTCGCTCCGACGACAAGCGGCGGGCGCGGCTGAACTGTATCGCGCACATCCTGGAGGCTATCCCGCACAAGCGGATCAAGAAGGACAAGGTGAAGCTGCCGAAGCGCTCCGACAAGGGGCGCTACAATGACCAGGCCGGCCTGCGCGGAATGAACTTCGTCGCCGAACGCTATTGACGAGGTGATCGGCCGCACGGCCAGCGCGGTCCGATCGCTGATCGGTCAGATCGATGCTGCCGACGGACTTCGCTGGGCCCGTCAGCAGCGCATTCTTTCAATACGGGTACTGGTTGGGGCAGACCCAGTTGCCGTACGTGTCCTGGTAGCAGCCGTTGTTGTAGTTGTTATTGTAGTATCCGTAGGCGCCCGCGGCGGCCGCACCGACGGCAGCAGCACCGTAAGCCGCGCCTCGGTAGCCATATCGCGGATAGCCGCCGGGATAGCCGGCGACCGGACGGCCGGGACGGCCCGCAACGGGGTAACCTGGACGGCCAGGACGACCGGCGATCGGATGGCTCGGCCGCGGACCTCCTGCGTAATGGCGTCCGCCTCCGCCATGGATCCGCCCCGCATGAACGGCGCCGCCACGATAGCCACCGCCATGAAAACCTCCGGCGCGCATGCCCCCTCCACCTCCGCGATAGCCACCACCGCCACCTCCGCGGCGGGCATAGGCATCATCGGGAATAAGCGTGGCCGTGAGAAGAACGACGGCTGCAACAAGAGCTAAGAGATAACGAAGCATGGCGTGTCCTCCCTCGATATGGGTGCCGTGATCCGCTTCGACGATGCCTCGCGAACCGCGGTTGGCACCCGACCTGGCGCTGATTTGCGGCCGCTTCCCCGACTTACGTGCATGAGAAAAGCAGCCGCCATTCAAGCTAGAGCGCCGCGACCGCCGAAGCGGCGCGACTGCCGCTCTACCGCTTCAAAGCTATCGTCACGCCCCCCATAGCGGCTGACAGCTCCGCACCGACCTTCGGCCCGCTAAGCTGCAGAATCACGCCGTTGCCGTTCTGTAGCTGAACGGCACCTGCGCCGGCAGCGATGGCACCGCCCGCGCCGCCGACAGCGTAGGAGCCTTCGAGCGACTCCGGCCCCCTCAGGTTGAGGGCACGACCGACCAGCTTGGTGGTCGAAGCGCCGATCGTGAAGCCGACGCTCATGCCGGAGACGGTGAAGGGGTATTTGTGGCCGCGATACAGCAGAACGCCCTCGCCCCCACCGACGCCAACGATGAAGCCACCCTTGGTGAAGACAACGGCAACTTGGCCGGTCTCTGCCCGCGATGGCGTGCTGAATCCGGCGACGCCTGCCAGCGAGGCGACCAGGGCGGCATAAATAGCGACTTTTCTCATGACTTTTCTTTCCTCTGGTTGTGACGCCGAGCTATTGAGCCAGGATCATTGCGAAGTAGCCGAACACGGTGAGCAGAATGCCTGATACCGCGTAGCCGACCGGGAAGCCGATCCAGGGCACGGAGCTCTGGATTTCCACCGCGGCCTCACGGCACGGCCCGGAGTGAGACCGCGCACCGGCGACGCCGCCCATCAGCACGGCCGGGTTGATCTTGAACACGTGGAAGCCGATCGCCCAGACGATGAACGGCGGAATCGTGCAGGCAATGAAGCCTGCGACGAAGATCTTCAACGCGACCGCACCCGTGAGCTGCGCTAACAACCCGGCGCCGGCATTGATGCCGACGATGGCGACGAAGACCACGAGACCGAGATCCTCGAGCACATTGCGCGCCGCGTTCGGCGTGTTGCCGAAGAAGCGCAGCCGGGAAACCAGCGACGAGACGATCACGCCCGACAGCAACAGACCGCCGGCGTTGCCGAGGCCGATCTTGGCACCAAAGGCCGGGAATTCGATCATGCCGATTAGGAAACCGATGATCATGCCGGCGGCGAGCGTCAACAGATCGGTCGAGGTGTTGGTCCGCGCAATGCGTCCCCACATCTCGCCGAGCTCGTTGACGGCCGACTTGATACCGACCACCGAGACGATGTCCATCCGCTGCAACTCGGTCTTGAGACCGGCCGGAATCTGCACGCCGCCACGTTCGACCTTGGTGACCTGCAACTGACCGGCAATGGCCGTCTCGCGGAAGGATTCAAAGGTCCGTCCGGCCATCTCCTTGTTGGTGACAAGGATGTCCGCCTGATCCATGGGAATGCCGAGCGCCTTGGCGTCGGCGACTTCCGGCCCGATCAGGCCCATCTTGTCGGTCAGATGTTCGGTCGAGCCGCCGAGCGCGACGACGTCGCCCTTTTGCAGAACGAGTTCGGGGTCGGCACCCAGCGGTTCTCCTCGGCGCGCCACGTTGACGATGCGGTATTCGGGATTCATCGTCCGGAATTTGGCAATGCTCATGCCGACCTGGGCCGGATTGTCGAGCCGGTAGGCACGGAGGCCGAACTGCCGGTAACCGGTCAGGCCGCCACCCTCGAGGTCCTTGACGCCAAACTCCTGCTCGTACTGCTTGGCTGCCGCCTTGGCGTCGACGCCCCACCAGCGCGGCAGGTACTTGCAGATCAGGATGATGCCCACGGTGCCCCAGATGTAGGTGATGCCGTAGGACAGCGCGATCATGCCAGACGCATCCTCGGGCTTCATGCCTTCAGGGAGCTTCACCACACCCGAGGTGATAGCCTGCTCGGCCGAACCGATCGCGGCAGACATGGTCTGAGATCCCGCCAGCATGCCGCCGGCAGCACCAATTGGCAGCGCAAACAGCTTGGCGCAAATCACGACCAGGGCAAGTCCGACAACACTGGACACGAGCGCAAGGATGCAGAACTTGAGGCCGTCGCCTTTCAGGCTGTTGATGAAAGAGGGCCCGACACGAAGGCCAACCCCATACATGAACAGGTAATAGAAGAGGCTCTTGGCAAAGTTGTTCAACTCGAGCTTCACGCCATAGATCGACGCCCACACAGATAGGCCAGCGCCCACCACGATGGCGCCAGCGACCATGCCGAGGCCGTAGCCCTTGATGCTGGCCCGGCCGATCCAGACGGCGAGGCCAACGACGAAGAACAGCAACAGAAACGGGTTCTGCTGCAAGAACGTGAAAAAGCTCTGCATGTCCGTCCCCTTTTATTACGATGCAGCCTTCAGCTTCGGCGCGGCGCCGGGCTTGGGCCGGCCAATCTTCGCCAGGGCTTCGGCACGTACGAGCTTCAGCCCTTCCTTGGCGTCGTAGCCGTGGATTTCCTTCACATCGAGCTTGCGCATGAAGTCGATGGTTTCCTGGGTGATGACCTGCCCCGGCACCATGATCGGGAAGCCCGGCGGATACGGGATCACGAAACTGGCAGAGACGAGGTCGGGACCGGCCTTGAGGCGACGGTCGATCTCGGAATCGCCGAGCCGGATATATTCGCATCCCGCCGCATCATAGGCCGAGTAGAAGCCGCTACGGATGTCGCCCTCGTTGGTCTTGGTGCCGGCATCGCCACGGAAACTGTCGTGGAAATGGGAGAAGTTCGGCAGGTCGGGCACATCAGTCATCAGGCTCTTGACCCGTGCATCGAAGGTCTTCTTCGCATTGGCGCCGCCCTGAACCAGTCCGCGATCCACCTCGCCCGCAATCTCGGCCAGCACCCTCACCAGATGGGCGACGTCGCTGCGGGTGTTGTTGATGTTGGATTGGAACAACACCGAGTTGCGCGAGGTCTTGTTGATCTGGATGTTGTAGTCGTTGGCTAGAATCCCCTTGAATTGCGTACCGTCATAGCCGGCGGTACCGCACACCAGCGTCATGCGGGTCGGATCCAGGCAGAACTCGTCTTCGTCCAGGCTCTTCACGACGTTTGCCCAGTTCGTGCCGGCGGCCAGATAATCGGTAAAGCCGCTCTGGCGGTATTGCGCCGGCACCATGGCGTCCGCACCGAGAATCCGGAAGTATTTGGAGATCAGCGGATTGTTGTTGACCGCCTTGCGGATCGCGAACGCGATTTCGATCGCGTTGGCGACGAGACCGTAGCCTTCAAGCTCCATCTGGCGCCGCGAGACGTCGAGGCTGGCAATGAGCTGCTGGTTCGGGCTGGTCGATGCGTGCGTAAACACCGCCTCCTTGAACTGTTGCTCGACGGTATGGAATTCGACGTCCTTGACGGACAACATCGAGCCCTGCCGGATCGCCGACATCGACTTATGGGTCGAGTTGGTCTGGTAGACCCGCAAGCGGATCTGCCGCGGATCGGGAACCAGTCGGGTCTTGAGCAGCACCGCGTCCGACGGAGTCTTGCCGAGCTCGGCCTGCTGCTTCTCGTAAGCTGCGACCGATTTCGGGTCATGCATCCAGGTCTCGATCTCGTTCGCGGCGCCCATCGCGGTGCGCCGGCGCAGGAACGGCGAGAAGCGCGCGAAGCCGAACCAGGCTTCGTCCCACAGGAAGATGAGATCGGGCTTGATCGCGAGGCATTCCTCCATCACACGCCGGGTGTTGTAGATATGGCCGTCAAAGGTGCAGTTGGTCAGGTCCAGCATCTTGACGCGGTCCAGCCGGCCATCGGCCCTCGCATTCAGCAGGGCCTGCTTGATGGTCTGCAGCGGCACCGCGCCGTACATCGAATACTCCGTCATCGGGAACGCTTCGACGTAGATCGGCTGGGCGCCGGCCAAAACCATGCCGTAGTGGTGCGACTTGTGGCAGTTTCGATCGACGATCGCGATGTCGCCTGGCCCGAGCAGCGCCTGCACCGCCATCTTGTTGGACGTCGAGGTGCCATTGGTCACGAAGAACACGCGATCCGCGCCGAGCGCGCGGGCTGCCTTGTCCTGCGCTTTCTTGATGGTGCCGGTCGGCTCCAGCAGGCTATCGAGGCCGCCAGTGGTCGCGCTGCTCTCGGCCAGGAACAGGTTCAAGCCATAGAATTCGCCCATATCGCGGATCCAGTCCGACCTGAACACAGACTTGCCGCGCGCGATTGGCAGCGCATGGAACGTTCCGATCGGGCGTTGCGCATATTTCTTGAGATTGTCGAAAAACGGAGTGTCGAAGCGATCCTGGATACCCTCGAGGATGGAGAGATGGAGCTCGAGGAGCTCTTCGATCGAGTAAAATATCCGCCGAACCACATTGGCTTCGGGGTTCCCAGCCATTGCCTCCACGTCGCGATTCGACATCAGATAGATGTCGAGCTCGGGACGTACCCGCTTGATGACGTGCGCTAGCCGGAGCGCGGACGCGTCCGCCTCGTCATTGATACCCGCGGCGGCGGTCATGGTGCGGAGTATCGGCGCATCGTGACGCGAGCGCAGGCCGAACCCTTCGTTGATGACGACGGCGGCGATATTGGGGTTGAGCATCGTCGCGCAGAAGGCGTCTTCGAGGCTGCCGACGATCACTGGCTCATAGACGAAAGAATCGACCGGGCGCCGCAGCTTGCGCCATTCGCTGGCGAGAGCCGGCCACTTCTCGGAGGAGACGCCGGTGACGACCAGCGTTTCGAAATAGGGCCGTCGGGCTGCATGTGAGCCGAAAGTCGAGGACACAAGCTCGGGCGCATCGCCACTGCCGTCGTCCTTGGGATCCCAATCGCCGGCATGCTGGCGGAAGGATCTTGTCATCAGGGCCTGTGTAATCCGCGTCGCAAGACCAAGTGAACCCGCCGCATCCCCGGCCGTTGCCGCTTCCCGCAAGGCCGCCATCAATTGCAGGCCGGGATAACCGTGAAACTCCTCTATGACGGAGAGATCAGCCAGCGCCGCGTCATATTTCGCGCGATCGCCGCCGCGTGCCCACGTCTTGGCTGCCTCGACCAGGTCGCGCCAGTCGTCCGCCCGTCCGCCGGGCCCGGAAATGAACTGATCGATGCGCTTTTCTGCAGCCTTGGCGTCCTTGGACATGTCTCTCTCCAGATCAGTTTGCGACGTCTCCGCCGGGATCGTGATGCCCGCTCACCTCGGTCTATTGATCCAAGTCAACGGACGCGCATCTTGAAGAAGGAGCGATGCACCTCGCGATGCAATATCGCCAGAAGTGGCTGGCCGCGGCCGACTTCAGGCGGGAGATCGGATCAGAGCTGGCTGGGCAACAGCGATATCGGATCAGACGATTGCTTGTTCTCACCGAGCACGCTGTCGACCGAGCGAAGCCAAGCCGCACTGTCGGTCTTTTCCGCCAATCCCTCGGCCCGCAGCAGATCGCGCAATTGTGCGTGCGCGCCGACGATGCAGAAGGCGATATGCGCCGAGGCGAGTTTGTCGTAAAGGTCGTGCAACATGCGCGCCCCGGCCAGATCGATATAGGGTGACGCGGAGAGATCGCAGACCACCAGCCTGACATCGGCTGACTTCAGCAAGACGTCCGAAACTGTTTCCAGGATGGTTTCGGCATTGATGTAAAGCAGTGAGGCTTCCGGTCGAAAGGCGATGATGCCGACCAATGGCTCGACGCCTTCGTGCCTCGCATCGTCGGAGTAACGGCCGGTACCCGGAAGCTGGCCGAGGAAAGCGACATTCGGACGTGAGGCCCGCGCCAGGAGCAGGACAATCGAGGCAACCGCCGCCAGCAGGACGCCTTGCAAGATCCCCAGGAGCAACACGGATACGAGGGCAATTGTCGCAGCGTAAAAGTCGATGCGGCTGACTTGCCACATCCGCAACAGCGCGCGGATATCCACCAGCCTGTAGACGGCGGCAAAGACGATCGCCGCAAGCACCGCCTTGGGCAGATTCGTCAGGGCTCCCGTGAAGAACAGCAGGCACAGCGCCAGCACCACCGAACAGATCATCAGCGCCAGTGGCGTCCGCGCCCCTGCATTGTCGTTGACCGCAGATTGCGACAGCCCGCCGGCCACGGGATAGCCGTGGCCAAGTGCGGCGACGAGGTTCGCCGCGCCGAGCCCCAAAAACTCCTGCCGGACATCAAGGGCATAGCCATGCTTGGCAGCAAAGCTGCGCGCGGCGGACACACCTTCGATATAGGCCAACAGCACGCATCCCGCGGCCAAGGGGAAGAGCTCGTCGGGCTCCAACAGACCAAAGCTGGGTAATCCCAACGCCGGCAACCCCTCCGGAATTTTGCCAGTCACCGGCACGCCAAGCGACGGAAAGCCGAGCAGTGTCGCCAGCATGATCGAGAGCGCCATGATCGTGAGCCCGACCGGCCTTCCCGGCAGCCGCCGCTCTCCCACGAGGAGGGCCAAGAGCGCGATGGCTCCGATCGCGAGAACCAGCCAATTGATGCCGCCGAACTGTCCGGCGAGCTTGATGGCGCGATCGAAGAAATTGTGACCGCCTCCGGGGACGCCGAACAGGCTCGGCAACTGGCTCATCATGATCGTGAGCCCCGCGCCGGCCTTGAAGCCGACCAGGATACTGTCGCTCACCAGGCGGACGAGAACGCTGAGCTTGAACAACCAGGCAATCAGACAAAGCAGCGCTACTGCGCAGGCGGCCAGGCTCGCGATCTCGGCATATTTGGCCGCGTCTCCGCCGGCCAGTGCTCCGACAGTAGCCGCAATCATCAGTGAGATCGCGGAAGTCGGACCGATTGCAAGCTGGCGCGACGACCCCAGCAGCGCGTAGCCGATGCCGCCGAGCATGTAGCCGTAGATGCCGATTTGGGGCGGCAGGCCCGCCAGCGTGGCATAGGCCAGCGACACCGGAATGGCGTAAGCCGCAAGCGTGATGCCGGCAATGGCGTCCGAACGCAGCCAGGCGCGGTGATACTGCGCCAGCCAGGTTGCGGGCGGAAACAGGAAGAGCCAGCGCCATTTCCGCCCGGAAGACATCAGAGCCTGCCCTCCTCGCTTGAGGCTTCGCAGAGCAACAGCACGACCAGCAGTGCGATCACGGGGAGACCGAGCGCCAGATTCGGGATCTGCTTGGTCGCGAACGCGCCCACAGCCGCTCCGAGGCCGAACGTGACGCACAAGTTGGCGAAAATGCCGGGGGGACGGAGCGACCCATTACCGGAGGCCGCAGTGAACAGGCCTTCGATCGCCTGCCGCATGTTACCCGTGATCATGACGGAGCTGTAGACCACACCTTCGACCCTCGTGAAGACGGCGCTCTGCACGGCGGCGACGAAGGAAATGCCAAGCGTTCCCGCAAGATCCGGCAAGCGATTGTGCAGGACGGCGATAGCGACCAGTAGGAGGATTTCGACCAGCGTGCTGATCGCGCTAGCGCGCTTTCCGGTTACGCGACGCAGCCATGACGCGACGACGATACCGACCGCGAACGCAAGGATCGGTGGGACGAAGTGGAGCGCTTTCGTCCAGTCGCCGATCGAGCCATAGACCCACAGCAGCACAAGATTTGCCGTCTGGGCATTGGCCATCACGCCGTGGATGATCCACGTATAGGCGTCGAGATAGCCGCCCGCGAAGGCCAGCAGCAGCGCGACTCGCACCGTTTCGTCGCGGCGTATCGACGAAGCAACGGCGGTATCCATCGTGCTCATGTCCCCACGTCAAATCCTCCGGCTCAACAGGGAGCGGCTTAACCCGGGCAGGGGTTGATCTGAATCAAGCATCGCCGGATTTGACGAACCAGATTTAGCGCAATCGCTGGAGGGCACGCGCAATGAGCACGGTCAGATGGATCATCTCCGCCGCCCCGGAAATCTTTCTGCTGCTGTCGGTCGCGCTCGGCACCATTCTTGGGCGCGTCAGAATCCGCGGTTTTTCGATCGGCACCACGGCCTGCACGCTCATCGTTGCCGTCCTGATCGGGCAGCTCGGCACCTTCACGTTTCCGTCCTTGCTCAGGGTCATCCTCTTCAGCCTGTTCGTGTTCACGATCGGCTACCGATCGGGACCCGAGTTCTTTGCCTCGCTGAGCATCCGGACTCTGGCTCAGGTCGCCCTCGCGCTCGTGCTTGGTGGCACCGGCCTCGTCATCGTTCTCATATTTGCCCATGTATTCGCGCTCGGTCCCGGCACCGCTTCCGGTCTTGCTGCGGGAGCCCTGACACAGTCGTCAGTCATCGGCACCGCGTCTGGCGCACTAGCCCAGCTCGGACTGCCCAAAGAGTTGCTGCAGCAGCAGGACGCCAATATCGCGGCCGGCTACGCCGTCACCTACGTGCTCGGCTATATCCTCACGCTCCTGTACGTGCCGTTCGTCGCGCCGAAATTGATGCGGATCGATCTGAAAGCGGAAGCTGCAAAGCTCGAGGCGGAGCTTTCGGGCGGCAACCCGCCACAAACTGAGAATCTGCATTATCGGAAATTCCAGGCCCGCGCGTACCGGGTATCGACCGCGGCCGGCCGAACCGTCGGCGCCGTCGAAGACGAGATCGGCAGCCGGAGCGTGATCGAGCGGATCGTACGGCGGGGAGCTGACGTCGAGCCGCATCGCGACACGGTGCTTGAAGCGAGCGACGACGTCGTCATCGCGGGTCGCACGGCGGCCATAGTCGCAGCAAAGCCGATTGTTGGCACTGAAATCGACGCCGATGAGATCCTGAAGGCTCTTCCGGGCAATGTGGTCGACGTCCTCGTTGACAATCGCAAGCTCCACGGCCGCTCCGTCAAGGACATGGCCGACCGCGTCGGCGACGCCGCGCGCGGCGTGTTCCTGCGCACCTTGACGCGGATGGGACGCGAGGTCCCCCTGAGCGCCGATACCCGCGTCTATGTCGGTGACGTCATGACCTTGGTCGGCAGCACCCGCAACATCGAGCGCGCCGCCTCGCAGGTTGGACAGATTCTGAGCTCCGAGGACCGCACCGACATCGCATTTCTTGCCGCGGGTATTGCCGTAGGTCTGCTTGCCGGTCTCGCGAGCGTCAAGATCGGGTCTGTGCCCCTGACGTTGGGAGGTGGCGGCGGCGCCCTGATTGCGGGGCTCTTCTGCGGCTGGCTGCGGTCGCGGCGGCCGACCATGGGCGCAATGCCGCCTGCAGCGCAGCAGACGCTGAGCGATCTCGGCCTTGGCGGCTTCATCGCCGCGATCGGGCTCGGCAACGGCCACGCGGCCTGGGTCGCGATCCAGTCACACGGCATGCTGCTTGTCGGCATGGGCTTGGTCGTCACACTGGTGCCGCTGATCGTGACGACCCTGTTTGCCCATCGCGTGCTCCGCATGAACCCGGTCATCATCTGCGGAGCGCTGGCCGGCGCCATGACGGTCGATGCCGCCGTGACCGGCGCCTGCGAAGTTGCAGAAAGCCAGACGCCGGTACTCGGCGTCGCCGTGCCCTATGCTGTCGGAAATGTTGTGTTGACCGTGCTTGGCCCGATCATCGTAGCCAGCACTTTCGCCGGTTGAGGAGGCTTGTTTGAAGCTCCGCTATCCTTCGATCGCATGGTGCCTAGCGGCAGCGTTGAGCATCCTGGCCTCCTCTCTGGCTCCCGGGCGCGCCGACGACAACATCCGAATCCAGGAGGAGGTATGGGCCCTGCCGTTGCCGCTGCCGATGTTCGCCTATGTGGTGCGGCCTGTCGGCGACGGCCCCTTCCCGCTGGCGATCATGAACCATGGCGTCTCGCTCAAACCGGTTGACCGCAGCTTCTTCCCGCTGGTGGAGTTCCGTGACGCCGCGAAGTGGTTTGCCAAGCGCGGCTATTTCGTCGTAGCGCCGGTCGGCACCGGCTACGGCGCGGCCGCCATCGACATCCCCGAGCACGGTCTTTACGGCCCCTTCTTCTCCAAGGTCGGAAACTGCAGCAATCCGAACTTCCACGATGCCGGACGTGCGGTGGCGCAGGTCGATCTCTGGATCATCGACTACATGGTGGCCGAGAAGCGAGTTCTGCCAACGGACGTCGTGGTGATCGGCCAGTCCGCCGGCGGCTGGGCCTCCATTGCGCTCTCGGGCGCAAACCCGCCGCAGGTCAAGGCAATCATCACCTTCGCGGCTGGACGCGGCGGCCGCGTCGACGGCAAGCCGAATAACAATTGCGCGCCGGACAAGCTCGTCGAAGCGACTGCCGATTTCGGCCGGACGTCGCGGGTGCCAATGCTGTGGTTCTATATCGAGAACGACACGTTCTTCGGCCCTGCCCTGTCGAAGCGCATGCATGAGGCCTTCACCGGGGCCGGCGGCAGGGCCGAATATCATCTGATGCCGCCCTTCGGCAGCGAAGGACATTTCTTTATCGGCTCGCCCGACGCGATCCCGATGTGGTCGCCGCTCGTTGAACGATTCCTTGACGCGCAGAAATAGCCGCAGGGGCTGGCGTGGAGGCAGAACATGATTGACGCAACTTCAGTGTTTTCGCCTGGGCGTGCGCTGGTCTGCATGTTGGTATTGTTCGCCGCGGCCCTTGCCGGACCAGCTTCGGCGCAGAATAAAGCCGCGCCAAAGCCGGCTCCAGAGGTAAAGTCCGCCGAAATCGCACCTCGCGGGCAGCGCGAAGCCAAGGACATCACCTATGGCGACTGGAAAAAGCTTTGCGTGAAGCCTGGAGGAACGCCGACGCTATGCCGGACCTCAATCACGGGGCGGTTTGCTACGGGGCAGATGGCAATCCGCGTGGACCTGATCGAGCGTGACGGTGACCCCATCGCGCGACTGCAAGTGTTTGTTCCCGTCGGCATGTATCTGCAGAGGCCCGCCAAGCTGACGGTCGACGGGGCCAACGTCCAGTCATTGCCCTACACCTGGTGCCTGACCAATGCCTGCATTGCGGCCGACGCCGCGGATCCCAAGTTCATCGACGACATGGATCGTGGCGAGGTCCTCGTGCTCGAACTCACCGATTCCAACCTTCTGTCTCTGACGACATCGTTGCCGCTGGCACAGTTCGGCTCGGCTCACAAAGGCGCGCCCGCACAGATCCTGGAGCAGGACATCGAGGAGTGAGCAGGTGAGAACGATCAGGCGCTCTTGGCGCAGGCGCGTTCAACCGTTGCGATCAGCTCGCTGGCCGCGAAGGGCTTGCTCAAATAGGCCGCACAGCCGGACTCGATCGCGGCTGCCTGGTTTGCCTGGCTGTCGTTGCCCGTGATGTAGATGACAGGAACCGTAGCACCATCATTTGCCAGCTTCCGCCGCAGAGCGATACCGGACTCGCCGTTCAGATTGATGTCCAGCACGAGGCAGCCCGCGTCTTCGAGACGGCCATGACGAAGCAATGCAGCGGCGGAGGCGAAAACAACTGCGGTAAAGCCGTGGTTCCGCAGCAACCGCTCCATGCTTCGCCGCATCGACAAATCGTCATCCACGACGTATATTGACCTGCGTGCAAACAACGGGTGAGCTTTCTCATCGGAGACTCTGCACTCGCCTCGCAACGACGACGCGCCGCAAATGTTCCTGCGCAAATTCAGGAGCCAACTAGGCAGTCGTTGCCAGAATCTGTCAATAACATTCCATATTGTCCTATCGTACAGGTCTCATCGCGAGATTGGCGCTAGCCGCCGCAAACGGTCCGACGGTTCACGCCGGCTGCGTGCTCAGAAGTCCGAGCCGCTCTGCGACGGAGACCAGCTCGGCCAACGACGGCACCTGCATCTTTGTCATCACCTGGTGCCGATGCGCCTTTACGGTGCGCTCCGTGGTTCCAAGCTCGTAGGCGATTTGCTTGTTGATCTTCCCGCGCACGATGAGGTCGAAGACCTGTCGCTCGCGTCGCGTCAGAGATGTCAAACGAGCACGAAACGACTCCAGTTTGCCCTGTTGGCCGCGCACCGCCTCTTGTCGAGCCAGTGCGCGCTCGATTGCGCCGATCAACTCCTCCGAAGATACGGGTTTGGTCAGAAAATCTTCGGCGCCGGCCTTGATCGCGCGAACAGTCGTTGCGGTATCCGCATGCCCCGTCAGGAATACGATCGGCAACGGCGAAGGCCGTTGGGCGAGGCACGCTTGCAACTCAGGGCCGCTCAGGCCCGGAATCTGCACGTCGAGCAGAATGCAGCCCGGATGTTCGGAGCCAGGGGGATCCTCGAGCAGTTGTTGCGCCGATGCGTAGGTCACAACCTCATAGCCGGCAAGCTTGAGCCGACGCTGGATGGCAGTGCGAAACGATGGGTCGTCGTCGACCACGTAGACGAAGCCAGGCAATGTTTTCCTCCCGACCTGTTCTTGCAAGCAGAACGCCGAACCGCCCGCGCAAGCCTTAGAAGCAATTCAAGGCGCCTCGCCCCCCGCGGTCAACATCAACGAAAGCAGCCCGCCCGCAGTGGCACGACCTCAGGCGGAATGTGCGACGTAAGCCTAAGCCGCGCAATCCGACAGATGTTCTGACAGATTTCTCATCCGGCGTACCATCGCCGTCCCTGTACTTTGGTACAATGCACCTACAGACAATGGTTGCAAAGCCTGCTTTTAGCTTAAACAACCTTCGCGGGAAGGGCGATGATCGGCGGCTCCGTATTCCCGGTGATTGAAATAGCTGCGCGCGGTTGTCGCGTCAGCACCAGTTCGGGAGTTGGCCATGCTGGTTCGCAACGCTGCCGACGCTTCCTCGCGGCATCATTCACTCCGCGAGCTTGGCCTGAATACCAGTTCAAATCCGATCATCAGTTTAAACGAATTTACCTATAAAAAAGGCACCGAAATCTACGGCGAGAAAGAGCCCGCCGAATACGTCTACCAGGTCAAATCAGGCGCCGTGCGAAGCTACAAGCTCCTCTCAGACGGGCGCCGTCAGATCGGCGCCTTCCACCTGGTTGGCGACATCTTCGGGCTCGAAAACGGCAGCGAGCATAGATTCACAACGGAAGCGATCGTCGACACGACCGTGCGTCTGGTTAAGCGGCAGAGCCTCGAACTCGTCGCAGAAGGCGATGCCATGGTTGCCCGAAACCTGCTCAGCATGACCACCAACAACCTTCAGCATGCGGAAGACCACATGCTGCTGCTCGGCCGCAAGACCTCGCTGGAGCGGGTTGCGGCCTTCCTGCTCGAGATGGATACGCGGCTAACCGCCGCGGGGATCCTGGCCCTGCCAATGTCGCGGCGCGACATCGCGGACTACCTCGGATTGACCCTGGAGACCGTATCCCGCGCCCTGTCCCGCCTCCACGACCTCGGCATCCTCGGCTTCATCGGCAATACCCAGCGGCAGATCATGCTCCTGGACCGGCATCAGCTCGCAGCCCTTGATGATCTCCAGAATTGAAGCCGGGCGCCGCGATTGCCGAGAGATGTTCAAGGGTCTTGCGCAACACCTCGAACAGGACCGCGGTCGACCAGCCGAACATCAGAATGCCGTTCATGGCAGTCATCGGCCCCGTCAGCCGCCAACCCTGCACTGGCGTGACATCGCCGTAGCCCAGCGTGGTGTAGTTCACGAAGGTGAAATACAGCAACTCGCTCCCCTCGGGCGCCGCACCAACCAGAGCGTACGCCAGCGCCCAGACAAGAACCTCGACCGTGTGTGCAACCATCAAAATGACAGCTATCGCGACCATTACCGCCATCAGGTGAGATCGGGGCCGCATTGTATGCTTCAATCCCGCTCTACGGGCGATGTCGATCGCTGCGACGGTCACCAGCGCATGAACCATGATGTTGATCACGCTGATGAAAGTGCCGAGCAGAAATTGGACGGCCATCGCGAGCTCCCAGACTGGTGCGGTTTGGTTGGTCAGCACTGCCATCCGGCCCGCGGTACGATGCGGGCGTTTGATGCAGATCAACGTGCCGCGGGCGTGTACGCCCATTGCCCGCACCCCGGCCACCAAGGAGCCCGATCATGACGCTCAGCTTGGCGCTCCGGGGCTACCGTTCATCAGCAGTGCCAGCGTGTGCCTGGCGATCATAAGATCCTCGTCGGAGGGCACGACGTAGACCGGGATGCGGCTCGCTGGAGACGATATCAGCCGCGATTGCAGAGCGTTCTCTTGTGCATCGAGCTTGACACCGAGCCATGCGAGCTGCTGCGCCACGCGCGAACGGAGCAATGCGGAGTTGTCGCCGAGCTCTGCCGTGAAGACGAACGCGTCAAGGCCCTGCAACGCAGCTGCGAGCATGCCCGCGTTGAGACCGATTCGATAAACGAAATGATCGATGGCGAACTTCGCGCTCGCGTCCTTACTTGCTTCGAGCTGACGCCTCTCACCGCGGGCCGCGACTTTCGGATCGATTTGCCCCGCTCGCACTCCCATCGGCAATTCGTCGAGCGCGGTGAAGGCCATTGTGCTCTCTACGCTCAGTCCACCGCTGAGCGCGCACATCGATGCCTCGCTCCCGAGACGCGCGACTATCACCCGTCCCATCGCGATTTCCGGCGCAATCCTGGGCAAGGCCTTCGCAATATATTCGTAAGTGAGACCATGAGAGCCGTAGCGTCGCACGCCCTCGGCATAGAGGTGACGGGGAATGGCACAATCGTCGGCGACCGCGGCACGCGTTCGGTGAAATGCGGTGTCGAAGCAGGCGACCTGCGGTAGCGCCAGGAAATTTGCCAGGATCGAACGGATTGGCGCCAGATTATGCGGTAGATCAAACGGCGCCAACGCGGTCAACCGCTCCAGGCACGCTAGGACTTCGTGATCGATGAGGACCGGCCGGTCATGCTCTGTACAACCGTGAATGACGCGGTGCCCGACTGCAATCGGATTTATATGAAGCTCGTCCCGCAACCAGGTGCCGGTGATGTCCATCGCAGCCGCAACATCCGGCACTGCTTCGACTAGGTAAGCGCGATTGGCCAGCGGACCACCGCCAGCCTTGCTCGCCCGCAGGCGCGGACAGCGCCCGATGCCGTCCATTTGCCCCTTGAGCCGTTGCCGTAGCCTGCCGTCTCCTTCGACAGAGTAGATCTGGAATCGGAGATCAGAGGAGCCGGCATTGATGACAAGAATGGTGTCCATGGCACTCACACCGCAAATGTTGCAGCATGCCGACCCGCGGCATCGACTCCGGCGGTCCGAGCGACGTCAGGGGGCGAGCCAGGCATTTCCACCACCATCTCCGACCGGTCGTCGTATCTTCACCCGAGAGCTTCCATCAAGCTCATGGAGGTCAACGCTCGATTGCCAGCTGTGCGGGCGCAGCACGTTCAGCGCGGATCCAGGCGACTGTCAGCTCCCAGACGACAGACAGAATGATCGGTCCGATGAAGAGGCCGATGATTCCGTGGAAGAGAGTTCCGCCGATCACTCCGATCAGGATGACCAGCGCCGGCGTGGTCAGGCCGCGCCCCATGACAAGCGGTTTCAGGATATTGTCGAGCACCGACACGATCACGAGAAACACCGTCAGCAGGAGCGCGATCGGAAATTCCTTATCGGTCCAGATCCAGATGATAACCGGCAGGATGACGATCGCCCCGCCGATCTGCACGATCGACAGCAACAGCACGATGAAGGCAAGAAGGCCCGCGCTGGCGATGCCGGCGAGCTTGAAACCTATTCCCGCCAGCAAGGCCTGGATGATGGCAACGCCGATCACGCCTTGAGCCACCGCACGGATCGTGGCTCCCGCCAAGTCCAGAAAATGCTCGCTTTGGTCCGGCACGATGCGCGACAGAAAGCTGCGCCCTGCGGCCACGAGCTGAGGTCCATACGGAAACAGCACGCCGGCCACCGCCACCGACAGCAGAAACTTGACAGTTCCCACACCGGCATTGCCGGCAAACCCAAGCAAAGTGCTCGCAAATGGCTTCAAATAGGGCACGACCGCGCGCAAGAGCGACCGTAGGTTGGTCGTCGCCTGATCCCAGAGATCGAACAGCTGAGGCCCGATGACTGGCCACTCCTTGAGCGACTGCGGCGGCGAAGGCACATGCAATTCACCAGCCGTCACCTGGGCGGCAAGATCGGTGATCCCGTCGACCGCGCCCATGCCCAGCCAGGTCGCCGGTCCGATCACCACAGCCAGGTTGACGAGCGTGAGGATCGTCGCCGCAAGCTTCGGCCGGCCACCGAGAATGTCGCAAAGGCGCCGAAACACCGGGTTCAGCGCAGCAGCAAGCACGACACTCCAGGCCAAAATGGGGATGAATGGACGGACCAGGAGGAGCGCCCAGACGAGCAGCAGCCCCAGCAATCCGAGCCGGATCAGAAGCTGGATGATCTCGTCTCCGGAGAATATCTGACGGAGTGTTTTCACGGACGCGCCTTCAGCCATGCCGCGCATGCTGAGGTGAACTAGCCCCTGCTCTCACGCCGCACGCTTGATCCAGATCAAGCGTCGCGCCTCTTCTGGGGCTGTGGTCCGGTCTAGGGCTGTGGTCCAGAGAGAGTCAGCTCACGCTCGGCCCGAAATACGTTACCGTAGAGACTCGCTATCCATTGCCGGCCTCGAGACGTCACGTTGAGATAACGTATCGCCGGCTGGATCTGGGGAGCTACGTTACTCCAATAGAATTGTGGATATTTGTAAACGATGTCCGCTGGCGTCGCGTAGCCCAGGGTCTTGTTGAGGCCGATCTCCTCGAACTCGTAGAACAGCGCGTTGGACTTCTTCAGATAGTTGGGATCGCCGAGCTGACCGATGAGATCGGCGGCCCGTAACAGCAATCCCTCCTCTTCAATGAGGCTGTCATTCGAAGACATCGTGTAAGGAAACCGGGTATATTCGATCGCCCGAGCGACCCGGTCAGCGTCCACCTGCTCGACGGAATCCAGCCGTTCCAGCACGAACAGCTTCGAGCGATCCACATGATATGGCGCGAGAGCTGCATCGGACGATCCTCGCGGCAGACGAACCGTTTTGCCGGTCACGTCCGCGATGAACAGATCGTCCTCATCACCCTGAACGACGCCGCGGACGTATCCGATGTCGTGGGCAAGGCACGCCAGAATGAAATTCGCATAGTCGTTTGCCGTGGTGGGCCGGAGCAGCGCGCGCCCCGTCAGGATATCGTGCCCGGCAAGGGTCACGAGCAACGTATGCTCGATGTTATGATAGAGAGCATCGCTGTTGCCGATGCACTCCATGGTGAGCTTGGCCGCGAACGGAAGCAGTTCGGTCAGTCCGGCATGGGAGGCACCGAACCGGTCCTTGGTTTCCATCGTCAGAAACGCGCCCAGAGCTTGCGACACCAGTTCCGGAACTGTGATCATCAGGTCTCTCCGCTATGGTATTGTCGACGATGCAGATCAAGCCGTTGCGATTAATGTTCGCGATATTCGCAGGTTCTTCAAGCCCGCCGCGCTCTGCGACCTAAGGACGATCCATCTGGTGCCGCGCCTCGGGCAAGCGGACCCGCGACCGGCCGGAGCCGCTCACGACCTCCAAGCTCGCTCGTTGATTCAAATCAAGGCCAAGCCGGTAACGACCGCAAACATCATGTGCACGGTCGTGCCGCCGGCGTGACGGAATTCTTCTCTCGCCGGTCAGTCGAGATTTAAACCAGTGGAGGATATGATGACGTTCATCAAAGGAGCATTTGCAGCAATTCTTACTGTCGCGACCACCATGATTTCTGTAGCCGGAAGCGAAGCAGCGCCCTTGCCGACCAACGTCGGAGCCATGAGAGCCACGCTCGATAGTGACCTGGTGAAGGTGCGCTACGGAGGCTGGGGTTATCGCGGCGGATGGGCCGGAGGCTACCGCGGAGCGGGATTGGGCTATCGTGGTTTGGGATATCGCGGCGTCGGATATGGCTACAGAGGTTACGGATATAGAGGCTACCGCGGCTGGGGCTCCGGTGCAGTGATCGCGGGCGCTGTGGTCGGCGGCGCGATCGCAAGTTCCGGCTACTATGGTGCATATCCCTCCTACGGCGGCGGATACTCCTCTTACGGCGGAGGATACGGCTATGAATATTGCCCGCCCAGTGCCTACAGCGCCTACGGTAGCTATGGCGGTTATGGCGGTTACTACGCGAGGCGGAGCTACTATTCCGGCTGGTAGATCTGCCTCGGATTCTCCTGAGCACGCGCTCTTGGTGCCCGGGCTCGTCTTCGCGAGCCCTGAAAGCGCCAGCGCCGTCGCGTATACTGCCAATACGTGAACTACCCCACGCATTGCGTCGCAAGACCGGGCGTGGTCTTGGGGGTGCGTCCCGTCGCGCGCGCTGCCGCACGAGAAGCGGTGCGGCCCGGCACTCCGGCCAACCGCGGCGGTCCGGTCGATCGCGCCGGCAGACGCTGACTGGCTTGCGCGACAAGACCACAAAAATGAGGGCCGACATGACTGCCGGCCCCCTGAAGACGTCAGACTCTGGAGAGCTCAGTACCTCGCGACGACCGGGTTGGCCCCTCCGAAGCGGTAATTGAAGCGCACGGTGAGCATATCCACGTCCTGGGTGATCCGGTCGTTCACGAAAGCAGCAAGTCGCGGATCGGCGACCGTGAACGAATTATTCCGGTGCCCCATGAACAGATGATCGTATTCGAGACCCACCGACCAGTTCGGGGTGAAGCCATACTCGAATCCGACACCGATGACACCACCCCAGCGGGTTGCGCTTTGCGCCGCGAGCTCGGCGCCGGTCGCAGTATCAAGCACGCTGAGACGATTGTCTGTTACCGCAGCGCCGCCCTTCACGTAGAACAGTGACGCATTCCAGGCGTAGCCGATCTGGCCGGTGAAGAGGCCGATGGCGCTCGTTTTGGCGCGTGTGGAGAGCGTCGGATCGAACAGGCTCACGCGCTGGTTGCTGAGATCCGCCCAATCGCCCTGAGCCTCCAGACCAAACACCCACTGGCTGGCCTGCCAGCGATAACCGAGCTGGCCACCGATAACGCCACCTGATCGATCGCGGCAGCCGGAGGCGACGGCGACGCCAGCCGCGTCAAGGAAATCGACGCAGTTGTGGTTCTGCGCCCAGCCACCATTGCCGCCGATGTAGAACCCCGTCCAATTGTAGATCGGAATGATCGGTGCCGGTGGCGGCGCCTTTACGGCCATATCGGCAGCCATGGCGGTCCCCGCCGTGCACAGCGCCACCAGACCAACGGTTGCTAATAGAAGTCTTCTCATCATGCTCTCTCCTTGCCGGCCGCTTTTTGATTGCCCGAACGGCGGCTTGTTGCACTGCAATCATCCCCCAACTTCCAGCTGAAACTCTACGGGCGACGGCACCAACTCCACGTGCCATAATGGCAACACCCAAGACATTTCGAACGCAACATCGGCATGAAGCACCAAGACATGCGGCCTATTTCTCCGGGTCGCCTTTGGCTTCGTGGCCGGCAACTTCGTCGCCTCGGTCTTGCTCTATCCAGGACGGAATGTCGCTCGAGGGAATCAGCCGTCGCGGCAAGAAGGGATTGAGCGTGCCTGCAAACACGATCAATCCTTCATTGAACTTCTCTCGCGCGAAAGCCCGCGCCTCGGCTTCGCTTTCGAATGTGCGTGTCTCCCGTGGACTTCGCCGCTTCGGCAAGGTCCCACGCTTCTGCACCTCGAATGTGACATACCAGGTCTGCGGCATCCGCCAGCTTCCGGATCGCGATCAAGCAGACATCTGCCGGCGAACGATAATCGGTGAGATCATGTCGGCGTCCTAGTTGCGCCGCTCTTCACGGCGCTCCGTGCGCCCTGTACGCCTTTCCTGGCGGCGTTCAGTCCGGCCCGTGCGCCGTTCCTGACGCCGTTCGTGGCGGGCTCCCCGCCTCTCCTGGCGTCGCTCCATGCCGATCGTCTGCGCCGACACTTCTGTTCCTAACAGCACCGTGCCGGATGCCGCCAATCCGAATACAGCGGCCCAACCGAGCAATGAAAGAGCCCCGCGACGATCGATTCCGTCAGACCTTGACGTTTCACTCATGTCAGTTACTCCCGATCTTGAAGGACGTTTTGATTGGGCAATGCCCCGACGTGCACTCATTGATAGTGTCGATGGCGGGCGCCCCCCTCCAAAGATGCGACGATCGGAGACGCTCACCAAACCTGGTTGCCAAACCAGCCGTACTGCGGCGGCCGCGCGACGAGCCGGATATTTTTCTCGATGTGCCTCCTCGCACTTTTGTTTTGACGCTGCGGCTTCACATCAGCCTTTGTCGACGGACGCGCTGGCGGTCGTTCAGCATCGGCTGCTCCTAGCTGAGCAAAGGCCTCGCGAGCGCGCCTCTGTGAGACGTCGGCGCCCGGCAGGGCACCAGGCTCGACCCTGGCGATGTCGGTTGCGACAAACGTCGGCACGCTAGTGTCGAGAACGACCCGCTCGGGCAATTTCCAATCGGAATGGATGCGGATGGTCGCGGAGCGCGCGGCTCCACCGTGGATGGCAGGCCGATCCGGCACCAGTGCGTCCACAAGGAAGAGCATCGCGAGCAACGTACTGCCGACATAGAACAGATATCGTGAGATGGGCATTGTCGGCGCCATTGCCGCCGCAGATCTTCGTCTGGCAAGCAACGGGCCACGGCGGCAGAATTGGCGAAGCAATGCAACCTGCATGGCACGGCTGCCTAAATCGAGCCGCCGTTGCTTCCGCCGCGACGCCCCTGGTGAGCACTTGCCGCGGCATGGGCGGCGCTTCACTGGTAAGCGCCACGCAAGCTGCAGCAGGCCAATGTTCACCGTGTCCGAACGCGGCGTCGCTTGAGCCAGATCAACGAATTGATTTTTCGCAACACCGCCTCGCGTCGTATCGCACGGCTTGGTCAGTGGCTGTGACCTGCCCCTTGGTACAATGACCGGAAGGGCAATTGCAGAGGTGTGGCACGCAACGCAGAATTCTCACCGCGTACATCGAGCTTCTGGCAGGGAGGGCCGATGATGAGTCAATTCGAGCTGAGTTCGCGCGCGGCCCTTTGTCGGAGGCTTGCAAGGCAGGATCCGGCAAACCAAACCGTCTGGATGGCCGAGGCAAGAAGCTGGTCACGCTTGGCGGCCGAGAGGCTTCATGATGAGCACCGATTGAAAGGTGGCATCACCGCCCGACTGTTCTTCGCGTTCACCAGATTGATCGAGGCGCAACACGAGCCCACGAACGAACCGGCAGAGATGATGAAGAGCGGATCAAGAGGCATCATGCCGTCTCGGAGCTTGTCGCCGACTGCATGACGCATTCCCGCGAGAAGCGTTCGCTCGATTACATACCTGGCTCCAGTGGAGAGAGGGGCCGAGATCCCACGTGACAGCGCGCTTCCGATGCGTCCCCGCGCGATGCACATATCGGACGGCAGAGCGTCGTCATCCGGATTCACTTAACTTGATTCGAACTTGATCCGGCAAACTCGAAGACGAAGCGGATGCGATTTGTTTGAATCCCTTGATCTAAAGCAAGCCGCCGCCCCGGTGCTGCGTTGGTATTGTGGCGTTGAAGTTCATTTTTGGAGAACGTCCATGAAGTCGATAAGCGCAAGGAAGATTGCCGTTGCCGTCGCCGCGCTCGTATGTGGCACGACGCTGTCCATCGGCTGGACCGACCAAGGTGGAGTTTCGCTGGGGCTCGACAAGGCGCAAGCGGCGACGAGGTTGTACGTCACTCCCTATTATCGCGGACACTACTACACCAACGAGGGTCTGCCCTGGTACGCCGTGCGAGCCTATTACTTCGGCGGACCGTGGAGCTACGGCTATAGCGGCTGGACCGACTATGCGGCGCGCAACGGCATCGGGTGCGTCCCAGGCTCGCTGGTGAAGGGCGGCGATGGCATCATGTATGTGTGCCAATAGAGCTTGATGATGGCGCGATGGGCGGCGCTCATTAAGCCGCCTCTCGCGCCAATCTGCGCTCAGGAGATCGACGGCTGAGGGGGAGGATACCATGACCTATGTTCTGGTCGTCGTCAGCTGGCTCGGCGTCGCGAATGGCGCCGTCATATCGACACAAGAGTTTTCAAGCGCGGAGCGTTGCGAAGCAGCCCGGACGGCGCTGATGGAATACGCGAAAGCGCGCAGCAGCGACGAGACGCTGAGACCACTCTGCGTGCAGAAGTAAAGCTGTCGCTCCCGCTCCCATTCTGCTGGAAGCGTCTTCGCGTGTTGCCCGCGCTTAGCAGCTGCGTCGTTTTCTTGCGATTCCTTGACATTGATCAATGGTCCGCGCAGTGAACCATGGAGCGATCCAAATTCACTCTCACAGGACGGAGACCATCATGAAGCGTGGCATGCTCACAAGATTATCACTCGCAGGTGCCGTGATCGCCCTCGGCGTGTCCGGCTCAATCGACTGGTCGGCCGACGAAGGCCTTTCGCTCTCGCTCGGCCGGGCAGAAGCACGGGTCGGACGCCCCTTGACACCCGTGTCAGTGGCCGGCGTTGCACGGCGCACCACCAGGCGTGCGGTCGTGGGCGGCGCGGCAGTTGGTGCGGCCGCGGTCGGCACGGCGTGTGTCCGCGTTCTGGTCAATGGTAGCTACGTCTGCCGCTGATGGCTGTTGTTGCCAGTTTGAGCACCGCATCCTGCAGGAGGATGATCTTGCAGGATGTGCTGTTCAGGTCGAGCGTCGGATAGAGGCGAATAGCGCACGACGAGCCCAGATCAGGAAAGCACCGATTCTTGCAATGGTGGGCGCACCAGGCTCGAACCTGGGACCCGTTGATTTAGAGATAGCGACGGGTAGAGAACAATCAATAACTTACTGGTCGCATCGCTGGGCATATCCGGCCGAAAATGGGCATTCGTCGAAACATCATAGTGCTTCGTTGCATTGCCATCAGCGGCACCTTGATAGTCCGCCAAACGTCGCTGTTTTCTGTGCCAAACCTCGCGGCTGAGACACCTGTGCTCTCCGGTATCAAAACGACACGAGATCTCCGGTTTCCGCTGCGCGCTTTATTGCGCCGACTACTTTGAGGGTTTTGAGCCCTTCGCGCCCGCTCACTACAGGCTCGGCCGTACCGCGGATAACCCCACAGAAATTTGCGATTTGCAGACCAAGCGGGTCTTCCTTCTCGTACTTCAGCCGCTCGGGCTCGATCGGCGTCCACCAGCTGGCCTTGCTCGGGTGATGCCACAGATCGAGTTGCGGAATCGCCAGCGATGCCCTGGTGCCGCCGATCTGGTAGCAAGTCTCCAGCGTATGGCTATAGGCCGGATTCTCTCCGGTGGTGAATTCCCAGCTCCAAGGCGACTGGATGGTATCGGAGACATTGACCGTTCCCAGCGCGCCGGAAGCGAAGTGCAGGATGATCACCGCGGTCTCTTCGACCGCATTTCCACGCAGCTGATTGGATTTGGCAGCCTGTACCGCGACGATATCCCCGCACAGATACCGCAACAGGTCGACATCGTGGATGAGGTTCAGGAAAACGGGCCCCGCCCCTTTCTCGCGGCGCCAGGACACCTCAAAATAATCGTCCGGCTTGATCAGCCAGAACATGCCATGCACCGATACGATCTGGCCGAGCCTGCCGCTGTCGATCTCCGCCTTGGCGCGCTGGATCATCGGGTTGTGGCGGCGGTGGTGGCCGGTTAGCAGCGGCACGCCCGCCCGCTCGGAGGCTTCGACCAACGTCTGTGCCGCCACGATATCATCCGCTAACGGCTTCTCGATCAGCGCCGGGATGCCCGCAGCGATACAATCCATGCCGTTGGCCACGTGCACCTGATTAGGCGTGGCGACAACCACCCCGTCTGGCCGATCTTCGGAGAGCAAGTCCTGAAAGGACGGAAACCAGTTCACGTTCAGCGAAACCGCCAACTCTCGCGCCGCCGGCGTCGGATCGACGATCGACGACAGCACCGCTTCCGGCCGCGCGAGAATGTGTTCAATGTGTCGCTTACCGATGAGACCTGCTCCCATGACCGTCAGGCGGACGGGTGCGCTCATGCAATGCTATCCCTTCTTCTCATCAAGAAGCTTTGCCACACGACGCAAGCCGAGCAGATAGCCCTGAGTACCGAAGCCGGCGATGACCCCATCAGCTCGTTTGGAGACGAACGAGTGGTGACGGAATTCCTCGCGCTTGTGCACGTTGGAAATGTGCACCTCGATCACTGTACCGTCAAACGTGTTCAGGGCGTCCAGGATGGCGACCGACGTATGGGTGAAAGCCGCGGGATTCATCACGATGCCGACAGCCGTCTCGCGCGCCTCGTGGATCCAGTCGATCAGCTCGTATTCTCTGTTCGACTGGTGAAAGCGCATCTCCAGACCGAGCTCGATGGCCAGCCCCCGACAATCCCGCTCCACATCCGCAAGCGTCTCGTGGCCATAGATGTGGGGCTGGCGCTTGCCAAGCAAATTGAGATTTGGCCCGTTGAGGACGTAGACAAGACGACTCATGGAATAACTCCGTTCAGTGATGGGCGAGGATCTCGCCAAGGAACTGCTTGGTGCGAGCGTGCTGCGGATTGCGAAAGAAAGCGTCGGGCACACTTTCTTCGATGATCTGCCCTTCAGCCATGAAGATGACGCGGTCGGCAACCTGGCGGGCAAAACCCATTTCATGGGTGACGCAAATCATGGTCATGCCGTCGTTGGCGAGGCCGATCATCGTGTCGAGCACTTCCTTGACCATTTCCGGATCGAGAGCCGAGGTCGGTTCATCAAACAGCATGACCTTGGGCTGCATGCAGAGAGCACGCGCGATCGCGACGCGTTGCTGCTGACCGCCCGAGAGTTGAGCCGGATACTTCTCGGCCTGCTCACCAATGCGCACCCGCTCGAGATATTTTCGCGCGGTCGCCTCCGCTTCGGCCTTGCTGATGCGGCGTGCGCGAATGGGCGCGAGCATGCAGTTCTGCAAGACCGTCATGTGCGGAAAAAGGTTGAAGCTCTGAAAGACCATGCCGACGTCCTGACGTACGACGTCGATGGCCTTGATGCTGTCGTCCAACCGATGACCGTTCACCACGATACTGCCCTGCTGGATCGCCTCCAGGCGGTTGATACAGCGGATCAGCGTCGACTTGCCCGAACCGGACGGACCGCAGAGCACGATCTTTTCGCCTCGGCGCACAATGAGATCAACGTTGCGGAGAGCCTGGTACCCGCCGTACCATTTCTGCACGCCCTTCATTTCGATCAGGATCTGGTCCTGCATGGATTCGGCCTCCGTTATCGGACGGCGGCCAACGCTCCCAGCGCGTCGGCCGCTTGCAGTGACTATTGAACAGTGAACGGAACGCCGGGGACTGAGTCGGGGAAGATTGGCACGGGCGCCTTCATCCACTTGGCGTAGAAGCCGGCCAATTTGCCATTGGACTTGATCTCGTCGATGAATTTGTTTGCCGTCTCGTTCCACTCCTTCTCTTGCAGGCGCGTGCAGGCCCCGTTGTACAAGGCGGTGAAGTGAAGCTTGGGCTCGAATCCAAGTTCCGGCTTTGCAGCGTTCAGACGCTGCGGGTAGAAACTGTTTGCGCCGACCGCCTGCACCTGACCCGAGAGCAGCGCCTGGATCGTGGCCGCGTCGTCATCAAACCTGCGGATTTCGGCGCCCGCTGGAGCATTATTGGTTACCTGGGTGTCCTGCGTGGAGGAGCGTGGGACGCCAATAACGTACTTCCCCATATCGGCATTACTGTTGATCGGCGTTGCCTGGGCAGCGACAAGTGTAATCTCATTGGCAACATATGGCCTGGAATATTGTACCGCCTTCGCGCGCTCGGGCAACATGGCCATGGTCGCGAACAGAATGTCTACGCGGCCTGTGGTCAGCGCCGGAATACGATTGGCCACCGCCAGCGGGACGAACTCGGCCTTCACGCCGAGATATTCAGCGAAGGCGCGCCCCATGTCGGCGTCGATCCCGTCCTGCTTTCCTGAGCTGTCGACATAGCCCCAGGGCGGATTGTCGCCCTGGATGCCGATGACGACGACGCCCTTCTTCTTCACGTCCTGCAGAGTGCCCGCCTGCGAGCCGCCTGCGACAACGATGGCCGACAGCGTCAACAGTGCAATGCCGAAATGGCGGCGATTGAGCAAAAACAACATGAGTATCTCCTCCTGGTGATGGCTGTGTTTGATTGAGTAGGTGCGCCGAACCTACCTTTGACCGGCCAGGGCGAGCCTGGCCTCCACCCGACTGCCCCACCATGAGAGTGGCCAGCAGAGGATGAAATACATCGCACCGACCACACCGAAGACGAGCAACGGCTGGTAGGTCTGGTTCGATACGATTTGACCGGCGCGGGCGAGTTCGATGAAGCCGACGATGGCAGCGAGCGAGGTGCCCTTGATGAGCTGCACGAGATAGCCGATGGTCGCCGGCAGCGCGATGCGAATGGCTTGCGGCAGCACGATGTCGCGCATGCGCGAGGAATAATGCAGACCGAGCGCCATGGCCGCTTCGTTCTGACCGCGCGGCACGGCCTGGATTGCGCCGCGCCAGATCTCGCCCAGAAAAGCTGAGGCGTTGACGGTGAACCCGATCGCGACCGCAACGAATGCCGACAGCTTCAATCCGAGGAGCGCCAAGCCGTAGTACACCACGAACAGTTGCAGCAACAGCGGTGTCCCCTGGAAGATTCCGATATAGATCCGGACCATCCATTCCACAGTCGTGCGACCGCAGGTGCGCAACAATGCGACGATCAGGCCGGCCGTACAGCCCCCGACGAATGCAACCAACGTCAGCAGCACCGTCCATTGCAGACCACGCAGAAGGAAGCCGAACTCGGGAAGACCGAAATGCGGTGTCATGATCTGTGCTCCTCAGCGCGTCGGATATGAGAAGAAGCGGTGGGAGATGATTGCGAAGCCCGACATCAGAAGCCAGGAGATCGCGAGGTAGAGGAAGGTGACGAAGAAATAGACCTCGAAGCTGCGGAATGTGTCGCTTTCAATGCGCTGCGCAACCGACGTCAGTTCATAGGCGGACACAGCCGAACAGATCGACGAGGTCAGCGTCAGCATGATGAACTGCCCCGTGAGCGAGGGATAGATCGCGCGAAGCGCGGGCTTGAGTACGATGGAACGGAATACCTGCCCTTTGTGCAGTCCGAGTGCGTAGCCGGCCTCGATTTGCCCTTTGTGAATCGATTGCACGCCGCCGCGGATGATCTCGATAGCGTACGCGCCTCCGTTCACACCGAGTGCGATAATGGCGGTGGCGGTCGGATTGAGCTTCACCCCGACGAGCGGCAATGCAAAGAACAGAAAGAAGATCTGCACCAGGAAGGGCGTATTGCGCACGATCTCGACGAAGCCGATCACGATGACTCGCACCCAGGCCGCCTTCGCATCGCGGGCCGCAACGCCCGCAACGCCGATGATCATTGCGAGGGTCATGCCAGCAAGCGCCAAACCCACCGTCCCCACGCATCCCCACAACAGCGCGGGCATTGCGTGCCAAACCACCGAGAAATCGAGCGTGTAGCCCATCTTGCGTTTCCTCTCGGGCGTTGTGCGTGCCGCTCGCCCATCGGCCGGGTGTCACCCTCCCAAGGACGCGAAAGTTGCGAAGAAAACGTCCGGATCAGGCGAGACGCCCGTGAACAGGCGGAACGCTTCGGTGCCCTGGAAGATCGCCATTCCGCTACCATCGACGGTGCGGCAGCCGAGGACACGCGCCGCGCGCAGCAGCGCGGTCTCCAGGGGAAAGTAGATGATCTCAGCGACCCAGAGCCCGGAACACAGCATCGCCAGCGGCAGCGGCGTTCCCGGATATTTGTCCATGCCGATCGGCGTCGCGTTTACAATTCCGTCCGCGGCAGCCACGGCCGCCGCTACATCCTGGCCGACCCTCAAGCGCCCTTTCACAAATCGAGAGGACAAGCCGTCGACCACGCTCTGCGCCTTGGCCAGGTCGACGTCTATGATGATCAGTTCCTGCACGCCAAGCTTCATGAGCGCGAAAGCAACCGCCGCGCCCGCGCCGCCTGCGCCGAATTGCACGACGCGACCGAGTGGTGCACCTTGCATGTTGCGGCGGAAATTTTCGGCAAAGCCGAACCAGTCGGTGTTATGGCCGGTCATTCGGCCGTTCCTGACGACCACGGTGTTCACGGCGCCAAGCGCCTCCGCGTCGGGCGAAAGCTCGTCCAGCAGTGGAAGGATCGCCTGCTTGCAGGGATGGGTCACGTTCAATCCGTCAAAGCCCATCCGCCTTGCGGCCGTGAGCAATTCCGGCAACGCTTCGACGCCGAGGTTCAACTCGGTCAGATCGATCTTCTTGTAGAGATAGCGGATGCCGGCGGCGTCGGCGGCCGCTTCGTGCATGGGCGGCGTCCGAGACGCCGAGATGCCGCTGCCGATCAGGCCGACGAGAAAGCTGGGTTTGGGATGCATTGTCGGCGTCGCCCGTCAGCTCAATGGGACAGTCAATTGCGCGATGATCTGGGCCGTGCTCGGTCGGACGCCACGCCACCAGACAAAGGCCTCCGCCGCCTGCTCGACCAGCATGCCGACGCCGTCAGCCAGTTTGGCCACGCCTTCGGCGCGGGCCGCTTGCAGAAAGGGAGTCAATCCTTTGCCATAGGCGAGTTCGTACGCCAGCTCCGCGCCCTGGAAGACGTTGCCCGGAAGCGGCGGCATTTCACCTCGCAGGCTGGCAGAGGTCGCGTTGACCACGACGTCATAGCCCTCGGCAAGGTCGGCCAGTTCAGCGTAGCCGCTCACGATCAGGGGACCACAGCCGGCTGACTCTTCGGCCAATGCCACGGCTTTGGACAGCGTTCGATTGACAAGAACCAGCTCGGACGGTTGCTGGCGCAGGAAAGGCAGCAGCGCGCCTCGTGCCGCTCCCCCAGCGCCGAGCATCAGGACGCGCCGGCCGGCTATTTTGACGCCGAGATTGGCAGTGACGTCGCGCACCAGGCCGATTCCGTCGAAATTCTCGGCGATGATCCGATCGCCGTCGAATTTCAGGCAGTTTGCGGCACCTGCGCGTTTGGCGCTCTCTGAGAGCTCATTTGCGTAAGCGAAGGCATCAAGCTTGAACGGGGCGGTGATGTTCAGCCCCTTGGCGCCCTCCGTCCGGAATTGATCCACCCGTACGCTGAAGCCATCGATGGGCCCCTCGATCGCCTCATAGACGAGATCCTGTCCCGTCATTTTCGCGAAATTGCCATGGATGAAAGGTGACTTGCTGAAGCCGATCGGATTGCCAATCACCGCATAACGATCGCTCATCGCTCACTCCTGCACGGCAGCTTCGTTGTAGAGCACGCCGTCGCGCACCATCGCGTCGACGGCTTCGGCCGACAGTCCCAGCGATGCCGCGATGCGGCGATTGTCCTGCCCAAGCAGTGGTGCCGGAGCGCGCACCGTGGTGTCGCAGTCGGAGAACCGGAACGGCAGATTCGGCAGCGTCACCTTGCCGAGGACCGGATGCTCCTGTTCGACCAGCATGCCGCGCGCGTGGACCTGTGGATCATTGACGACCTCTTCGATGGTCTGCACGGGAGCGGACGGCACACCTGCTTCCTCGAGTGCCGCAAGACACGCATCTCGAGACGGCTGCAATAGCGTCCAATTGCGCACAATCTCCATGGCTTCAGCATAATGGGCGTTCCGTGCAGCGGGCTTGGCGAAGCGCTCGTCCGACGCCAGCGTGTCCCCTCCAATCAAGCTCGCCAATCGTCGCCACGCATCATCGACTTGCGCAGCAATGACGAGATTGCCGTCCTTGGCCGGAAAGACGCCGTAGACCGTCGAATCCGGCTGTCCGCTGCCGGTCTGCTTCGGCAGGTCGGCGCCGCCGGAGAGGAAGTAACGCTGAACCGCATAGTCGTGCATCGAGACCATGCAATCGTACAGCGCCAGATCGATATGTTGGCCGCGCCCGGACGACGCGCGGCCAACTAGCGCCGCATTGATCGCAGCCACCCCGTGAATGCCGGTATACATGTCGGCCAGCGGCATCCGCAGCAGTGGCGGCGCTTCGCCGGGATTGCCCAATTGCGCCAGGGCCCCCGACATCGCCTCTGCGATCAGGCCGAAGCCCGGACGATCGGCATAGGGACCGGTGTGACCATAGGCGGAGACCGAGCAATAGATCAACTTCGGATTCCGGGCCGATAGCGCTTTGTAACCAAGCCCGAGACGTTCGAGTGCGCCGGGTCGGTAATTCTCGATGAAAACATCGGCTGTGTCGACCAGCTTCATCATCATATCGAGACCACGCTCGTCGCGCAGGTCGATGCAAAGTCCCTGCTTCCCCATATTCTGCTGCAGGAAATAGCCGGATTGTCCGTCCTTGAAATATCCATGAGCCCGGCCTGCGTCGCCGCCCTTCGGACGCTCCACCTTGATGACCTCCGCGCCCATCGCGGCGAGGCAACGGCCCATGAACGGGCCGGCCAGGAAATGACTGTAGTCGATGACGCGAATGCCTTTGAGCGGCAGATCTTGCGCGGTCATGCGCGCTCTCCCGCGACGGCGGTCTTCGGGCGCATCGGAATCATCAGCCGATGCTCACCGAGCTGCACCACTTCGCCGCGCTGATTAATCAGCTCCGAGGGCAGCACAACGATGCCCCACCCGGCCCGCTTTGTGGTGCGCATTGAACCGACGCGGAAATTCACGTGCACGGTGTCGCCGAGCTTGATCGGCAGCTTGAAATCCCACGTCCAGCCCAGCGACATTCCCGGAAGGAAGCGGTAGTCGGCACGGGTCTTCAAACCGTCGGCCAGCGACAGACCAAACAACCCGTGCGCGACGCGGGTGCCGAACGGCGTTGTCTTCGCGTACTCCTCGTCGACATGGACCGGCGTGAAATCGCCCGTCAGTTCGGCGTAGGCATTCACCATTGCTTCGGTGACCGTCACCGAGGGCGTGACGCATTCGTCACCGACCTTGGCATCGTCCCAGTAGCGCTCATCGGTCATGTCGCGTTTCCTTAGGCCCGTGGATTGATTGCCAAGGCGCCTTCCACAGCGCCTGCGCTGGCTTGCAAGATCTCGACGTTGAGCCCGCCCGGCAGTTCGAGCCAGTTCGCCCCAGCGGGCAACGCCTTGGCGCCCCAAGCGGCAGCACGGGTGAGCACACCTTCGTAATCGTCGACCATGATGCCGAGATGGGCGAGACGGCCCTCAGGTCCGACGAAATTTGGATCCTCGATGAGTTGCACGCTTCCGACCACCCAAACCTGGCGCGGGCGTGCACCGTCGGCGGGTTGCTCGTCGCGAATGGCGAGACCAAGCACCTCACGAAAGAAGGCGACGTGACGATCAACGTCCGGCACACGGATCGCGACGTGCTCGACATAGGCGCGGGGCAACGACATCGTCTCAGGACTTTCCAGGATAGTCGCTGCGGGCGTATTCGATGCCCTTGACCAGCGCGACGAGGGTGGAATTGACCGGGGTAGGCACGTTGAGCCTGGCGCCCCAACGCACGACGGAGCCGTGGATGTAGTCAACCTCGGTCAGATTGCCGGACTGCAAGCTCTGCAGCATCGATGTCTTGAACTCGGGCGGCAGGCCAGCGGATGCCATCGTCCAGGCGCGTCGCGGGTCGGTAATCGAGATCTTCACGCCAGCAGATTGCGCAACCGCGATGCTCTCTGAGATTGCGGCAAGCGCACAATCTTCCAGAATCGATAGCGAATAGAGGCCGCCATAGGTCAGCCCGGTAACGGCGGTAATTCCTCCTCCGGCGACGTTGATGAACAACTTGTCCCACATCGTGCCCAAGATGTTGTCGCTGAGCAGGGTGAGGATGCCGGCACGATTAAAAGTCTCGGAAATTCGATGCGCACGTTCCGTCAAGCGACCATCAAGCTCGCCGATGATGGTCTCCTTGCCGATGACCCCGGAACGAACATGACCAGGGCCGAGCAGCACGCCGCCGACGTAAGTCTTGCCCGCCATGACCCGGTCACGACCAACCTCCTCCGACAGGATGTCCTCGTGACCAAGACCGTTCTGAAGCGACATCACGACCGTCCGCGGCCCGATGATCGGCGCCGCGGCACGGATGGCATCCCGCGTGTGGTAGGATTTGACGAGGACAATGACGAGGTCCGCCTCTACGCCAACCTGGGTCGCGGAACTGCACGCAGTGACCTTCACAACGGTCTCGGCGCCCGCTTCGAGCAACCGTAGGCCATCGACATTGATAGCGTCGACATGAGCCTGGAACGGATCGATCAGCCAGACCTCGGCCCCGCCGCGCGCCAGCGTACCGCCGATGGTCGAGCCCAAGGCTCCCGCTCCGATAAAGCAGATCCTCATCCGAACGCTTCTCCCGCGCCTTTCTCTGCGTTGAAAGCACGGTAGCCGGCCGCTCGATATTTAGATATATTATGAACTTTATAGCAGTTATTGTGAATCGCAATGAAGCACCAGGATCCTATCGAGGCCAACCTGCTGGACCCGCGCCTGCTCAGGCTGTTCGACGCATTGTTCGCAACGGGTAGCGTCACCAAGGCAGCCGAGAAGCTCGGTCAAAGTCAGCCGACCATTTCGATCTGGCTGGCGCGTCTGCGAAAGGAATTGGACGATCCGCTCTTCGTCCGGTCAGCAGACGGCATGCTGCCGACGCCGCGCGCAGAGGCTCTGATCGGCACCGCGAGGCAGGCGCTGGAGATGCTGCGTCGTCTGGCCGAGCTTCGCAGCGACTTCGATCCGACAACCGCGAAACGCCGTTTCGCCATTTGCATGACGGATGGAAGTCACGTCACGCTGCTTCCCTCCATTCTCGCTCAGGTCCGTCGCGTTGCGCCCGGCGTTCGTATCGAGGCGACACAGATCGGCCCTGACACCCCAAGAATGCTGCAGTCCGGCAAGGCCGATCTGGCGCTCGGCTACATCTCGGATCTCGACGCGGGACACTTCCAACAGGCACTGTTTCCGCAGGATTGGGTCTGCCTGGCGAACGCGAAACATGCTCGGATCCGCGACCGCATCGCGGCAAAGGATTTCAGGCGTGAGGCACACGTCCTCATTCGCTCCGGCACCGGGCATCAGTTGCTCGCCGCCGCGCTGCAGGAGCAGAAAATAGTCCTAGACGTTGGGCTGGAGCTACCCGGCTTTTTGGGATTGCCTGCAATCGTCGGGACGACTGACCTGATCGCCACCCTTCCAAGGCACATTGGTGAAACGCTGGCTCACTATTACGGACTGCGCGTGCTCGACTGCCCGCTGGCAATCGCCGGATTTACGGTGAAGCAATATTGGCACGCCCGCTTCCATCACGACCCCGCAAGCCAATGGCTGCGTGGCGTCTGCGCCGACCTTTTCCAACAGCAGGAAGTACGGGGTCTATATCGTTCCGGTCGACCAAAGAAACGAGAGCCTCGCGATTTGCAGTCGTAATGGAGCCCTTGCTGAGGTCGGCTTTCGGCCTCCTGGCCAAATGACCGAAGCTAGACGCCCGCTTTGCGCCGCGCTTGGTCGCAGACGTAAGGCTACCCCCAGCGTCGTTGCTGCCGACCAATTCACGCGAATGTTCAGTGGGCTACCATCTGGAGTGCCAAATCGTAGACGATCGTAGCTCGGCGTATGAAATCACGGTCCGTAGTAGCGCGGGAGCGAATCGAACCCCTGCCGAACAATCCGGTTTGATTCTGCAGCAGATGGTGGGCTCAGCCGCCGGCCAGCGCGGTGTCTCTCGGATCAATTGCCGCATATACGGCCGAATCGAAACATTCCCGCAATCCGGTTAGCCTAAAGTTAGAGACGTCCAGTATTCCGTTTGGTGGGATTGACGGTTTTTACTCGCTGTCGAGGTCCGCCAGACCTCCGAAGGTTGGCACTCGTAGTTCTGCCTCTCTAGACGCGGTCAGTCGCTGCTACGGGGCCGATTAGGGCGGTGATGTCGTAGGATGAAGGCGCGTATCGAGCGCGAACGCTTCCTGAAGGTGCAGCTGGTACGCGCCTTTCGCCCTGGTCGGATCGAAGATTAAATTCCAGCTGTGATTGGACACCACACCTGGGATCACGACGAATTTGTGCTTGGCCAAGAGCGCATCCCCGAACGCCTGCTGGCCTGCGCCTGGGATTCCCGGTCGCAGCCAACGCAACGGGCGTGGCTCAATTCTTCGGTGCAAACGCTTCGGTCGCCGCCTTCATGGCAGACTCGCCCATGCTTTTGGTTTGCTCGGTGAGCAATCTCATTTGCGCCTGAAAGAAATCAGATTGAATCTCGAGGGCGTCCTTCATGTCCTTGGCCTGCATGAGCTTGTCGCCGAGGTCGAACGTCGCGGTGACGTTGCGCTGCATGTAGCCGCAGAACTCCTTAGCGCCGCTTGCAATCGGCAGCTTCGAGGCACTTAAGCCCATTTCCAGCTGCTCGAAATACTCGGCGTTGGCCTTGCGCAGGCGAAGAAGCGTCTCGGCGAGCATGGTGCGGATACCCGCTGCGGATGGATTGCTATCGGCCATGGTGTCATTCCTCCTTGTTACGCAGCAAGTCCCCCGAACCACGCACCAAAATAGCCGGCGTAGAGCGCGGGCATTTCAAGGTTCATCGAATGTCCGATGCCGGGCACCACGACGAGGCGACAGTCTGGCATTGCCGCGGCCATCGCATGAAGATCGGCGGGGGGGATCCAGCCGTCCCGTTCCCCCCACAATACCAGATGCGAATGCCCGATCTCGGGCATGCGGCTCTCCAATTCCCGGCTCTCCCGCTCGCGCGTGAGATTGACGGGTGTCCCGATCCAGATGCCTTCGGAGACGCCGAAGCTTTGTTCGATGATCCGCTCGAACAGCGCCTGGATGTCCGCGCCCCCTGGACGGAATTGCGGGACCTTATTCGGCGCCATGCTCTCTGGGATAAACAGGGATGAGGCCGCGGTCGCCATCACCGAACGGGTCAACTCTTTGCTCGCCATCATGGCCCGAAACAGTCCGATCTGATCGGTATTGAAGGCCATGCCCAGCGGCGTAACCGGATCAAGCGCGAACACCCGTCCGAAACGGCGCGGTTGCATCAGCAGCATACGGGCCGCAATGATGCCGCCGGTCGAATGCGTTGCAAGATGGCAATAGTTGATATCCAGAGTGTCGAGCGCAGCCAGCATGTCCTTTGCGTGCTGCAGCATCGTGTAGTTGGTGTAATCGACCGCAGGCTTCGGCCGGTCGCTGTCGCCGCAACCGCGCCAGTCGATGCCGATGACGCGAAGACCAGAAGGAAACAGCGGGGCGGCGAGCTCGATCCAGTCCTTGCTGGCGAGATTGCCGTGGATGAAGACGACAGTGACGTCGCCTCGTCCCCACTCTCGCCAGCCCAGCTCGACTTCGCCCGCCTGCACCCTCGGCATGGACCGGTCCTACTTGTTCAGGCCGGCAGTGGGCGCGGCGCCGGCCGGCGTCGGTGCCACCGGCAAAGCAGAAACCACCGAGCCCTTGATCATACGATCGGTCCCGACCGGCGATGACGTGTCGACGCTTCCGCGCGTCACGAAATCCACGACATCTACCGGGTATTCAACCGGGTTGTCCGTGTGGATAAAGTGCCCGGTCTCCGGATAAATCTTGAGGATCGGCCGATTGCCCGCATTGGTCATGCGTGTCATGAAGGGCGTGATGGCATCGCGTCCGAGATCCGTCAGCCCATTGAATGCGGGCGTCGGGATGAACGGCTCCTTGTCGCCGAAGGCGAGGAAGATCGGAGCCTTGATCTGCGTGAGCCGCTCGTACAGGTTCTTCGGATCATCCTGCTGGAGCTCCGCTCCGATCGTGTAGACGTCGTAGATGAACACGTTGCACCACTGCTCGAGCTCCTTCGGATTGCCCTTGGTCAGTCCGACGCGCTGCTCTGTGTGGAGCCGGGCGTATTCACTGTCGCTGAAGAAATAGCCACTCTTCGCCGCAGAGACCGCACCTGTCTCAGGGTCGCGTTTCTTGAAATAGAAGAAGTCGCGGATGTTTTGCTCGTCGCGTGCCTTCTCGGCCGCCAGAATGCCGGTCTGATCCCAGGTCGCCTTCCACTTGTCGAAGTCATGATCGAAGGCCGGATCAAACAGCGGTGCCTTCTTGCCCTTGGCGATGGTGATCTCACGCGGATATTCTTCGAGGCCGGACGGCGCCTCCAGCGCGAGGCCCTGCACTGCATCCGGCCAGGTCAGGGCATAACCCATCACGAACTGCCCGCCGAGCGAATGGCCGAGATAATACGCCTTCTTGACGCCGAGCTGGTTGACGACGAGATCGTAGATGACCTCGCGCATGTCCTGCATGGTGCGCGCCGGACTCTTCTCGAGATTGCCGGGTCCGGACATACCGTAGTGCGGCAGGTCGGGCACGATCACGCGCAAGCCGCTACGCAGCGCATATTGCATGATGTTGCCGTAGTGCCCGCCGAACGCGCCTTTGCCATGGACGATCACAAGGATCTTCGGATCCTTCTCCGTGCCGGCATATTCATCCATGTAGCCGATCTGCCAGGAATTGCCGCCCTTGTCTTTGGCATTGGCGTACTTGACCGGATAGGGATACGTCACGAACTCTTTCCAGAACGATTTCTTAGGGTCGATGCTCTCGGCGACGCCGGGCACGCGATAATTCTTGTCAACGAATTTCTGCGCGCGGTCGAGGCTCGCCACATCATCCATGAAGGCAACGAACTTCGGGTCATTCTTGCGCTGGTTGATGATCGGAAACACACCATAATGGGCGACCGGGCTTTCCTGAGCAATAAGGTCCGCACCAGGCACGCGATCGACTGCCTTCTGAGCCAACTTGAAGTTCAGCCACAGGTCATTCGTGATGTGCATCACCAGCGTTCGCGCTTGAATGCGGCCGAGATAGGGGTTGATGTTATGCGTTTCGCCGACACGGTTGCGCCAGACCAGGTCGACCGCATCGTAAAGCTTGGCACGGTTGACGACGTTCAAGGCCGCCTTTTCGTTCGGGGGGTCCCAATAAAAGATTTCGGGCTGGACGGCGCCCCAATTCTGGGTCGTACGGAACGCAAAGTCATAGCCGGTCATGCCGAGGATCGACCAGCCGAACGCCACGCCCGGCATCGGATGCTTCTCCTTGGGCAGCTTGTAATAATCACCTTTCGTTTCCTGCCACACCGCATCGGATTCGATCGCCGCGGTCATCATCTGGAATGTCCAGTTGCCGACGGGATCTTCCCCATCCGACTGCGTGGTGCCACCGATCGGCATCAGTGCGCCGATATATTCGGGATGCATCACGCCCCAGACATAGGTCTGCGTGCCGCCCATGGAAACGCCTGACACCAGCGCAACGCGCGCGACCTTCAGCCCGTCGCGCAGCATCCGGTAATTGGCCTGAACCATGTCATAGTAGCTGTACTGCGGAAACCTTACGCCGAGACCATCCGACGGTTTGCTGGCGCCCCAGGTTCCGAGCGGATCGACCATGATGACATAGTAGCGGTCCGTATCGATCGGCCGGCCCGGGCCAATAATTGGCACGGTGCCTGACAAGGCAGCTCCTTTGACCCACTGCTCGTACATGTCGGTGGCGTCGCCGGAATAATACGAGTTGATGACGACGGCATTGGTGATCTCGCCGGCGGCGTTGCGCCGCGGCGTACCGACCGCGATATAGGCGGTGTGCAATTTCCCGGCGCCGAGCGATTCGAGCGTGACGCCGCCCTCGCCGCCATTCTCCCACTTCGAGGGATCGGCGAGATCGTACTTGCCGCCAAGTCGGAAATTCGCGATCTCATAGGTCTTCTTCAGCCCGTCATGCTGCATCTGCGACGAGCGGCGCGTGAAGGGCTGCGCAACCGCGAGCGATGTCCCGATCAATAGCAACAGCAGGCTGATGAGATATCGCCGCATGACTTGTCTCCCGATCATGGCGAATTCCTCCGGCGGGCTTTGATTTTGCCAAACGCTAGGAGCGGAGGCGGCGCGACCTTTGATCTAGCGCAAGGGAATTCGCACTGCCCGCGCGAGTGTCTTGGCACCGAATTGCATGCCGGGTCGCCACGATGCCATTCCTCACCCACGGCTCCTACCGGATCCGGTATGAGCTCGACGGTCCTGTGACGGCCCCGGCCTACGTGTTGGTCAACGGACTGACTCAATATTCCGAACTGTGGACCGCTTATCGCGACGCGCTCGTCGCACGGGGATTTCGCGTTGCGACATTCGATCTGCTCGGCCAGGGCGCCTCCGACAAGCCTACGCTTTTCATCAACCAGGACGACCATGTCCTTGCGCTGCATCGCCTGATCGAGATGCTCGGCGAAGGTCCAGTCTTCCTCAGTGGAATTAGCTTCGGCGGCCTGATCGCGCTGCGCTACGCGATCGAGCATGGGGCGCGCCTCTCAGGTCTGGTGCCAATGAGTTGTTTTGCCGAGCTTTCGCCTCAACTTCTCCTGATCGGCAGCGCATTACGCACCGGCCTAATTCTGGGTGGAACTGGCTATCTCCAGGATCTGCTGCTGCCGATGAATCTGTCCGATGAATGGTTGAAGCCGCTGTTGGATAAGCTCGACGGTGTCAAGCGGCGGGGCTGGCTGGTCAATGACCTCTACGCGCTGCAGAACCTGATGGAGTCGTTCCTCGACTTCCAGCCGCTGACGCCGCAACTCGCCTCGATCGCCGTTCCGACCATGATCCTGAACGGAGAGTTCGACTTCCTAACGCCGCGTGCCCTACACGAGACCCTGCGGGTCGAAATTCCCAACAGCGCGCTCGTAATCATCCCGGGGGCCTATCACGCTTTCACGTTGGAGAAGGGCGCGCTCACAGCCGACCTGCTCGCGCGCTTCGCCGATGACGTGCTGGCCGGACGCTGGCAAGGCAACAAGGCGGTCTGGATTGCGCCCGAAGATCCTGGTGGTGAGCTCACTCCATTTCCCGCCGGCTACGACCATCTGCGTGCCATCCCCGTCCAGAGGACCCGGGCATGAGTGGACTTCTCGGACCACTCGACTCCGAAGGCCGCGTGCCGCACGGCCAGCAGACCCGCGTCGCCGCTTTCCTGATCTCGGCCCATGGCGCTCTCGCAAGGCAATTCGCCCTCGCCCTGCCGGCGAAGTTCGAAGCCGGCTGGCAAACAGAATTGAATGCTCAGTTCTACCGAGAGAGCGAGATAGTCTCACTTCTGATGCGCGCAACCACATGGGTGCCGGATCTCGCTCTGGGCTATATGGCCATATCTTGGGAGGCCGCCTGGCTTCCGACGCCGAACGAAGGCATCGCCGATCGCTCTCTTTGGCAAGCAGTCCACCTCGCCACGCTCGCGCATGCCGTTCACGCCGGGATCCGGCCAGCGGCGTTACTACCGCTTGAGGCAAACCCGAATGACCCCTTCGTGATGGCGTTGCGCCGCATCGAGTTCGAGAGCGGGCGTCTGTTGCAGGCGCAGATCCTATTCCTGAAAGGTCCCGACCTGTTTCCCTTCCGAGGCACCGTCAGCACAGTCCTGGAAAGCCGACACACCGAACTGCGCAAGCTCTGGCACGACACGCTCGCGAGCGTGGGAATCGTCCGCGAATGATGGAGAGCCTTGACGCAGATCAAAGCAGCGCGACTTCCGCCCTCCAGCATTCATTGACCGCCTGCACCCGCCGACCGGAGTTCTCCCTCATGAAGGCCATTTCCCTCGAAGAAGCCGTCGCAATGATCCCGGTCGGCGCGAGCGTCATGGTCGGCGGATTCATGGGTGTCGGAACACCGGAGCGCCTGCTCGACGAGGTGGTGCGGCAGAAGAAGGGCGGCCTGTCGCTGATCTGCAATGACGCGGCGATCCCCGGCAAGGGCGTCGGCAAGCTGTTCGATGCTGCGCTGGTCGCGCGATTGACCGCAACGCATATCGGTCTCAATGCGAAGGCACAGCAACAGATGCTCGCAAGCCAGATCGACGTTGACCTAGTACCCCAGGGAACCTTCGTCGAGCGCATTCGTGCGGGGGGATGCGGGCTGGGTGGAATTTTGACGCCAACCGGCGTCGGCACGCTGGTTGCGCAGGGCAAGCGCGAGATCGAAGTCGACGGAAAGCCTTTTTTGCTTGAGACAGCCTTGCGTGCACAGTTCGCGCTGGTGCACGCCTTCCTTGCCGACTACCTCGGCAACTTGGCGTACGCACTGACTTCGCGCAACTTCAATCCAGTCATGGCAATGGCCGCCGACACCGTGATCGTCACGGCGGAGAACATTGTGCCAGTCGGCGTGATCGCGCCCGACCACGTCGTGACCCCGGCGCCGCTCGTCGACTACCTCATTACAAACGGGTGACGACATGGATCCGCAAATCATCATCGCCCGGCGCGTCGCCAAGGAGCTTCGGAGCGGCGACCTCGTCAATCTCGGCATCGGCATCCCGACGCTGGTCGCGAACTACGTTCCAGCGGACCTGAAGGTATTCTTCCAGTCGGAAAACGGCCTGATCGGAACAGGGCCTATCCCCGAGCAAGGCCTGGCGCATCCGACGCTCACGGACGCAGGGGGGCGCCCGATCAGCGCGCTGCCCGGGGCCTCGACCTTCGACAGCGCGATGTCGTTCGGATTGATCCGCGGCGGCCATGTCGACGTCACGGTGCTTGGCGGCCTTCAGGTCGATTCCCATGGCCATCTCGCCAACTGGATGATCCCGGGCAAGATGGTTCCTGGCATGGGCGGCGCCATGGATCTCGTCAGCGGCGCGAAGCGGGTCATCGTCGCCATGCAGCACGCAGCAAAGGGCAAGTCGAAGATTGTTGCGAAATGCAGCTTGCCGCTGACCTCGGCGCGGCCGGTGAATCTGGTCGTCACCGACTTGGCTGTGATCGGCTTTGCCGACGGCAGGGCGACGCTTCTTGAGACCGCGCCGGGCGTCACGATCGGCGAAGTGATGGCTGCGACGGAAGCCGACCTGCTCGTCGGCGACCATGTCCCGGAGATGATGATCTGAAGGTGATGGACATGCGGATATTCGGCGATTTCGATGAGATAAGATCCGCGGTCGGCACCGAAATCGGCGCCAGCGACTGGATCGAGGTCACGCAGGACCGGATCAACAAGTTTGCGGAGGCGACCTGCGATGGGCAGTGGATCCATGTCGACCAGGAGCGCGCAAGGACGGAAATGCCCGGCGGCACCACGATCGCCCACGGTATGTTGTCTCTGGCGTTGGCGCCGATGTTCATCCGCTCTGTAATGGGGTTGAAAGGCCTCCGCAATACCCTGAACTACGGCGCCGACAGGATCAGGTACCTTTCACCGGTCCCGGCGGGTTCGAAGCTGCGCGGCCGCGTCAGTGTTGCTGAGACGGAGGACGTGCCTCCCGATGGGCTGCGCGTGAACTATCATCTGGTCATCGAGATCGAAGGCGGCAAACGACCGGCCTGCGTCGCCGAGTTGATCGCCCTGCACTATCGCTGAGCCGCGTCCCGTCCTCCTCAGTCGATGATGTGATAACCGCCATCAATATAGAGAACGCTTCCCGTAATGAGCTTGGCCCCGTCGAGCGCGAGAAATGCCGTGGCATTGCCGACGTCGTCAATGCTGACGAGACTGCGCGAGGGCGCCTTGGATTGCGCCTTGTCCATCAGTTCGTCGAATTCGGGAATGCCTGATGCCGCGCGCGTGGCCAGCGGTCCGGGCGAAATGGCGTGCACGCGGATACCCTTTGGGCCAAGCTCGGCGGCGATGTAGCGCACCGAGGCCTCGAGCGCAGCCTTGGCTACACCCATCACGTTGTAATTCTCCACCACCATCTGGCTGCCGTAATAGGTCATCGTGAACATGGTGCCGCCGTTCTTCATCAGCGGCTCGGCCAGATGCGCCATGCGCATGAAGGACCAGCAGGAGACCTCCATCGTCTTCAGGAAGCCGTCGCGACCGACGTCCACCACACGTCCGTGCAAGGCTTCCTTCGGTGAGAACGCGATCGAGTGCAGCAGGAAATCGAGCTGGCCCCAGTCCCTCTCGACCCGGGCAAATACTTCTTCGGTCTGCCCCTCCGTCATGACATCGAGTGGCATGAAAATAGACGCCTCAAGTGCCTGGGCAAGAGGCTCGACGTGCTTCTTCGCGCGGTCGTTCAGGTAAGTGACGGCTAGATCGGCACCAAGCGCACGAAAGGCCTTGGCGCATCCCCATGCGATCGACTGGTCGTTGGCGATGCCCACGACGAGGCCTTTTTTCCCCTTCAGGGCAATCTTGGTATCCGGAAATACGGGAATCATGATGCCCTCTCCTGTCGTTGATTGGTCGATGTTCTGTTCATCAGCACTGACAAAGTGTGCTGCGCGATCATCAGCTCCTCGTCGGTCGGCACCACATAGACTGGAATGCGACTGTCGGGACCCGAGATCAGCTGTGAGTGGCGCGTATTCTCGGCTTGATTGAGGGTGACGCCCAGCCACGCGAGCTGGCCGGCGACATGCGCGCGAATTGTTGCGGAATTTTCGCCGATGCCGGCTGTGAACACAAACGCGTCCAGCCCCTGCAGCGCTGCGGCAAGCATCCCCGCATTGAGGCCTATGCGATAGCTGAAATATTCGATCGCCAGTCTGGCTCTCGGATCCTCACTGCCCTCCAGCTCCCGCATATCGTTGCTGACGCCGGATAGCCCCTTCAAGCCGCAATCGCGGTAAAGGAAATTCTGGATGTTGGAGGCTGACATCCCCTTCTCCGAAATGAGATAGAGCACCACCCCGGGGTCGATCTGACCAGGGCGGGTTCCCATCGGAAGCCCGTCGAGAGCGGTGAAGCCCATGGTGCTTTCGACGCTTCGTCCCGCGCTGAGAGCGCACATCGAGGCGCCGCTTCCAAGGTGAGCAACGATCACGCGCCCATTCGCGATTTTCGGCGCGACCTTTGGCAAGGTCCTCGCAATGTATTCGTAGGAGAGACCGTGAAAACCGTAGCGGCGCACGCCCTCGGCATAAAGCTGATGCGGGATCGCATAATGATCGGCCACCGCGCTATGCGTTCGGTGAAATGCAGTATCGAAACAGGCGACCTGCGGAAGCTCCGGGAAATTGCCGAGAATCGAGCGGATCGGCGCCAGATTATGGGGTTGATGCAGCGGCGCGAGCGCGATGAACCGCTCCAGCCGGGTCACGACACCATGATCGAGCTGGATCGGCCGATCGTAGTCCGGGCCGCCGTGAACGACGCGATGACCGACCGCGATCGGATGAATGCGTTGCTCGTCCCGCAACCAGGCGCCGGCAATGTCCATCGCGGCTGGAACATCCGGCACCGCCTCGATCGGATAGGCCCGATCCGCCACCGAATCGCCGGTGGAGCCACTCGCGCGCAAACGCGGGCGGCTGCCGATCCCATCCATCTGCCCTTTCAGCTGTCGCCGCAGTATTCCTTCGCCCTCGATCGAGTAGACTTGGAACTTGACGCTGGAGGAGCCGGCGTTGACCACAAGGATGGTGTCCATGGCGTTCACGCGGCAATCGTTGGAGCACGCCGGCGCCGGGCATGGGCATACAGCGCTGCGACCGCGCACGAGGCCATCCGCGCACGCGCCGAATCCGCGCGTGAGGTCAGGACGACCGGGACCCGGGCTCCGAGCACGATGCCCGCGCCGTCCGCCTTGGCGAAATAGGCGAGATTCTTTGCCAGCATGTTCCCGGCCTCCAGGTCCGGAACGACGAGGATCTGAGCGCGACCGGCGACCTCGGACTTGATCCCCTTGATGCGCGCCGCCTCCACGTCGATGGCGTTGTCGAAAGCCAGCGGTCCATCGAGAATCCCTCCGGTGATCTGCCCGCGGTCCGCCATCTTGCAGAGTGCTGCCGCCTCGATCGTAGACGGAATTTTCGAGGTCACAGTTTCAACTGCTGACAGGATTGCCACGCGCGGCGACCTGCCGAATCCAGCTTCCACGTACAGATCGATCGCGTTCTGGATGATGTCGCGTTTGGCGTCCAGATCAGGGAAGATGTTGATGGCCGCGTCCGTCACGAAGATGGTCTCGGCATAGGCCGGCACGTCCATCACGAAGACATGGCTGATACGCCGATCGGTACGCAAGCCCCCGGCCTTCGCGGTGACGGCGCGCATCAATTCGTCGGTGTGCAAGCTGCCTTTCATTAACAGCTCACCTCGGCCGGCGTGGATCAGCTCTACCGCCTTTGCAGCGGCTTCATCGCTATGTGCTGCGTCAACAAGCTCGAAGCCCGCGATGTCGAGACCGTGCCTGGCGGCCGTATCCCGGATCTTCCCTTCAGGTCCGACCAGGAGCGGCCGGATAATGCCGGCCTGTGCACTATCGACAGCGCCGCGCAATGAGCTTTCATCGCAGGGATGCACGACGATAGTTGGGGCCGCAGGCACGGCCTGCGCGGCCGCGATCAGACGGTCGTACTTGCTCGGGGACTGCGCCTGCGACGTGTCGGCTGACATGAGCCGGTTCCTTCCAGACAGTGTTACGAGGCCTTCGCCTTGGGGTCGAAAGGGGCAACATTCGACGCCCTCCCCGACGTTTCGGCGTCGAGACCGAACAGCTGTGCGACACGCTGCAGGCGGCTGGCGCGCTCGCCTGTGATGTCCTCGCTGGCCGACAGCACCTCGCTCATCTTCGTGAAAGCCGCGCGGCGTAGATTGACATCTTCGGGAAGCATCTTCGGGATAACGGCCAGCGCCGCCTCGCGATCGAGCAACAGCATGAAGAACTGCTCGCGAACCAGCATCTTGAATTCGGCAAGCGTTAATCGCGCTCCGCTGTCGTCGCGACGAGCCTGTCGTAGCGCCTCGATGCTGCGCTCGTCCACCATTCCTCTCGCCGAGCCGACATAAAGCAGGGCACGGATGGCCGCCTCGCGAAGCCCGCCTTCGCCAATCCTGGATCGGAGCTCGGCGATCCGTTTGTCGAGCATCGCACGGCGTTCGGCCGGCATCTCGCGCCGGCGCGACGGTTCAGCTTTCGGATCTATGCCGACCGCCGCCTGTAGCGCCGGCGAGCCGTAGAGGTTGAGGAAGATCGCCTCGCTCATCGCTTCCTGCGAATCGCGCCAGCTGTCCAGCGCATGAACGATCTGCTCGGAGACCTGCTCCTGAAACGCCAGGAACGGATTGTCGTTCGAAACCGGCTTGCGGTTCTCTTCCAGCCCTTCCGCTGCCGACTTCACGGCTTTCATCCACGGATTTTGGCTGCTGAACGCCTCATACTGCGTCCGTAGCGGATGCAGATTGCGCATCATCTCCGCCGTCTGCGGCGCCACCATGCCCTTGATCCAGGGCTGCACGAACTTGCGGTAGGCGGCAAGATTAAGCTCGGACACGCGTTTGGCCGCGGCAAAGCGCCGCTCGTCCTCAGGCGAATTGCCGCCCATGGCACGAATATCCTCTAGCGTTCGGGCCTCGCAGCGCATCACCCATTGGCCAACAACGAGATCGGAACTGGTGGTTTCCTCGTCCTTGGCTTCGAACGTCGCTTCGTAAAGGCCGGGCGGTAGTACATCAATCAGATCGATGTTGGTGGAAAATTCGGAGTGCTCCTTCTTGGCGACGCCGCCCGAGACGAAGATGCCTAGATGGCCGACGCTCTCGTGAACCGTATAGACGATCGTCTGCCCATAGGCCCTGATATCGTCCACGTCGGCGTAGCATTCGAGGATCCAACCCAGCGCCTGCTGTGGTGGAGTGATGTTGTCGCCCTTGGAGCAGAACACCACGATCGGCGAAGTGATGTTGCGCAGGTCTACCTTCTGCCCGTCGGCCAGGGTGATATTGCCGGCGGCCAAGTTGTTGCCAACGAAGAGTTCGTCGACAATGAACTGAATCTCCTCGGCGTTGAGATTGACGTGCCCACCCCACCAGCGCTCGAACTCCAGGTAGCGATCGGCTTCGGTATCGACCTTCGAATAGACATTGTACTGCTTGGTCCAGAGCGTGTTCGACGGGTTTTGGCCTTCGAAGTTCTGGACCAGCCAGGCACCATCGAACTTCCCGCCGCCGAGATCGCTAACGAGCGCAGTTAGCCAGCTTCCGCCCAGCAGGCCGCCCGAATATCGCATCGGGTTTTGGCCATGCACGCCCGCCCAGTACGCGAGCGGGGCTCCTGCGATGATCAGTGGGCCGAACAGTTCGGGCCGAACCGAAGCCAGGATCATGACCGCCCAGCCGGCTTGGCAATTGCCTATGACGCAGGGTTTCCCGTCAGCTTCCGGATGACGGCTGATCACCTTCTCGATGAACAGCGCCTCGGCACGCGCGATGCGCTCGATAGTCTGACCCGGCACGGGCTCCGGAAGGAAGCCGATGAAGTAACAGGGATGTCCCGCCTTCATCGCGACGCCGATCTCGCTGTCGGCCTTGAACCCGCCGATGCCTGGACCGTGCCCGGCGCGTGGATCAATCACGATGAACGGCCGCCGCGTGGGATCGATCTCGACGCCGGCTGGCGGGACGATGCGGACAAGCGCGTAATTGACGGGTTCGTCCAGCTTGCGGCCATCGATGATCAGTTCGGCCGCATATTGCAGAACGTGTGGCGCGGTTTGGGCGACGTGCTCCCGATATTGGTCGCCGCGCCGGCGCATCACATCGAGAAAGAGTATGCTCCGTTGTCCCGCGTCGACCATGTATTCAACCGCGGAGGCGACGAGGCCGGACATCGGACCACCGGGCGATCCAGGCACTTCCATCTGCATGCTCCGACCTCAATGTCGTATGAATGCATCCAAGGCCCGCCGCAACAGCAGGCCATTGATATAGGTCAATGCTGGACGGCGAGTACGCCGACCCATTCGTGTCACGTCGATCATCCCGCCGGAATGTGTCGAGCTGACCGCCGAGATTCAGGCCGCCCGCTTTTTTTGCGGGGCCCCTTGATTCAAATCAAACGGGCAACCGACCGCCCCATTCATAGACGAGCCTCAGGCCGACGTGTTTTCCGGCCGCCGAGCCGAGATCCGCATGTCGGACATCGCCAAATACAGCGTGACGGAACACTTGCGGGACGGCAGCACGGCCGAAATCCGAGCGTTGCGGCCGGCCGACGAGACGGCTGTCCTCGACGCGCTGGATCAGACCAGCAAGCAGTCGTTGCAGCGCCGTTTTTTTGGGATCAAGCGTCATTTCTCGGACAAGGAGCGCGCGTTCTTCATGGATGTCGACTTCATGAATCACGTCGCGCTGGTGTGCGAAGTCGGGCAGCCCGAGCGGACAATGATTGTCGGAGGCGCTCGATACCTCGTGTTTGAGCCCGGACGAGCCGAGTTGGCCTTCGTCGTCATCGACGCTTGGCAGGGCCGAGGCATCGGCTCCATCTTAATGCGCCATCTTGGCGAGATCGGCTGCAACGCCGGATTGCGTGAATTCACGGCAGAGGTCCTGCCCGAGAACAAGTCGATGCTGGCGGTGCTCGGCAAGTTCGGCTTTAAGCCGGACGGGAACCGCGACCCCCAGACGATGCATTTGGCGCTACGCCTGGGCAAAGAGGGGCGGTGATCGATGAGCGGTACATGGTTCGGGCCCGCGCTCAAACTCAACGCTGGTTCAGAGACCACAAGAACTCCAGCAGGATCATGCCGCGAGATGCATCCGTCGGCGTTACGGAAAGCGTGGGCCGCCCGCACGAGCAACGTGTTGCTTTAAGGCGGGTCCGAGAATACCGGACTTACCACCACAAAACACGGTCTCGCGCATCGCCAAGCCGCGGGTTCTCTCGCGCACGGGCGGTCATGAACCTTGCTGATGTCGCAGTCGAAGAGGCACATTATGAAACCCTTTACTCTGCTACTCGCTTCGGCCTGTATGTTTGCATGCGCTGGCGAGAGCCACGCAGTCGTGAGAATTGCCAACGACCGTGGTGGCTTGATTCAACGTTACCTTGATCGATATGACGAGTTGAATGAGACTGGCCAGACTGTGATTATCGATGGCCTCTGCGCGTCCGCCTGCACGATCGTGTTAGCAAAGATCCCATCAGATAGAGTTTGCGTGACGGAACGGGCAAACCTTGCTTTCCACGCAGCTTGGGATCTCGGCGTCGGCGGACGCCATATTACAAATCGAGAAGCTACACGGATGATCTATTCGATGTACCCGGCTCCAGTTCGGAGTTGGATCTCAGGCCGAGGTGGTTTGTCGCCCCACACAATCTTCCTTCGCGGTGCGCAGTTACAGACGATATTTGCGCGCTGCTATTTGGACTCTGCAGTCTTCTTCCGGTCATAGTCCTAAGCCCGCGTCTCGGCCTGCAGCGATGGCCGCATGGCAAGTCACTGAAGTCGCTTTGATCTATCTCAATTCTCTGACAGGAGCGGGTATCAGTTTGAGGGAGTCGCGTCCATCGCTCCGCCGCGCCGGCCGGGCGGTTGGGCGCTTCCAGGGAGCTCGATATGATCAAGTCGCTCGGAATTGCCACGTTCGCCTTCTTCTTCGCAGTATCGGCTCAGGCGATGACGCCTGCCCCGATTGCACAGCCCGAAAGCCTGATTACGGAAGTCGCTGCTGCCTGCGGCGTCGGTAGGACACGTATCAACGGCGTGTGCGTGGCACGGACGACCGTCCGGCATACCCGTCGGGCGGTCCGCAGATGTGTGAGAGGGACGACGTGCTGATTGGTTGTCCTCAAGGACAATACGCAAATTGGTGTGTCGCGATTAGAATTCTAGAGTACCGACCCCAACGGTACATCGACGCCCCCCACCGGCCTCAGTCTTTCCAGACTGGGGCCGTCTTGCGCCTGAAAGGTTGGACGGACCGGTCGCCTTGTGGGATTTATCGAACCGGGAACAACTCCAACCGCAACACTGATGCCGGCACGCCAACAATCAGCCTTCGAGAGCCGGTTATCGTCAACTGCCGAAGCCGACGATGCAGGTGAATAACGCAGACACAAAACGCAAATGTTTACGCAATTTACCACTCGACCATCAACGCGATCGTCTTCATTTTCCCGTCTGATAATTGCCTTGCGCGCCTTGTTTGGTCGGATGCTCGGAGTGGTCCTGTCGTAGCGGAGGTGGCCGGCATGTCCGAAATGGTGGAAGTGCTCGCCGGAACGAGTCTATTTCTACTCGCCTTCTCGCTGCTGATATTCGACATCCCCCGCTACACCTTATCGCTGGTGTCTCTTGCTCTGTTCAGCTCGAAGCGGCGAAGCGCCAGTGGGACGGTTTGCCAAGCGACGGTAAGCGTGATTATCCCGACATTCAACGGCGGCTCCGGGCTTGCTCCTTCGATCAACTCGCTGCGCCGGCAAACCCTGCGACCTGTCGAAATCATCGTCGTCGACGACGGCTCCACGGACGCGACACGCGCGGTCGCGGAGCGGGCGAGAGCGCAGGGCCTGGTTGACATGGTCATCTGCCATGGGACCCGCTGCGGCCGCAGCGCTGCCATCAACGCTGCAGCACGGTTTGCCCGCGGCGATCTACTCTTGACCGTAGATGCCGACACTGTCTTCGAACCAAACGCGGTTGAGCGCCTCGCGGCTGCGTTCGGCGACCCGCTCGTCGCCGGCGCAAGTTGCAGCATCGCGATCAGCAACGAACGCGACTCGATATGGACAGGGCTTCAAAGCGTCGAATACCTGGTGTCGATCACCGCGGGGCGGTCGATCCTCGACGCGGTCGATGCGATAGCGTGTCTGTCCGGCGCCTGTTCCATGTATCGCCGGGATATTTTTGCGCGGCAGGGCGGGCTCGACGTCGGCCCGGGAGAGGATATGGAGTACACCTTGCGGCTCCGCAGACTCGGCTATGTCATTCGGTTCGTGTCCGACGCCTGGGCGGAAACAGCCGGCCCCGCAAGCGGCATAAGTCTGTTGCGCCAGCGCGCGCGCTGGGATCGCGATGCTCTGCGCATCCGCTTCATGATGTATGGCGAGCTGAGTTTTCGCCATCCGCTGGAACGTTTACCGGACACAATCCAACGGCTGGATTTCATCGTCTTCGATCTCGTTCCGACGCTCAGCCTGCCGTTCTACTTGGCCTACATTGTGCTGTTGTTCGGCTCGGATGCCGTGTTGTTTCTCTCGGCGATCTACGTGCTGCTCCTCTGGATCTCGGTCTTCAATACGGCACTTGTGTTCGCCCTCTTCCATCGATCCGTCGGAACGTTTGGCTGGAAGATGGCTCTGATCTTTCCCTTTTACCAGGGTGTCTATCTGAAGTGCGCCCGGTTCTTTTCCTACTCTTCGGAAATCATCTTTGCCTCGTCGCGGAACGATGATTTCGTGCCGCCGCGCGTTCGCCGCGCACTGTTCGGCGATCGGACGAAGGAAGTGGCCAAATGACCATCACCCTAACACGGCTCGATCCCCATATCCCCGACCCCATCGAGAGCCGTCGGCGCGCGGCCGGACGGGCTGTCCGCGCCGCCTATGCGACGATCGTATTCGGCATACTCGCATTCTTTGTCGTCTATTTCGGGAGGCCAATTCTTTATCTCGGCGGCCCGGGCAGCGTGTCCTCACCGAGATATTTGATTTCACTGCCTTACATCGTGCAGATCAACAGCATCACCGTGCTGAGAGGTGCGTCGGTCAAGGCCGGCGAAGAAATCGGAAGGGTTCGGTCTCCGCAGCACGATGAAATTGTCGCCACCTATATGCGCTCGCTCGCGGACATCGCCGGCCGCAGAGCGGACTTGCGTGTCAAGGCCCGGGTTGCGCGCGAATCTCTCGACGCGGCGCGCTCACATCTGCGGCTTGCAGAGGAAGCTGTCGAACTTATCGCAAACTCGTCGGCCGCGAGCCTGAATTACCGCATAGACATGTCCCGGGAGCGCGCCCTGGCGAACAAAGCCGTGGTCTCGCAGGAGGCGGAAGCCGCTGAAGCCAGCACTCAGTTGGCCGCTCTCGACGAATTCAGCCGGCAACTCGGTGATCGCCTCGAAAAGGTTGAAAGCAGCTTTGCAGACGGGAGAGTCTTCGCGCCCATAGCTGGCATCGTCGCGAACAATCCTGCGCGCGCCGGTCAATCCCTCGTGGCGGGCACTCCGATTGCAGAAATTCTCGACCCCACGGATGTCTTTGTCGACTGGTACGTTCCTAACGAACGCCTGTCCGATCCAAAAGTCGGCAACGAAGTCTTTGTGCTGTTCGGCAACCGGCGAATTCTGGGCGAGATCATTGAAATCCTGCCGGTGTCAGATGTATACCCCGGAGCGGGCTCGTCGGCGGCGCGCGAGCGTACCGCCTCGCAAATCGCGCGAATTCGGTTCAGCCCAGGCGCGCATCCCCCGGCGCTGAACTCGGCCGTCGACGTTCACATGCACTACACACAACTGAGCGCGCGGATCGCTTCCATGCTGGTGCGACTATTCGGGCTCGATGAGTTGTGAGAGGGAGCGAGGTGCAGCATGCAGGTCGAAGCGAACCAAACGGGTTGCCCGGCTTGCGGCTCCTCCGCGCTAGAATTGTTTCCAGTATTCCACCACATGATCTGCGCCTATGTTGGTCCGGAGTATGACTTCATGCCAAAGATCGCGGGATATACGTGCCCGAAGTGCTGCCGGGGCATCGTGCCAGCTGACCCAGCATGCGAGATCGTGGGGACTAGCGCGCGCTGCACCCGATGTCGGGTTGAGATGGTGGTTTCCCCGGCGTGTGCTCCGGCTGGCTTGCAAGTATTAGCGATTGAACTTGTTAGACGCTCGCTGCCGAATGACTAGTTCGGCCGATGGTGCTGGCCCATCGGAAGCGAACTCCCAGACAATTACGCATGGCCTCGGTCTTGGCAGGAAGCGCAGCACTTGTTGCGGCAACTTGTTGCCGGAATTCCTCCGCGCCTTGTGGATCTATAGATTTCTAGGCTCGGGTCTGCACTCGTAAGTGGATGTGTTCCCTGAGCGCTCTTGCATCCTGCCAGAACGCTCGAGTTAACATAGATGAACAGAGATGTTTGATCTGCGTCAATCGGCGATGGTGCCATCTGCATTGCACTTCAGGAAGGTCGCGGCCGCATCAGCGCGCTGCGGCTCTTGCTCCAGAAGGAGAATGCCATGCTCCGCCAAGTCCTTATTGCAGCTTCAGCCGCGACCGCGCTGCTTGTAGCTAGTTTGCATTCTGACGAAGCCTTCGCCCGTCGTGGTGGTGGAGGCGTGCGAGCCGGAGGCTATCACGGCGGCGGCGCGATGCGAGCGGGCGGCTACCGCGGCGGAGCCGTGGCCGTTCGAGGCTATCGAGGCGGTGCAGTTGCTGTGCGCGGCGGACGCTATGGCTATCGAGGCGGCTACGGCGCCTACCGAGGCTACCGCTACGGCGCAGCCGCTGTAGGCGCTGCGGCAGTCGGCGCCGCTGCAGCGGGCGCGTACTACAGAGGCGGCTGCGGATACGATGCCTACGGAAACTGGATTTGCCCGAACGGCTACTAAGGCTCTCAAGCGGACACTAGCGCTCGTGGAAGCGGGCAGTTCGTCTGCCCGAGGAGCTGGTTGATCACGCGCGAGGCGTCTGGTCGGATTTGCGCGGCTTGTCCGCCCCAATGCCAAGTTGGACGCGCCGCCATTAATGACTGAGAGAGCCATCCCGACAACGAACCTAACTCCGTGCTTCAAAGACCAGACGCTACCAGGCAACCTCGATCGAAGTCTGCAGATGGCTCGACGAGCCCGCCGCCGCGAACACCTCTGTGGCTCTCAGGCACATTGAATCGCACTGGCTGTTTCGGATAACGAGCCTTGATCAGCCTGTTATCCCGACAGCCCGAAAAGCTATTGCCGGCCGGGGCATTCACCCATTGGCACAAAGTGCACTGGCCAAGCGCTGCGCATCTGCTTGTCTAGAGCGCGCCTTGCCGATTCTTTCTAGCCCCCAAGCTTCCAGGATTGGCGAGATCGTACAGGCCCCGGCGCGGCATCAGCTTCGCCGGGGCCACGGACGCGGGGATGGTCCAGGACTATGGACACAGAGGCAGAACGGCAACGAGGGTTGGAGTTGGGTCGCCGCTGGGCAGAGCATGCTTCGGCGCACGAGCTTGCCACCATGGTGAGCGGCTCGTTTGACGATCTCGGCGAAATTCTGCCAGCGGACGCATCTGATCAGTTCGTCGGCGGCTTCCGCGAAGGCGTGTTGCACGTCTGGCGCGGGGCCTAGGATGTCAGGATAAGGGTGCGGGGATGAGACCAAGCGCCCTTGCCCCATCGCGGAAAATTTCAGGCGGCCAGTTGACTGGTCAATATTCCTGACACAACTGAAGCGAGCAAATTGCTCAATTTTCCCAGCTGTTGCCGCGCAAGCACACCGAATTCCAGTCGGCTCAGCTAGCTTCGAGATGGAATGCCGGACTGCCAAGAAAAGAGCCGGCATCGTTAGGGTGAAACGTGGATGGAGCAAAAAGAATGAAGAAGATTTGGTTGAGTGGCATCGCCTTGCTGGCGGTGAGCATGGCGGCACCCGCGTCAGCGGCTGATCTGGCTGCGAAACCTTACGTCAAGGCCCCGCCCCCGGTGATCGCGCCGATCTATGATTGGACCGGGTTCTACATCGGCGCCAACGGCGGTTGGGGACAAAGCCACGGCTGTGTGGATTTCGTCACGCCAGCAGGGACGGTCGCAGGTGGTTGCGCCGATCGCTCCGGCGGCCTCGCTGGCGGACAGATCGGGTACCGCTGGCAAACCAATCAGTTTGTGCTCGGCCTGGAAGCGCAGGGAGATTGGGCAGAAATCAAGAATACGCGCGTCAGTCTGATCGACCCGCTGATTTCGACAACCGGTAAGATTGACGCCATCGGACTCTTCACGGCGCAGCTCGGCTGGGCATGGAACGCCTCGTTGTTCTACGTGAAGGGCGGCGCCGCCGTGACGCGCAATCGGTTCGACATATTCAACAACGTCACCGGGGTCGGCTTGGCATCGGCAGGGCACACACGCTGGGGCGGCGCCCTTGGCGTCGGCTGGGAGTACGGCTTCACGCCCAATTGGTCGTTCGGTATCGAATACGACCATCTCTGGATGGGGCGTGATAATGCCGGCTTCGCAGGCGTAGTCACTCCCGGAGGGTTCGTCCTCACCGGCAGCGGGGTCAGCCAGGATGTGGACATGGTCACGCTTCGGTTGAATTACCGTTTCGGTGGATACGGCGCACCGGTCGCGGCCAGATATTAATGCACTCACCCTGCCAAACCAAAGCCCCGGCATGCCGGGGCTTTTTTGTGCTTATGAAATCTTGGCGCTCAAGAAGCCGAACATCTCCAGCGCAAGCACCTTGAGAGGGCTGCGACTGCGTCATCGTCCTAAGGCAAATGTCCCGAGCTGTTACCATTCTGTCGCGCATTTGGACGTTGCTTGTGCCTAGTAGTGAATGCCGTCTGCCCAGAGTTTGCAAATGAGATCAAACAAACCGGAAGACTGTGTCATCAACCATGCGGCCGCGATTGCTGTACTCGTGCTTTGCACTGATGTTTCGTATGCCGACCAGGGGGGTAGCTCATTCTGGTTTCCGGGCCAGTTTGCAAGTCTCGCCGCCGTGCAGCAGACACCGGGCTGGGCGCTCAGTGTCATCGATTACCATTCCAGCGTCGCCGCCTCGGGGAGCGCTGCTGTGGCCAAACAGATCCAAGCCAGCAGAATCCCCGCCAATGTCAACGTCAGTTTGAATCTGGGTCTGAGCGGACGGACTGATCTAGTCGCCCTCGCGCCATCGTATACTTTCGCGGCGACGGTGCTTGGCGGTCAGTTGGTCGTGGGCATGTCCGGCCAATACGGCAGAGCCGCCGCCAGTCTCGCTGGAACACTGACAGCGATGGCTGGACCGATTGTGGTGACGCGCACTGGGACGCTCGAAGGCTCGCTTGTCTCATACGGCGACCTCGCGCCATTCGCGGAGGTGTTTTGGAACGATGGCGTCCACAATTACATGGCTTACGTCACAGGCAATATTCCCGTCGGCGATTACGATCTGACGCGGATCCCTAATACCGGGCTCGGTCATGGCGCGATCGACATTGGAGGCGCCTATACCTACTTCAACCCGGCGGCAGGAAACGAAATCTCGGGCGTCGTCGGCCTCACCTACAATTTCAGGAATCCGGACACCCAGTACCAGAGCGGCATCAATTTCCACTTCGACTGGGGCGCATCGCACTACCTCACCAAGCAGCTTTTCGTCGGCCTTGCTGGATACGCCTATCAGCAAATCACCGACGACTCCGGCCAAAACCCGATCCTCGGTGGCTTTAGATCACGCGTTTTCGGCCTCGGTCCGCAAATCGGGTACAGCTTCCCGATCGGAGATATGCAGGGCTCTCTTGGTCTAAGGGGATACGGCGAATTTGGTGCAGCCAACCGTCCGTCGGGATGGAACACCTGGCTGACGTTCACTATTTCCCCGTCCGCGCCTGCCGCCGTCGCGCCCAGGAAGCATTTGGTTGTGAGATAAACCTCTTCCGAACTGGAAGGTCGGCTGCGGTCGGTCGAAGTATCAAAGGAGAGAAACTGCGAAGAACTCCAACCTTCGCAAATCTTGTCCGACATGCGTCACTGAGCGAACCTCGATGAAATGCGCCGCTACTCGGCTGACGGCCATCAACAGGAGCCAAACCAATACAGGGCGCGCTCTGTTGCTCGCAAGCGGCGGGAGACTGGCCCAGCTAACTAGCTCTATTCTGAATGGCCGTTGGTAGAGTGCGGGATTTGTTCTTCTTGCAATATGCGACGACCGCGCTGGAGTTCCTCTGCAGGCGCTCGTAGTCCAATACACTGTTGCTTGCTGCTGCGTTATAGTAGCCGCTCATGAAGTATCTTACAAAATCTTGATCCGCCGGACCGTATGCCAACCAAGTTCCGCAGGTGATCTTGTTAAAATCCAGCGTAGCGTTAGGCACCGCAGTTACGCCTATCGATTTTTCCAGTCCTACCATCACGCTGGCATTCGGGTTGGACTGGCACCACCCTCTTACGTTTGTGACATTTGCCCGATGCAGGTCAAAATCTACAAACGTCCTCCGACTTTCATAACTAAACCAGCCGGTCATCCAAGCCGAAAATTTGCTCGACGGCGTAGCCGGCATGGCGAGATATTCACTACAGGTGATGCTGCGAATATCGGCCGTCGTGGCAAGCGCCTCAGTGGCGAACGCTGAGGCGATTAGGACGAACGTAACGATACTGAACCTGCACCTCATTGTGATGACTCCCGTAACGAGTGACCGACAGACTAATCGCGATTTGCTTTCACAGGACCGGCATCCCGCGGCTCCCGAGAGTAGTCACCATAGTGGCAAGTGCTCGATTTGATCTAGATCAACCTACCAGGTAACGAGGAGAGTCAGCCCGCTGCGCGGGACGCGATAAACTGCAAATCGTGTCACCGTTGTGACTGATGTCACGTGGAATCCCGTCTTGCCAAACACGTTGCAATGCTGTGCTTCGGTGTGCTCCCTGCCAGCGGGTCCCCGCAGCATGTGCAGGTCGCTCATTGATATTTGCCGATCGGACATTGACTTGGCGGTCGGTTTTGCAAGGGGCTTTGCTAAACATAAGCATGCCGCGCTAGGCCGCGTTTGTCCTTGCGCGGTGGCTCTGTCCACCGCCCAGGGAGCGGCTTTTCTCACGATGCGACGACAATTGCGATCTGTTCTCATTCGCCGGCGGTAACTGGCCTAATGTAACAGGTAATGGCAAAAATCGATTTGCGAGCTGCCTGCTTGATCTGCTTCAATTCTCTTCTGGCTATCGGACGTAAGCTAAGCTTCTTGACAGGAGCAACAGCAGTGCCAAGCGCAGAACAGTGCCGAGAGTATGCTGCCGAACGCAACGCCAAAGCAAAGGAGGGGCGAATTTCGTCGCGCTCAACTGGTTGCTCGCAGGAGCTTCGCTCATCCCTCCTGCCTGAAACACGACGGCAGTATGCTACGGCTGTCGCCCAATCCCGCGGGTGCACATGAGCAGGCGGGAGGCTTCCTCAAGGCCGGGGTTCGTGACCTGCCGATCGACCCGGAGACGGAAGACTCGAGATCACCGATGCACAAATCGGTCTATCGGCGTTCGGAGCAGCGTCCGTTCTTCTCTACGATCGCATGGCGGCCTACCGCCCGGACAACATGAGGGTCCACGTCGACTTCAACCACTACTTCGATGGGAGCGCGGCGCAGCTGCCCCGATGCGCCGCCGATGACATTGAAAGGAAGTGGGAAGATGCCGACCATGTCGGGCGGCTCTGCCCCAGATGCACAACATTGATGGAGCAGTTCTGTCGGGCGGCCTTCGAGACGCCTTTGGCCTCCGCGGAGACGAGGAGAGCACATCACAATGCCGAGAGTCGCCGCCCGGCCGCTTGAAAAACCGTTTTAGTTCGGCCTTCTCGAACGGTTTCTCTCGCTAAGGTCTTGATTTAAATGGTGGGCGCACCAGGGCTCGAACCTGGGACCCGCTGATTAAGAGTCAGCTGCTCTACCAACTGAGCTATGCGCCCGAAAGGCGGTTAAAGCCTTGCGAGGCCGGTCGTTTAGCAAAGCGATCCGGGTCTGGCAAGCGATGGCACGTAAGTTTTCCAAGGCTATGACAAGGGTATGCCAAGGGCGTGCCCACCTCCCCAAAAAAGCGAAAAGCCGCTGGATTCCAGCGGCTTCGCCAAGGGTGACCGGAGCAATCCTTGCAGGCTCAGAGCCGGCCCTCGCGGTCCCGGTCCGGGCCGCCGTCGCGGTCGAAACGGTCACGGTGGAAATGGTCCATGCCGCGCTCCATCATGCGGTCCATGCCACCCTCCATGAAGTGGCGGCGCGGGCCGTCTTCGCCGCCGCCGAACGGGCCGCGGTGGCGGGTCAGCACGGCGAGGCGCCGCTTCTGGCCCTCGTCCAGGGTCTTGTAGAGCGGATCGGCGGCATCGGCGATCTTCTTTAGGGCCGCCGACGTCGCCCCCATGTCCTCGGCGCGCTGGCGTAGGCGGGCGACCGGATCCTCCGGCCTGTCGGCATCCTTGTTGGCGTCTCTATTCGCGTCCCTGCCGGCATCGCCGGGACCGGCATTCATCCGCGCATTGGCGCGGTCGATGCGCAGCTTGGCGAAGTCGCGCACGGCGGCCTCGACCGGCGGCCACAGCTTTTCCTGGTCGGCGTTGAGCTTCAGCCCGGCATGGACGGCGGCGATCCGCGCGTCGACCATGGCGGCGCGATCTTCCGGGTTCATCCGGATGTGGCGCATGTGCTCGTGCATCCACGGGCGATGATAGTGGGCATAGACCGCGCCCGAGCCGGCGATGCTGAGCACGGCGATGGCGGCGATGGTGAACTTCCTCATGCGAACTCTCCTCTGGAAGGATGCCGTGAGGATGGGCGCAGCGCAGCTTACGTGCAACTTACAAGTTGGACAGGGAGCGCCTTCTTTCGAAGATATAACGCTCCTGAATTTTCATTCAGTCGCAATCGGAAATCATTCGCAACAAAAGGGGCTCCGCGCCCGGCACGGAAGCCCCCATTCATCGTCCGTTCAAATCAGTTCGTCGTGCTCTTCGCTTCCTTTTGGAACTCGTCGATCAACGGTTGGCCGATGCGGCCTGCGGCGTCCTTGTAGACCGGCTCCATGGCCTTGCGCATCGCCTCGTCCTGCTCCGGCGTGAGCTTGATGATCTCGCTCTTGCCGCTCTTCCTGATCTCGGCGAGCGCGTCCTCGTTCTCCTTCTGCGACTGCGTATTGTTGAAGTCGGTCGCTTCCTTCATCGCCTTCGTCAGCTGGTCGCGGATGTCGGCCGGCAAATCGTCCCAGAACTTCTTGTTCACGATCACGACGTAGCCGATGTAGCCGTGGTTGCTCTCGGTGATGTACTTCTGCACCTCGTGCATCTTCTGGGTATAGATGTTCGACCAGGTGTTCTCCTGCCCGTCGACGACGCCGGTCTGCAGCGCCTGGTAGACTTCGCCGAACGCCATCACCTGCGGCAGCGAGCCAAGCGCCTTGAACTGGGCCTGGAGCACGCGCGAGGACTGGATGCGGAACTTGACGCCCTGATAGTCGGCCGGCGTCACCAGCTTCTTGTTGGCGCTCATCTCCTTGAAGCCGTTGTCCCAATAAGCAAGGCCGGTGATGCCCTTCGGTTCGAGCAGCTTGAGCAGCCTCGCGCCGAGCGGACCTTCCGTCACCTTCCGCAGCGTCTTCAGATCAGGGAGGATGTAGGGGAGATCGAATACCTCGAACTCACGGATGCCGAGCGGGCCGAACTTGGAGTTGGACGGCGCCAGCATTTGCACGCTGCCGAGCTGGAGCGCCTCGAGTTCTTCCTTGTCCTTGTAGAGCGTCGAGTTCGGATAGATCTCAACCTTGACCTTGCCGCCGGTGTACTTCTCGGCGAGCTCCTTGAATTTCTCCGACGCCTTGCCCTTCGGCGTGTCGGTAGCCACAACGTGGCTGAACTTGATGATGATGGGCGCTTGGGCCGATGCCGGCCCGGTCAAGCCAAGAGCCAGGACCGCCATGGACGCAGCGATCGCGAAGGTGCGCATAATCTCTCCCTTTGTTATTTGGGCCACTCCTCGCGCGGGTGGCCGATCCTTATGCCGGTTGCATCAATAGCGGCTGGGAGGCGGAGCCGCTATTGGCCCTTAGCAGGGCAGGTATTCATCATGAATACCGCTGCGCTGCCTCGCCCGCTTGCGGGAGAGGGATGAGGCCAACGGTACCTCCAGGTCGGGACACGCCCCGCGTGGAGAGAACTCTCACCGGCAACGCCTGGGACGATGCGTCGCATCACCCAGGCGTGTCGCCCTCTCCCCCAAGCGGGAGAGGCGAAGTTAAGTCAGCTCGCCGCCGCGGTCGTCACGGTGTCGCGCTGGCGTTTCATGACGATCTTGTTGAGCGCGCCGAGATAGGCCTTTGCCGAGGCCACCAGCGTATCAGGATCCGCCGCGCGCGCGGTCATCGCACGTCCCTCATGCGACAGCCGCACCGAGACTTCGGCCTGCGCGTCGGTGCCCTGCGTCACTGCGTGGACCTGGTACAGCTCGAGCTTGGCTTCGTGCGGCACCAGGCGCTTGATGCAGTTGAACACCGCGTCGACCGGACCGTTGCCCTCAGCCTCCTCGATCTTGATCTGACCGTCGACGTCGAGCTTCATGGTCGCGCGCTGCGGGCCATGGGTGCCGGCGATCACGGTCAGCGAGGTCAGCTTGATGCGGTCGTGCGAAGCCGCCATCTCCTCGTCGACCAGCGCCTCGATGTCCTCGTCGTAGATGTCCTTCTTGCGGTCGGCCAGCGCCTTCATCCGGGTGAACGCATCTTCCAGCTGGTTCGGGCCGAGCTTGTAGCCCATCTCCTCCAGCTTGTGCACGAAGGCGTGGCGGCCGGAATGCTTGCCCAGCACCAGCGAGGACTGCTTCAGGCCGACCATCTCGGGCCGCATGATCTCGTAGGTGGAAGCGTCCTTCAGCACGCCGTCCTGATGGATGCCGCTCTCATGCGCGAACGCGTTGCGGCCGACGATCGCCTTGTTGTACTGCACCGGGAACGAGGTCGCCGCCGACACCACCTTGGAGGCGCGGGTCAGCTGCGTGGTGTCGATCTTGTTCCAGAACGGGAATTTGTCATTGCGGACGTTGATCGCCATCACGATCTCTTCCAGCGCGGCGTTGCCGGCACGCTCGCCGATGCCGTTGATGGTGCACTCGACCTGGCGCGCGCCGCCAATGACGCCGGCCAGCGAGTTCGCCACCGCCATGCCGAGGTCGTTATGGCAATGCACGGAGAACACCGCCTTGTCCGAGTTCGGCACGCGCTCGATCAGCGTCTTCATGAACTGGGTGTATTCGTCGGGCGTGGTGTAACCGACAGTGTCCGGAATATTCACCGTGGTGGCGCCGGCCTTGATGACGGCTTCGACGATGCGGCACAGATAGTCCATCTCGCTGCGGGTGCCGTCTTCGGCCGACCATTCGACGTCGTCGATCTGGTTGCGGGCGCGCGCGACCATGGCAACCGAGGTGTCGAGCACCTGCTCCGGGGTCTTGTTCAGCTTCACCCGCATATGCAGCGGCGAAGTCGCGATCACGGTGTGGACGCGGCCACGCTTGGCGAATTTCACCGCCTCTGCGCAGCGGTCGATGTCGGCCGGATGGGCGCGCGACAGACCGGCGATGACGGCGTTCTTGGAGCGGCGAGCGATCTCACTGACCGCCTGGAAGTCGCCTTCCGAGGTAATCGGGAAGCCGGCCTCGATGACGTCGACGCCCATATCATCCAGCATCTCGGCGACCTCGAGCTTCTCCTCGAAGGTCATGGTGGCGCCGGGGCACTGCTCGCCGTCGCGCAGGGTGGTGTCGAAAATGATGACGCGGTCCTTATCGGACTTGTTCACGGGGGCCATTTCGAAAATTCCTTTTGAGCTTTTGCGCCGTCAGTCTTCTGGGCGCTTGAGGTGTCCGGTGATCTCGACCAACCCCTGAGCGCCCAGGCGCATCGCGCCCAGCCGGCCCTCAGGGGCAGGTAAGAAGAAGCCCGCCAATCAGGAGGGTGGGCAGCAGCGCGGCCGGGATCGTGGCGGCGGCCAGAGCCACCTCCCCCGAAATCCCATCGATTTGGCCGCGAATCAGCATTGCCAGACCCTTTGAGCCCTCAATCCTCGGTCAAAACCGTTGACGGTTGGTTGCCGGGAGGCTCGATCTGCCGTTTCTAGACGAGAAATGGCAGCAACCGCAACGCCAAAAGATGGACAGAAGGATTGACCTGGTTTCCCCGGCTTATTGCCGGGGGGGCGGCACGAGGTCGAGCAACCGCTTGCGGACGCTCACTTCCAGAGGTGCGTTGCAGACCGGCCGATTGTAGAAGCCGCTGCTGCGACACAAGGTGGGCGTCGGACCGCGAAGGTCGCCGGCCTGGCAGGCAAGGCAAATTCGGAACGCCGCCGCCTCGAGCTGGAGCGAATAGTCGAGCGTCGATGCAGCCGGCTCGGACGGTTGGAAGAGCTGGCTGCCCTTGATGTTCTGGAACCAGGTGTCGATGTGGCCCTTCACCTTCGCAGAATTGGCGAGGTCGTCCATGTTGAAGCGACTGTCGAGCAGCCCGATCGAGGCGCGCGGCGTGCGCGCCGCTGAGTGACACGACAGGCAGGATGAGCGGATATTGTCGGCAGGTCCGTTGGCGCGTCCCATGAAGCCCATGGTGAGACGCTGGTCCCAGCCATAGGTCACGTTCCGCAAATCGGGATTGATCCAGCTCTCACGGATCGCGCCGTCGTAGACACCGGGATCGTTGCCCCATTGCAGCGATACCGGCACGAGATTGTCGAACAGGGCGTCGCCCTTTGCCGGGCCGCGCCAGACAAACGTCCCGAACACCCATCCGGTGTCCAGCGACCGACCAGTCTTCGCTGAATCCTTCACTGAAATATCGACCTGAAGCAGGCGCACCGACCGGATCGTGCGGGTGCTGGGATCCTGACCGCCGGAGCCAGCGCCCAAATTGTCGATAAAGGCGTCGTATTCCGGTGCGCCCTGGAGGTAGGCAACTTCGTCGGGTGAGGCATCGGTGAACAGAAATTTGACGGAGACAGTGTCATTCGGAAATTTCATCGCGACCGGGAAAGACGGATTGCAGGGCTCGGCGAAGACCTCCCCGAAGACTGCTGCTCCCGGCCGGTTGTAGAAGCCGACCGCCCAGACCTGGGAACCCCGTGCGTTGGTCTTGGACAGATCGCCGGGATCGGGGCCGCGTTCCTTGGTCAGCCCCATCAACGGCTCGCGCCCGGAGTTTCCGTAGTCGAGCCATTGCGAGATCCACCACTCCTCCTGACCGGTGCCGACGAGCTTGCGATCCGCGATCTTGAAGAACGTCTTCGCGGTACTGAGCACGGCATTCATGTAGTCAGCCGGCTTGGTGCGAAAATCGACCGATTCCCAAGGCTGCGGATCATTGGGATTGGGGCGCACCGGCGGATAGTCGACTCGCCACTTGGCCGGAGCAACCGTGCCATTCGCCTTCATTGTACTCGCCGAAAAGCTCTGACACTCATCGGCCTGGCATGACGAGCCCGCAATCATAGCCAGAACGACGACAACCCCTGCCGCTCTCATGACGGGCTCCTTTGCGCCTGCCGGTGAATCCAGTCGAGCCACGATTAGGCGCATTGCGACATCAGGTGTGTTAAATGGTTCACACAACCTGGGAGAATTGCGCGAGCAAATCGCCGCATGTCGGGCAAGGTGGCAGTGCACACGCGCTTTCGCCGGCGGCCCACTTGGCGACATGATGACCCGCGCCGCCCCGGGACTGCTGCCGCCGACTCGGTCATCTTGCTCGCAACGAGCCTATGACCGGCACAAGAGCGAGCGCCGCAGTAACACCCGACGCGTTCGTCTTTTGCTTTCCGGGAGGTGGACTCGATGCGCAGACACGCCTCTACGCTCCGAGCCGCTCGGGACCAGGGGTACAGACGATCAGCCATCAGGCGATCTGGCCGCTACCCAACGCGGCGAGCGCGAGCCCTGCTCTCCCAACGGTTCAGCATCTGACCGAGCTCGCCGGTGGCGACCGGCGCAGCCTTGCCGGCGATGGCGATATCGTTGGTGTTGGCTGGGGCGTTGGCGCCGAGCCAATCCGGCTCGCTGTACTCCCGCCAGCGGCGCGCCTCGGCTCGCCTTTTGCGGGAGACGTAGTCGCGGCTGAAATAGCCGGCCGCAAATGCAATCCCGAGCAGCAAAACCAGTACGATGACAGCCACAGCGAACTCCGACTTACGCCCGGGATGACGTTCTGCCAGCCTCGCGCAGGAGGTCAAGGCTTGAAATGCTCCACAGCTTGGCCATGCCCCGAGCGCAGTTCCGGTAACCCGTCACGCCGGATGAATTTGTCGTTTCCATGTTCGAGGTTGCAGCGCTTTTGCCGCCCCGATATCTCGCTGAGGATGCGTACCTCCCCCTCGCAACCGTCATCGGACCGGACTAACCTTGCCCTGCTCGGCCGGATCAACCGGCCAGCCGAACATGACCGGGAGGACGCGATGACACGCCAAAAGCAGCGTGACCATGATGCTGCGCTTTCACGACGAACGCTCGTTCAGGGGCTTGCGCTCGGCGCCGCCACAATAGCCGGCGCCGGCTCCGCGCGGGCCCAGACCGGACCTGCCGCGCCGCCGACGACGATTACCACCCCACCACGCGATTTCGGTCCCAACGGCGCGCCGACCACCTATTTCTGGGACCCCGACGTCATCGCGGTCGATCCGTCCTTCAACGATCTCGCGCAGCCCAACACGGCGATCAAGCGTCTCTATACGGGCCTGCTGTGGGCTGAAGGCCCGGCATGGAGTGCACAGGGCCGCTATCTGCTCTGGAGCGACATTCCCAATAACAGGCAGATGCGCTGGAGCGAAGACGACGGTCGCGTCAGCGTGTTCCGCTCGCCGTCCAACAACTCCAATGGTAACTCGTTCGACTTCCAGGGCCGTCAACTCTCCTGCGAACATTTGACCCGGCGGGTGACGCGTTATGAACATGACGGCACCGCGACCGTGCTTTGCGACAATTACAACGGCAAGAAGCTCAACTCGCCGAACGACGTCGTCGCGCATCCTGACGGCAGCTACTGGTTTACCGATCCACCCTATGGCGGCCAGCTCTACGAAGGTGAGCCCGACGCCGCGGGCGGTCCGAGCAATTCCGGCGGCAAGCTCAATCCGCGGATTGGACAGCCGGCCGGCTTCGCACCGGGCAAGCGCGAGCTGCCGACCAATTGTTATCGCATCGACCCTAGCGGCCGTGTCGACCTCGTCGTCACCGAGGAGCAGGTGCCGGATCCGAACGGGCTGTGTTTTTCGCCGGACTTCAAGAAGCTCTACGTCGTCTCAACCGGCAAGGGACCCGGCGATACCGGGCCCGGCGGCAAGGGCGAGATTTTCGTGTTCGACGTCGGCACCGACAACAAGCTCACCAACCAGAAGCGGTTTAGCGAGTGCGTGATCGACGGTGTGAAGTGCGGGCCGGACGGCGTGCGCTGCGACGTCAACGGCAATGTCTGGGCCTCCAGCAATGCGGGCCGCGCCGTCGGCTACAGCGGCGTGACGACGTGGTCGCCGGACGGCAAGCTGCTCGGCCGCATCCGGCTGCCCGAAGTGTGCGGCAACATCTGCTTCGGCGGCCCCAAGCGCAACCGCCTGTTCATGGCCGCGAGCCAGTCGCTCTATGCGGTGTACACGGCCACGCAGGGCGCAGGCCCGGGCTAAGCCCGCGCGAGAGACCACAAGCACGGGCGTCGGCGTGGACCGCCGGCGCCCTCGGTTCCCTGATCGCAATCAAGCTACGCCCCGGGCAAATCTCCGCCATCAATCCAACGAAGATTGTATCGCGCGGAAGGGCCGCAGCGCGGTGCGAAGGCATGATGCCCTTCGTTCCCGCGCCCGACTTGAACGGGGAGTTGCGCGATGCGCCGTATGCCAAACGACACCATCATCGTCAGCGTTGGGTCCCAGCAATTCGTGACCGAGTTCGGAGACCCGGGCCTGCCGAACGACGCCCGCGGCGGCAGCGACAAGATGATCGCGACCGTCGACGGGGGCAACGCGGTCCTGACATTCGTTGGCGACGACCAGACCCTGCAAGGACATTCCCGCGGCGGAAACGACCATCTCGCTGCAACCGTCACAGGCTTCGGCGATTACGTGTTCCTGGACGGCGATGCGCAGGCGATGTCCGGCCACGCCCATGGCGGCAACGATGTGCTTCATGTCGATGCATCGACATCGATCTACGCGACCCTCGGTGTTTTTGGCGATGCCGAAACCGCCATGTCGGCCGACACGGGCGGCGGCAATGACGTCGTCATTGCATCGATGGGAAACAGATCGTCCGGCGCGTTCAGCGGAGACTCCGGTAGTGCCATGAGCGATCATGCGCATGGCGGCAACGATATCCTCAGCGTGACCCAGGTCGGCAGTTACGGCGGCGCTTCGATATCGGGCGACGCCCTCGTCTCCATGAGCGGCGATGCGCACGGCGGCAACGACATCCTCAGCTACACCGTCGGTGCCGCAGCCCAATCTGGCGGCGCGTCTCTGGTCGGAGACGCCGGCTACATGAGCGACGATGCCCGTGGCGGCAACGATATCCTGATCGCGGCTGTCAACGGCAACCCGGACTCCACGTCCATCGTGCTCGTGGGAGACGCCTCGAACATGTCAGGCAATGCGCATGGCGGAGATGATATCCTCCTCGGCAGCCGCCGCGACGATTTGCTGTATGGCGATGCACAGACCTACGCCCCGTTCACGGCCGGCTCGATCACGGGCGGCAAGGACATGCTGAACGGCGGTCGCGGAAATGACCAGTTCTGGGGCGGACCGAACGACGACGGTTTCGTCTTCAACAAGGGCTCGGGCCTGGACGTGATCAACGATTTCGACCAGGGCAACAAGGCTGTCGGCAGCACGGCGCGAGAGCATGATTTGATCAATTTGCACGATTACGGCTTCGCAGACTGGGCGGCGCTGAAAAGCCTGATCAGCGATAACAGCACAGGAAACGCCGTGATCCACCTGACCGCGACCGATACGATCACGCTGGAGGGGGTCCATACCGCGGATCTCCATGCAAAGGATTTCATTGTATGAGAGAGCATTCGTGCGCGTTGTGATCTGCGGCGGCGGCGTGATCGGCGCCTGCACCGCCTGGTTTCTCCGCCGCCGCGGCATCGATGTTCTCGTCGTGGAGCGGACGGAGGTGGCGGCCGCGGCGTCCGGCAAGGCCGGCGGCTTCCTCGCGCGCGACTGGTGCGAGGGCTCGCCGCTCGGTGCGCTGGCGCGACGGAGCTTTGCGATCCATGCGCAGCTGCCGGACGAGATCGCAGGCGATTGGGGCTATCGCCCGATGGGCGCTTATAGCGGCCTCGTTACTGCTGATGGCCATCCACGCCGGAATGCACCGTCCGCGCTCGGCTGGCTCAGCAACGGCGTCATCATCGCGCAGCGCATCGGCACGATGGAGACCACCGCGATCGTTCACCCCAAAAAATTCACTTCGGCCGTGATGAACGCGGCGCTCGCGCTAGGCGCCGAGCTTCGCACCGGCCAGGTGACCGGCATCATGCGCGATGCGAACGGCACGACCGCGACGGGCGTCGAGGTCGACGGCCGCATCGTCGAGGCGGACGCCGTCGTGATCGCGATGGGACCATGGTCGCTGCTCGCCGCGCAATGGATGAGCCTGCCCGCCGTCTACGGCCAGCGCAGCCCGAGCATCGTGTACGACACCGGCACGGATGCGCCGGCCGATGCACTGTTCCTGGAGTCTCAAGAGAATGGCAGCGCCGTGTCGATCGAGGTCTTTCCTCGCGCCGACGGCAGCACGCATATCACCGCTCTCTCCGACATCGCGCCGCTTCCGCTCGATCCGGCTGCCGTGACGCCGGACCACGACGCGATCGCGCGCCTGCAAACCATGTCCGAGCGGCTGTCACCGCTGTTCCGCTCCGAGAGGATCATTGCGCAGCAGGCTTGCTTCCGGCCGGTGACACAGGACGGCCTGCCGCTGATCGGCAAGGTGCCGCAAAGTGAAGGTCTCTATGTTGCGACCGGGCACAATGTATGGGGCATCCTGAATGCGCCCGCCACGGGCGAGGCCATGGCGCAACTGATCGCGGAGGGTGCGACGAGCAACGTCGACATCTCGTCCTTCGATCCGGCCCGCCTCTCGCCACTCGATCCATTGCTGCTGCGAGCGCGCTGAGCCAACGCGACGGCATCGCAATTCAGCGATCGGGTTGCTGTGCGCCCGCGATAGCTGCGCATGCCTACCAACGAAATCTGCATGCCTGCGCGTGAAACGGGTCCGGGAGCTTTCCTGCCCGCTATTTGCGCAGCGCTAGACTTTAGTCCGTGCCTCACAATCCTGAACGCGGTTTCACTTGCCGAGAATGTCTCCGCCGGTATAGTCGCGCGCATAATGGCTCATAAGAGGCCTGTTAAGGGAGAGAACAAGATGAAGAAACCGCTCTCTGTTGCGTTGCGAATAGCACTCGGTACCGCCGCAACCGCTGTGTTGATGACCTCAGGCGCGGCACTCGCGGCCGACCCGATCAAGATCGGCGTTATCGCGGAAGCGCAGGCGATTGCCGGCGCCTCCATCCCCCAGGCGGCACAGCTCGCCGCCGACGAGATCAACGCCAATGGCGGCGTCGACGGCCGCAAGATCGAGATCGTCTCTTACGACAATCATTCCTCCTCGGCGGATTCGGTGCGCGCATTCCAGCGCGCGGTAAACGAGGACAAGGTCAACGCGGTCATAGCCAGCTACATCAGCGAAGTCGTGCTGGCACTTGAGCCCTGGGCCTCGCGGCTGAAGACGCCGTTCGTCACGCCCGGTGCCGCGTCCAACGAGATCAGCAAGAGCGTGCATGCCGACTACGAGAAGAACAAGTACACCTTCCACGGCTATCTGACCTCCGCCGCGCTGGCGCTTTCCGTCTGCGACGGCGCCAAGGACCTGCTGGTCGACAAGATGCACATGAAGACCGCCGTCATCATGAGCGAGGACGCCGCCTGGACCAAGCCGCTCGACATCGGCTACGAGGAATGCCTGCCCAAGATCGGGCTGAAGGTGCTCGACCACATCCGCTTCTCGCCGGATACCACCGACTTCACGCCGATCTTCAACAAGATCGAGGGCGCCAAGCCCGACGTGATCATCACCGGCATCTCCCATGTCGGCGTGCAGCCGACGGTGCAGTGGAAGAACCAGCAGGTGCCGATCCCGATGTTCGGCATCGCCTCGCAGGCGACCAACGAGACTTTTGGCAAGGACACCAATCAGGCGGCGGAAGGCGTGCTCTACCAGGGCGTCTCCGGCCCAGGCGTCGCGGTGACACCCAAATCGGTGCCGTTCGCCGAAGCCTTCAAGAAGAAGTTCGGCAACTATCCCTCCTATGCCGGCTACACGGCCTATGACGAGGTCTACTACATCGCAGACGCCGTGAAGCGCGCCGGCTCGACCGACGCCGACAAGCTCGTCGATGCGCTGGAGAAGACCGACTGGGAAGGCACGATCGGCCGCGTCCAGTTCTACGGCAAGGACGATCCGTTCACGCACTCGATCAAATACGGCAAGGGCCTGATCACCGGGCTGATGCTGCAATGGCAGGGCGGCAAGCAGAGCGCGGTTTGGCCCAAGGAAGTCGCCAAGGTCGACATCAAGTTCCCGAGCTTCATCAAGCTCTCGAACTAGCAGGACACGCTCCCGGGACCAGCTCCCGGGAGCTTCCACATGCGGCCCCGCACGTTGCCCCAGCAACATCGTCTCTCATAAATCAGATTGCCAATTCTAGATGCGTGCTTTCCAGATTCTGATCGATGGCTTTGCCATCAGCGCTCTCTATGCTCTCGGTGCCACCGGCTTCACGCTGATCTTCGGCGTGTCCGGCGTCCTCAACCTCTCCCACGGGGCCATCATGGTGGCGGCAGCGGTGGCGGCCTGGGCCGCCGCCAGCATCCTGAATGTCGGCACCTATGCCGGCGCGCTGATCGGGGTCGGCGTCGCGCTCCTCACATCCTTCGCCACCTATTTCGCGGTGGTGAAGCCGATCCAGGACTCCCGGCGCATCCCGAATGAAGAGAAGGAGATCTTCGTCCTCACCGGCACGCTGCTATGGGGGATCATGATCCAGGAGGTGATCGCTTATTTCTTCACCAACAACGCCAAAACCGTGCTGCCGATCGTCGAGGGCGTCGTCGAAATCCTCGGCGTCCGCACGCCCAGCAATGAGATCTTCACCGCGATCGTGTGCTGCTTCGTCATCGCGCTGTTGTGGCTCCTGGTGAACCGCACCCGCACCGGCAAGGCGGTGCTGGCGGCCTCGATGAACCCGCGCGGTGTCACTCTGCTCGGCCTCGAGCTCACCAACATCTACGTTGTGGTGTGGGCGATCTACGGCATCCTCGCCGGCATCGCCGGCGTGCTGCTCGGGATGTTCCTCGGCGTCAGCTCCTACAGCGTCGGACCGCTGACCGCGAGCGCGTTCTCGATCGTCGTGCTCGGCGGCCTCGGCAGCGTCTCCGGCTCGCTGATCGCAGCCTTCGTGGTCGGCTATCTCGAAACACTCACGGCTTACCTGGTCTCGCCGGCCTACCGCACCATTCCGGCGCTGCTGCTGCTCGTGTTCGTGATGTACATCCGGCCCCAGGGCCTTCTAGGGAGGCGCTGAGATGGCCAGCTTCTTTATGACACGCCTGTTCTTCGTCTCGCTCGCGCTGGTCGTCATCGCGGCGACGCTGCCGCTCTACGTCTCCGGCTACGTGCTCGGGCTTCTCACCGTCGCCTTCTATTTCGGCGTGTTCGCGATGGCTTGGGACTTGCTGTTCGGCTTCGCCGGCGAGGTCAATTTCGGGCCGACCTTCCTGATCGGCGTCGGCGCCTACACCGCCGGCATCCTCAATGCCCAGTTCGGCTGGTCGGTTTACGCTTGCATCGTGCTCGGCGCGCTCGCCTCCGTCATTGCCGGCCTGCTGCTGGCGCTGCCGGCGCTGCGGGTGCGCGGACCGTATTTCGGCCTGACCACGCTGGTCGCGGTGTTGATGCTGCAGAATTTCATCGTGGTGTTCGCCGATCTCACCGGCGGCGAGATCGGCCTGACCATCCCCGACGTCATCTCCATCAATGCCGGCGTCAATTACTGGATCGCGCTCGGCTTCATGACGATCTCGGCGGCCATTCTTTATGGCCTGTCGCAATCGCCTGTTGGCCTGGTGCTGCAAGCCAGCGGCCAGGATCCGGTGCAGGCCGGCGCGCTCGGCTTCAACATCGTCAAGCACAAGCTCGCCGCCTTCATCGTCAGTGCGTTCTTCTCGGGGCTGTCAGGCGCGCTGCTGGTGTTCTATTTTGGCACCGCCTCGGTCGGCACCGTCGTCGACGTCGCGGTCGGCGTCAACGTCATCGTCTCGGCCGTGCTCGGTGGCCGGCGCACCGTGCTTGGCGCCGCGCTGGGCGCGATCTTCCTGATCGTCGCCGGCGAGTTCTTAAGGCCGACCGGCGAGCTCGCGACCTTCATCGTCTCGGCCGTCGCGCTCCTCGTCGTACTGTTCTTCCCTGGCGGCTTCCTCGGAGCGGCCCTCTCGCGTGAGGCGCGCTCGTGATGGACATGCGATCTTCAAACCGGGCCGTGCTCGAAGTCCGTGGCCTGACCAAGCGCTTCGGCGGATTGACGGCCGTGAAGAACCTCGGCTTCGAGGTCAATAGCGGCGAGATTTTTGGCCTGATCGGGCCGAACGGCTCGGGCAAGTCGACCGCAATGAAGAGCGTGATGGGCATCGAGCGCCCGACATCAGGCGAGGTGATCTTCGAGGGCGAGGACGTGGCCGGCCTTCCCGCGCACAAGATCGCGCGCAAGGGCTTCGGCATGGTGTTCCAGCATTCGCGGCCGCTGAACCGGCAGACCGTGCTGGAGAACATCATGGTCGCGCTGCTGCCGGACAGCCTGTTCATGCTGTTTCCGGACAAGGCGCTGGTCGAGCGCGCCAAATGGATCGCCGACCGCGTCGGGCTCGGCAGCGTTATGAACCGTCGCCCGCCGACGCTGCCCTTCGCCGATCTGCGCCGGCTCGAGCTCGCCAAGGCGATCGCGCGCGATCCGAAGGTCGTGCTTGTGGACGAGCCCTTTGCCGGGCTGACGCGCGCAGAAGTCGACGTTTTCTCCGACCTGATCCGCAGCTTTCGCGACGAGGGCCGCGCGGTGATGCTGGTCGACCACAACGTCAAAAGTGTCGCGGCGCTGGTCGACCGCGTGCTCGCGATGTATCTCGGCGAGGAGATCGTCACGGGCAAGGCCGATGACGTCATGAAGAACGAGACGGTGCGGCGGGTCTATCTCGGCGGCGCCATCGAGACCCATGCGCGACCCGAGACGAGCTTCAAGGACAAGGTGCCGCTGCTCCAGGTCGAGAATGTCAGCGTGTTCTACGGCAAGGCGCAGGCGCTGGAGAACGTCTCGATCCACGTCCATGAGGGCGAGTTCGTCTCGATCGTCGGCCTCAACGGCGCCGGCAAGACCACGTTGTTCAACACCATCTCCGGCTTCCTGCCTTATACGGGCGAGATCGTGCGCAGCGGCGAGAAGCTGCGCGGCACGACGCCGGCGAAGATCGCCCGCAGCGGCCTCGTGCAGTGCCCGGAATCGCGCGAGCTGTTCGGCGAGATGAGCGTGCGGGAAAACCTCGACCTCGGCGGGCAGCATCTGGCCGACGACAAGCGCGCGGCACAGCTCGCCTGGCTGTTCGAGCTGTTCCCGATCCTGAAGGAGCGTCAGGGCCAGATGGCGCAGACGCTCTCCGGCGGCGAGCAGCAGATGCTTGCGATCGGCCGTGCGCTGATGATGCAGCCGCAGATCCTGATCCTGGACGAGCCCACGCTGGGCCTCGCCCCCGTCATCCTCGAACTCCTGTCCAAGGCCCTAACGAGACTGCGGCAGACGACCTCGATCACGGTGCTGCTCGGCGAGCAGAACGTGACCTTCGCGCTTCCGCATGCCGACCGCGTCTATGTGCTCGAACATGCAAGGATCGTCTGGGAGGGCGATCCCGGTCGCTTCGCCGCGGAAGCTGGCGCCGATTTTCTCTAGTTCGCATATCAACAACAAAACAAGCAAAGGGAAACGACCATGCGACCATCGATGAATTTGAACAGCAGCTTTCTCCTCGCCTCCGCGCTGGCGCTGTGCCTTGCCGCTCCCGCCTATGCGCAGTCGAACGATCCGATCAAGATCGGCGTCATCGCCGAAGTGCAGTCGATCGCTGGCGCCGCGACGCCGGGCGGCGCGCAGATCGCCGCCGACGAGATCAACGCCAAGGGCGGCATTCTCGGCCGCAAGATCGAGATCGTGACCTACGACAACAAGAGCTCCTCGGCGGACTCGGTACGCGCGTTCCAGCGCGCGGTGAGCGAGGACAAGGTCTCCGCCGTGATCGCGAGCTACATCAGCGAAGTCGTGCTGGCGCTCGAGCCTTGGGCGGCGCGGCTGAAGATGCCGCTGATCACCCCCGGTGCCGCCTCGAACGAGATCACCAAGGCGATCCATAACGACTATGAGAAGAACAAGTACACCTTCCACGGCTATCTGACCTCGGCCGCGCAAGCGCAGCTCGTCTGCGACGCCGCCAAGGATCTGCTGGTCGACAAGCTCAAGTTCAAGACGGTCGCGATCATGAGCGAGGACGCCGCCTGGACCAAGCCGCTCGACGTCGGCTACGAGGCCTGTCTTCCGAAAGCAGGCCTCAAGGTCGTCGAGCACGTGCGGTTCTCGCCTGACACCACCGACTTCACGCCGATCTTCAACAATATCGAGGCCAAGAAGCCGGACGTCATCGTTACCGGCATCTCGCATGTCGGCGTGCAGCCGACCGTGCAGTGGAAGAACCAGCAGGTGCCGGTCCCGATGTTCGGCATCAGCGCGCAGGCGCTGAGCCCGACCTTCTGGAAGGACACCAATGGCGCCGCCGACGGCGTCCCGTCGCTGGCGGTCGCGACGCCCGACGTCGCCGTGACCTCCAAGACGAAGCCGTTCGCGGCGGCGTTCAAGGCCAAGTTCGGCTCGCCGCCGGCCTATACCGGCTACACCGCCTACGACGAGGTCTACTTCATCACGGAGGCGATCAAGCGCGCGGGCTCGACCGATCCCGACAAGATGGTCGCTGAACTCGAAAAGACCGACTACGAGGGCACGATCGGCCGCATCCAGTTCTACGGCAAGGACGACGAGTTCACCCACGGCATCAAGTCCGGTCCGACGACCGTATCCGGCCTGGTCTTCCAGTGGCAGGACTCCAAGCAGGTCGTGGTCTGGCCCGAGAAGATCGCGGAAGGCAAGCTGAAGTTTCCGAGCTTCGTGAAGCTGTCGCAGTAACACGCCGGACTGGGCACCGGCCCCGTCCCGAGCGCCCCCATCGCCTTTGCAAGGCCCGTCGCTCCAGCCGCGACGGGCCTTTGTTTTGTGCAGAACGCCATTGGTACGCTGTCATCGGTGGACCCATCTTGCGATCCTGCCGTTAACCTCCCAGGCGTGGGCCGGAGCAGCGAGATGGACGACCGATCAAGACAACCAGATGGCCTGACGCAGGATGACGGCTTCGTTCGCGTGCGCGGCGCGCGTGAGCACAATCTCAGGAACGTCGACGTCAGTATTCCACGCAACGCCCTCGTCGTGTTCACCGGCGTGTCGGGCTCCGGAAAATCCTCGCTCGCCTTTGGGACGATCTACGCCGAGGCGCAACGGCGATATCTGGAATCGGTGTCGCCTTACGCGCGGCGCCTCTTCCACCAGATGCAGATCCCTGAGGTCGACGACATCGAAGGCCTGCCACCCGCCGTCGCGCTCCAACAGCAGCGCGGCGCGCCGACGACGAGGTCGTCCGTCGGCAGCGTGACGACCCTCTCGAACCTGCTCAGGATGCTCTATTCCCGTGCCGGCGATTACCCGCGCGGACAAAAGATGCTCTATGCGGAGTCGTTCTCGCCGAACACGCCGGAAGGCGCCTGCCCGACCTGCCACGGTATCGGCCGGATGCTCGACGTCACCGAAAAGTCCATGGTGCCCGACGACACCCTCACCATTCGCGAGCGCGCCGTCGCGGCCTGGCCGAGTGCCTGGCAGGGACAGAACCTTCGGGACATCCTGACGACGCTGGGTTACGACGTGGACAAGCCTTGGCGTGAGCTGCCCAGGAAGGACCGCGACTGGATCCTGTTCACGGAGGAGCAGCCGACCGTTCCGGTCTATGCCGGTTACACTGCGGCAGAAGTCAAACGAGCCCTCCGCCGCAAGGAGGAGCCGAGCTATCAGGGCACGTTCACCGGCGCCAAGCGCTACGTGATGCAGACCTATGCCAAGTCCGAGAGTGCGATGATGAAGCGCCGCGTCGCGCAATTCATGATCACCCAGGACTGCCCGACCTGCCATGGCACGCGATTGAAGCCCGAGGCGCTCAAGGTCAAGTTCGCCGGTCTCAATATCGCCGAAATGTCCCATCTGCCGCTCAAGCAGTTGCAGGAGGTGATGAAGCCGTTCGCAAAGGCTTCGACGGATAACGCATCGGAGAAGACTATCGTCGCCAGGCGCATCTGCGAGGACCTGTCGGCGCGGCTGGCCGTCCTGCTCGACCTCGGCCTAGGCTATCTCGCCTGCGAGCGCAGTACGCCGACGCTGTCGCCGGGCGAGTTGCAGCGGCTGCGTCTTGCGACACAGGTTCGCTCCAACCTGTTCGGCGTCGTCTATGTGCTCGACGAACCATCCGCAGGCCTGCATCCCGCCGACACCGAGGCGCTGCTACGGGCGCTGGACCGGCTGAAGCACGCGGGCAATTCGATCTTCGTGGTCGAGCATGAGATCGAGGTGATCAAGCATGCCGACTGGCTGGTGGATGTCGGGCCGGATGCGGGCGAAGGCGGCGGGAAAATCCTCTATAGCGGGCGCCCCGCAGGGCTCGGGCAGGTCGCGCAATCGCGAACCGCCCATTATCTCGCGCATCCACGAAAGCCGCTGCCGACGGCCCGCCGCGAGCCGAAGGCGCATCTGAAAGTCAGGGGTGTGACCCGCAACAATCTTGGCGGCCTCGATGTGGATATCCCGCTCGGCGTTCTCGCCAGCGTGACCGGCGTATCGGGCTCCGGCAAATCGAGCCTGATCAGTCAATTCCTCGTCGATGCCGTGGCAGAGCATCTCGGCCATGCACGGACCGCGGAAGCGGACGAGGACAGCCTGGCAGCACCCACAGTCGAGACATTGGGCGGCGAGATTGTCGCCGGCCTCGACCAGATCGATCGCCTTGTCGTGGTGGATCAGAGGCCGATCGGCCGCACGCCGCGATCGAACCTTGCGACCTATACCGGCTTATTCGACCACGTCCGGAAGCTGTTCGCCGCGACGCCCCAGGCAAAATCCCGCCGCTACGATGCCGGGCGCTTCTCGTTCAATGTCGCGAAAGGCCGATGCAGCACCTGCGAGGGCGAGGGATTTGTCTGCGTCGAGCTTCTGTTCCTGCCCAGCGTCTACGCACCCTGCCCGACCTGCAAGGGCGCGCGTTACAACGACAAGACGCTCGAGGTGAAGATCCGCGGAAAATCCGTCGCGGATGCGCTGGCGATGCGCGTCGACGAGGCCTTCGAATTCTTCCGCGAGGATGCAACCCTCAACCGGTCGCTATCGGTCGTCCGCGAGGTCGGCCTCGGCTATATCCGCCTCGGTCAGTCCGCCACCGAATTGTCGGGCGGGGAAGCCCAGCGCATCAAGCTCGCGACCGAGCTCATGCGTCCGCAGCGCGGTCACACGCTCTATGTCCTGGACGAGCCGACCACCGGTCTTCATCCCAGGGATGTCGAGCGGCTGATCGCCCAGCTCGAACGTATCGTGGACGCCGGCAACAGCGTGGTCGTGGTCGAGCACGATATGGATGTCGTCTCTCACAGCGACTGGATCATCGATCTCGGTCCCGGCGCCGGCGATGAGGGCGGCCGTATCGTGGCATCGGGGACACCGCGAGAGGTCGCCGAGGCCGGCGGCAAGACCGCCGGCTATCTCGCCCGTCGCTTGAAACAATAGCGCGCGGTCTCGTCAGCCATTTCGCAATTGCGTTCTGCGTCGCGGAGGCCGGACCCCGACTTTCGCCATGTTGACTTTCCGCCGCCCCGCTCCCCATACTTTGAAAAAAGATAACAAGACCAAATCATAAAACGGTTTTTGAGGGAGGATAGGATGCCGACTTCACGCAGGCAGCTGCTGAAGAGCTCGGCGGCTGCCGCCGCCGCACTCAGCCTTGATTGGACACGCGCCCAGGCGCAAGCCGAGAATTTACGCATCGGCCTGATCTACGACCTCACCGGCCCGTTCGCCGCCGGCGGCTCGGTCGCCTCGTCGGTCGGTGCCCAGATTGCCATCGACCTCGTCAACGAAAAGGGCGGCATCGGCGGCAAGACCAAGATCGTGCCGGTCGCGGCGGACTCGCAGAGCAAGGCGGACGTGGCGATCAACGAGGCCGAGCGGCTGATCAGCCAGGAAAAGATCGACATCATCAACGGCGTCTATTCCAGCGCGCATGCCGTGCCTATGGCCGCGAAGGTCGAGCAGCAGAAGAAGATCCTCTGGATCACGACCGCGGTCTCGACCGCCGTGTTCAAGGACAAGAACCTGCAATACGTGTTTCGCGCGCAGATCCATTCCGATCAGTACGGCCAGGCCTTCGCGGGCTTCGTCGCCGAGCACGCGCAAGGCAAGCTCGGCATGGACCCGAAGGACGTCAAGGTTGCGCTGATCCACGAGGACGGCCCTTATGGCGTCGGCGTCGCGGCGGCCGACGAGGCCTATGCCAAGCAGGCGGGCATCCAGGTGGTAATGCGCGAGGGCTATTCGGCGTCCGCGCCCGATCTCTCGGTGCTCGTGACCAAGCTCAAGCGCGCCAAGGTCGATGTGATCTCGCATGCCGGCTACAACCCCGACATCACCCTGTTCCTGCGTCAAGCCCGCGAGAGCGGCCTGCGCTTCAAGATGCTGTTCGGCGCGGGCGCCGGCTACAGCCAGCTCGACAAGCTGCGCGCGACCTTCGGCCCCGACATCGACAATTTCTGCAACATCGATCCGGTGCCGGCCCAGCTGCTCGATGCCTCCAAGCTCGCGCCTGGAATCGGCGATCTGACCAAGACCATGGTTTCGCGCTACCAGGCCAAGACCAGCGCCACCGACGTGCCGCCGCACTGCTCGATGGGTTTCAACCAGACCTGGATTCTGCTCAACAACGTGCTGCCGGTCGCCAAGGAGAAGTACGGCAGCTTCGAGCCCGAAGCGATCCGCAAGGCCGCGCTCGACGTCGACATTCCCGCCGGCGGCACCATCCAGGGCTATGGCGTGAAATTCTTCCCGCCGGGCACGCCGATGTCGGGCCAGAACGAGCGCTCGACCCCTGTCGTGATGCAGAACGCCGGCGAGCACATCTCGGTGGTGTGGCCGACGAACATCCGGACGCGGGACCCGGTGTTTCCGCTACCGAAGGGATCGACCTACGGGACGTAATGGCGGCGTGCCGAAATGGATTGTCCGCGTCGGCGCCATCTTCCCCTCTCTCCTTGCGGGAGAGGGTGGCTCGCCGCGCAGCGGCGAGACGGGTGAGGGGTTATCTCCGCGAGCGATCCTCTCACATTTGCGTTCGCGGAGATAACCCCTCATCCGGCGCTTCGCGCCACCTTCTCCCGCAAGGGGAGAAGGATTGGCACTGTGCCTGTGGCTAGTTCAGTGAGTTCATCACGCTCCCTACAACACTACTCGCCGCCCCTCCTCCGCCGCCCAATAGCCGGCGTAGTTCACCTTGATCGTCTCATACGCCAGCGTCAGATCCGACAGCGGCTGCCGTCCCGTCGCGGCGCATTCCATGAAGTCCTGGATCTCCTGGAGATAGCCGCGCGTCCACTCCTCTTCGAGGCAGACATATTGCCAGCCGGTTTTGCGATCGACCTTCTCGGTGATGTAGACGGAGGAGAGCTTCTCCTCGGACGTCTGGTAGCTCATCAGATGAGTGTTCGGCGTGATGTTGGCGAACAGCGAGCCGCCTGACGTGTAGGTCTCGATCAGATTGCGCACGCCGCCCATGATCATGTCGCCGGAGAACACGGTGGCCTTGGTGCCGTCCGAAAACGTCGCGGTCAGCGTGCCCCAGTCCTCCACGTCAACCGGATTGGCCTTGATGTAGGTGCGCTCCTCCGGCTTGAGGACGGCCGTGACATTGCCGACATCGCCGCTGACGCTGGCAACGCGGATGGTCTCACCGCGCGCCTTGGCCTCGACCTGCTTGAGATACAGCACGGCGGAGAGCGGATGGCAGCCCATCCGGATCAGCGAGCCGCCGCCGGTCATCGCCCATTGCGCGGCATGGGCCGCGTGCGAGCCGGAATGGCTCTCCTCGCCCTTCATGAACAGGATTTTGTCTTTCGTCGCTCTCAGAATCTCCGCGGTCTTGGTCACCGCCGGCGCGTAGATCCAGTCCTCGGCATACATGAAGAGCTTTCCGGTGCGCTCGATCGCGGCACGCGTGGCGTCCATCTCTTCCAGCACACGCTCATACATCAGCGCCTTCGGCACATGTTTGCCGATCGGCTGCTGGTCGCCGTCTCGGCCGAAATAACCGGCGAACGGCTTTTCGCAGATCACATGCTTGCCGGCCTGCATGGCGGCGACGATCATCCCCGCATGAAGATTGGGCGGCGTGCAGATGTCGATGACATCGAGCTCGCGCTCTGCGATCAGCTCGGCGAAGCTGCGATGGACCCGTGGGATCTGGTGGCGCTGTGCAAATTCCATGACGTGGTCGCCACGCGCAGCGACCGCCGCGACCTCGACATCCACGCCATAGACGCGCCGGAACGCGTACATATGCAGCTCCGACACGAAGCCGCAGCCGACGAGTCCCACCCTGATCCTGGCCATAGTGCCCCCTGACCCATGCTTTGGGCAGCACTATAGCGTCCTGGCAGGTCTATTCCACCGAGACCCGCACCACGCCGGCACTCATCATGCCCAGCGCTTTGGCAGCCGGGACCGAGAGATCGACGATCCGGCCGCGGATGAAGGGGCCGCGATCGTTGACGCGGCATTGAATCGAGCGGCTGCCGTAGGACACCCTCAGCACGCTTCCGAAGGGGCGCGTCCGGTGCGCGCAGGTCAGCTCGCCCTTCCCGGCTTTTCCGTATCCGTAATAAGAGGCAAGCCCGCTTTCGGCCTGGGCAAAGGAAACTGCAGAAAGCGAAAAAGTGGCAAGGCAAGAAAATAGCGTGGTCTGCGCTCGCACGGCACCGCTCCGGGTTGGCCCTGCCCCGCCCAGCAACGCTTGTTGGTTCCCGTGGGTTCCTGAGCCGCCGCCGGGCCGCGCCCGGCGGTGCCATCACACATTGTTACTGTTTGTGAAAGACCAGCGTGCGGACTTCGATGCTCTCACGCGGCGCCGCATCCGCCGGCGTCGTCGGATCGACGAACGCGGTGTGCGGCCCGAAGCGCGTGCGGCCATCGGTTACGGAATCGTAGCACTTGAGCAGCAGCGCTTCGTCCGTCGTCATCTCGGGGAAATAGAACCAGCGATGGTTCGGATTGTATTTCACCGAATACGTCTCGCCGCGACGGCTCGGATAGATCAGATCGGAGGCGACGAGATCGTCGGGCGCGACCGTCGTTCCGTCAGCCATCGCCAGCGGCGAATCTCGCAAGGGACCGCGGATCGGCCGCCACAGATTGATCACCTGGACGCGGCCCTTCAGCAACTCAGCGGCCTCATCGGGCAGATGCTCGCGCACGCGGTTGGCGCCTGAGACGGCGGTCTGGTCGACGTGGACGCGCGTTGCCGGCTGACGCGGGCCACCGTCGCGCATATCCGCGGCACCCTCGACGCGCCTGCGCACGGTGTGGTCGAAGATGACGACGCGGTCTGCTTTCAGCGTTGCGCGCAGGAAGGCCTCCACGGCGGGATAGTAGACCGCCCTCACCTCGTCGTCGTTGCCGAAGTCCTTTATCCGGGTTGGATGCCGCACCAGCGCAAAGCCTTCGCGGTCGAGCGATAAACTCTGCGCGATCAGTCGCCCATCGAAGATCGGGACCAGATGCGGCTCCGGCAGCGACGTGCTTTTGGGCTCGCCAGGCGGCGGATCGAAGGCGTAGGTGCGCGGTTTGCCCGAAACCGGCGCGAGATAGTTGAGTTCAGCGGTGACGAAAGGAAGCGATTCGATTCTTGTTTCTTGCAGGCCCATGGCCGGTCTCCCGATGTGGTCGTCTGGATGATTTTTGACGGGACCAGGCGTGCTGCAAGGGAGGTCGTGCAAATAGCAATGCGGGTATTGTCGCGAGCGGAAAATGCAGAAGGAACGTATCGATGAAGCGGCTTGGATTGGAATGCGGTCTTTCCGCTTCACGGACGCTTGAGTGTTTGTGAGGTCTCGTGCCCCGGACGCGGCGCATCACGCAGTGGTGCGCCGCAGAGCCGGGGCCCATCTAACCGAGAGCGTGTTCTGTGTGGCATGAGTCCCGGCTCTGCGCAGCAGCGTTGCACGCTGCAGCGCGTCCGGGACACAGCGTGTGCTTGGCGACTACAACCCTGCCTTCGCAATCGCATCCGAGAACGAGCGATCTACGATCTCGGCCGCATCGAGCTTCTGCTTGATCAGGCCCCAGCGGAAATAGAGATCGATCGTGCTCTGCTCGTCCGCGACCACGCCGTCATCGATCGGCGCGATCCGGATTTTTGCGCGCGACAGCCAGTTCTGCGGCACGGCAGTTGGGATGTTCATCAGTCTGCCCCAGGTCGCGGCATAGCTGTCGAGATTGTTCAGCGACCACGCCCGCGCCGCGGTGAGGCGCCGGACGAAGTCGGTCAGCTCCGCGCGCTTGTCGCGGATGGCAGCGGGCCGCGCGACCTGAAAGCTCAGCCCCGGTGTCAGGCCTTCCGAGGTGATGACACGGCGCGACTTGAACAGCACCTCTTCCTGGCTGACATAAGGCTCCCAGGTGGACCAAGCGTCGACGGAGCCTTGCGTGTAGGCGATCTTGGCATCGGACGGCGCCAGGAACGCAATCTGCACGTCAGCCGCAGCCCAGCCGTTCTTCTCGAGCGCGGCGAGAATCAGCTGATGCCCGATCGAGCCGCGACCGGTCGCGATCTTCTTGCCGCGCAAATCCGCAAAACTCTTGATCGGCGAATTCTCGGGCACGAGGATGGCAAGCCCCTCGCGCGTCTGCCGGATCGCGGCGATCGCCTTCACCGGCGCGCCGGAGGCGGCGGCGAAGGTGAAGGGTGCGTCGCCGACGAGACCGGTCTCGATCGCGCCAGCGCTGAGCGCTTCCAGCAGCGGCGCAGCCGCGGGAAACTCCTTCCACTCGATCTTGTAGGGAACGTCTTTCAGCACGCCGGCGGCTTCCATCACCGCCTGCGAATTGCCCTTCTGGTCGCCGACTCGCAGGATGGTTTGCGCTGCTGCCAGTTCGAACGAGCCGAACAGCAGCGCACCGGCCAGCATGAGACGGATCATTCCGCCGCCTCGCCGCGAACGGCCTGGCGCTTGGCGATCAGCTCGCGCGTCAGCGGGATCAGCTCGCGGCCGTATTCGATGGCATCGATCAGGGGATCGAAGCCGCGGATCAGGAAATGGTTGACGCCGAGGTCGTAATAGTCGCCGAAGACCTCGGCGACCTGCTCGGGCGTGCCGACCAGCGCGGTGGTGTTGCTGTTGGCGCCGGTGAGCTTTGCGATCTCGGTCCACAGCCGCTTGTCGATGCGGCTGCCTTGGTCGGCGAGCGAGAGCAGGCGCCGCGCGCCGGCGGTGGCATGGCCGTCGGCGGGCTTGCGATAGCCGGTCTTGTCCTGGAGCGCAGTGGCGCGCGCAAGAATCTCTTCCGCCTTTTCCCAGGCCTGCTTCTCGGTCGGGGCGATGATCGGTCGCACCGAGAGGCTGAAGCGCGGCGTCGGACGGCCCTGCCTGACGGCCGCATTGTGAACGCGCGAGGTGACGTCACGCACCTGCGCATAGGATTCGCCCCACAGCGCAAAGGTGTCGGCATGCTTGCCCGCGACGTCGATCGCAGCGTCGGAGCCACCACCGACGAAGGTGTAGATGCCGGCCTTCTGCAGCGGCTTCACCTGCGAAAAACCGTTCTCGACGTTGTAATACTTTCCGCTGTAGTTGAACGGCTTCTCGCTGGTCCATTCCAGCTTCACCACATCGAGAAACTCGCTGGTACGGGCGTAACGCTCGTCCTTGTCGTCGAGCGTGTTGCCGTCCTGCCTGAGCTCGGCTGCATTGCCGCCGGTGATGACGTGCAGCGAGACGCGGCCTCCATAGAGTTGGTCAAGCGTCGCCAGCTGCCGCGCGAGCAGCGTCGGTGCGGTAAAGCCCGGTCGCTGCGCAATCATTACCTTTAACGACTTGGTGATGGTCAGCACATGCTGCGCGACCTGAAGCGCATCCGGCGTGGTCGAATGGAACGCCAGCAGCGCGCGGTCGAAACCCGCGAGCTCATGCGCCTTCGCCACGGTCTCGATATAGGCTGGATCGAGCAGCGGACCCTGGCGCACGATGGTCTCGGACGCATTACTGTTGGCGATAAAGCCGATGAACTCGATCGACATGATGTTCTCCCTGAATGTTTGGCGGCAGGCTAGAGGCCCAATGCGGCACGGCCGAGGCCGGTGCGCGTGGAATCGTCCTGCGGCGTGTGCACGCGGCCGCAGAGGACATCGCGATAGTGCCGCTCCAGCGGATTGGCGCGGGACAGGCCGTGATTGCCGGTCAGCGACAAGGCATCCTCAACCGCGGCGACGGCGTTGTTGGTCACGGTCAACTTGATGACGTTGGACTCGGCCGCGGAAAGCTCGACACCGTCATCGAAATCGCCAGCGAAGGATGCGATCAGCCGCGCATTCACCGCAAGCCGAGCTTCGATCGCGCCAAGGATCTCCTGCGCGCGCGGCAAGGTCGCAAGCGGCGCGCCCAGGCCGGCCGGCACCCGCTGCTTCAGGAACCCGACCAGCCAGTCGCGTGCAGCCCGCGCAACGCCGTCATAGATCGCGGCGACGAAAATCGTGTGGACGGTCGCCTGCGCGACATCAGGTACGCGCCAGTCCGCCGGTTTGCGAACGTCGATCTCGGCATCGAGGGGGATCACGACGTCGTCGAAGATGACGTCGTGGCTGCCGCTGGCGCGCAGGCCGTGATGATCCCATGTCTCGACGATGCGCGTGCCCGGCAGGCCCGCCGGCACCAGGAACTGTCCGACGCGCGGCTCGGCTTCGTCCGTCCGAGCCCAGACCAGATACCATTTCAGGATCGGCGATCCCGTCGAATAAATCTTGTGCCCCGAGAGCCGCCAGCCGGTCTCGGTCCGGCGTGCAATGGTCGCGGGCAGGCCGCCGCGCGCAGGCGAGCCCAGTTCGGGCTCGACGCGGAGCGCGTTGACGAGCGCAAGGCCTTCGACACTCTCGCGCGCAAGCTTGCGCGACAGCCTTGCCGGCCAGGTCGGGCTCCGTGCCATCACCAGATGGTTGATGTAGTGCATCGACAGCACCAGCGCGGTCGACGGATCGGCCTTGCCGATGATGCCGAGGACGCGGGCGGCGTATCGTGCGCCTGCCCCGGCGCCGCCATGGGCGGCAGGCACCGTCAGCGACAGCAGACCCGCCTCGGACAGCTCGCGAAAATTCTCGAACGGGAAGCTTCCGGTGCGATCGTATTCGGCCGCACGGGCGGCGAAAGCCTCGGCCAGCGCCTCGGCACGTGCGACGTAGTCGGGCTCGTGATGCGCCGCGCGCCCCTTGGCGATCGAAGTTACCATGTGGCGTCCAATCCGAGCAGGCCAAGAATCTGGCGGCGCAAATCGGCCAGATACGGATCACCGCGATGGCGCGGATAGGGCCGGTCGACACGGATATCGGCCTTCACGCGCGCAGGGCGGTCGCTGAACACGATGACGCGGTTGGCGAGCACCAGCGCCTCCTCTGCGTCATGCGTCACCAGCAGCGTGGTAAAACCCTTGCGCTGCCACAGCGAGACCAGCTCGGCCTGCATGGTGATGCGGGTCAGCGAGTCGAGCTTGCCCAGCGGCTCGTCGAGGATGAGGATTTTTGGATCATTGACCAGCGCACGGGCGAGCGCGACGCGCTGCGCCATGCCGCCCGAGAGCTGGTGCGGATAGGCATTGCGGAAGGACGATAGCCCTACGAGATCAAGCGCGGCATCGACGCGGTGACGCTGGCTCTTCAAAATGCCCTGCGCCTCCAGCCCAAGCGCGACGTTGTCCCAGACCGTGCGCCAGGGAAACAATGTCGGGTCCTGGAACACGACGACGCGCGACGGGTGCGGTCGCGTGATGCGCGCCTCGTCCTCGCGCAGCGTTCCGGACCTGGGCTTGTCGAGGCCTGCGACGAGGCGCAGCAGCGTGGACTTGCCGCAGCCGGAGGGGCCGAGCAGCGCAACGAATTCGCCCGGCTCGACGGAGATGCTGACGTCGCTGAGCACCGGCAGCTCGGCGCCGTCGATGTCGAAGGCGTGGCTGACCTGCTCGATGTCGAGAGCGGCACCGGCGGCCAGGTGAGCGTCGATTTCAGCCAGTGCAGTTGCGGCTACCATTTGACGGTCCCCTTCTGCCAGACCAGCAGGCGATCGCGGATCGCAAACAGCAGCGTGATCGCGCCGGAGCAGAGCAATGACATCACGATCAGCGCCGCATACATGTTGGCGTAGGCGGCCCAGCCCTGCGCCCATTGCAGGTACCAGCCGAGCCCGGCCTTGACGCCGATCATCTCGGCGACGACGAGCACGGCAAAGGACGAGCCGAGCCCCATGAACAGGCCGACGAAAACGTGCGGCAACGCCGCGGGGATCGCGACCTTCAGCACCAGGAAGGACGGTTTTGCCCCAAGCGTCCGCGCGACGTCGTAATAGGCGTTGCTCACACTCGCGACACCCGACCAGGTCAACACGGTGACCGGGAAGCCGGTTGCCAGCGCGATCAGAAAGGTCGAGGCGCTCCAACTCGACGGGAAGGTGAAGAAGGCGATCGGCAGCCAGGCGGTCGCCGGCAGCGGGCCGATGAACCGCAGCACCGGATGCACCCAATAGCCGACCGCACGCGACCAGCCGATCGAGACGCCGGTCAGGAAGCCGACCGTCGCGCCGATCAGATAACCGCCGAGCTGGAGCTTGACCGAGGCGAACACGCTGTCGAGCAGTTTTCGCAGGTCGTCGGTGTAGACCTCGATGATCGACTGCGGCGGCGGGAAGAACGGCAGTGGCAGCCATGCGAATTTCGCCGTCGCGACTTCCCAGAGGGTCAGGACAACGCCGAGCAGGGCGAGCCACGGCGCGCGCTGGCGCAAGGCCCGGCCCGTCGAGCCGAGATAATCGGCGCCGACAGTCCCGAACAGCGCGATGGCCGCGATGACAAACGCGGCGATGCCGAGCGAGTGGGTCCGCGACCAGTCGCCGACGTCCTCCCACCACAGGCAGGACAAGCCGAAGGCAATCCACGCCATACTAGCGAGAATGCCGACACCGGAGTCCCGGATCCAGCTCGCGAGCCACGGCGACTGCGAGAGACGCGGCGCGCCGGAAGCTAGGCCGTCAGACAGCGAATACGTCGACATAGATGCGCTCCGCGAATCTGGCCGTGTCGGTGCTCCGTTTGAACACCTGCACGCTCTTGAGATCGTCGGCATAGGCCTTGAGCTCGCGCTTCAGGACTTCGCCGACGGGATGATGATGGTGGGTGTGGTAGCGCACCATGCCCTCGATATCCGCGAGCGATGCGGTCTTCGGCGCGTAAGGCTGGAACGACTTCGCCGTCACGGATGGATTTTGCGCGGTGAACATCGCGGCATCGAGCAGCGCCTGCGTCAGGGCACGCGCGACCTGCGGCTCCTCGCGCACCAGGCTGCCGCGCAGGCCGAGGATGCAGCAGCTCTTGTCGCGATATTCGCCATCGAGATTGGAGGCGACCTCCTTGTACTGGCTGTCCTTGAGCCAGAGATAACCCAGCGGGTCGGACGACAGGAATGCCTGCACCTCGCCCTTCTCGACAGCGACGTTGAGAAGGTTGCCGGGATATGCGCGCCAGTCGACATCCTTGTTCGGATCAATACCGAGTTTGGCGAGCTGAATGGAGAAGAAATTCTTGTCGGGACCGCCGAGATCGCCGACCGCGACGATCTTGCCCTTGAGATCGGCGAGCTTGCTCACGCTGGAATCGGCGCGGGTCAGGACCCGCATGCAGCCGCCATGGGTGCCGGCGGCAATCTTGACGTCAAAGCCCTGCTCCAGCGGCTTCAGCCAGCGCAACGCCATGCCGAGCCCGGCGTCGCTCTTGCCGGTTGCGATGGCCTCGAGCAGCTGGTCGGTGGAACCGGAATAGTTGATGAGTTCGATATCGAGATTGTGCTTCTGGAAGAAGCCGTGCTCGATGGCGGCCGGCACCGGAGCGAGACACACCGCGCCCGCGTTCCAGGACAGCTTGAGCTTGCGCGGCGCGCCGGTGAGCACGGGCGCATCCGACGCCGTCCGGCACAGCGGAAACTCCGAGAGATCGACGCCGGGCGCGATGCCCCGCGGCGCAAAGGCCTGTGCCGCACCGAAGGCACCGAGCGGCGCGGCGAATGCCGCAGCTAACCCCGCCTGGAGCAAATGGCGACGGTCGAGCCTCGATCCGTCGCGCTTATCGTCGTCGTTCATCCGTCTCCACTCCTGCGCTGGCACGGCTCCGCCATCGGCACAACAGCTTGTGTTGCGCCTGTTCCGTGCGGAGCTGCGTCGAGAGAAAATCTTTTCGCCGACGCCTGCTGCGGCGCCTTGATGCGATGCGCAAATCATGCGGCGTGTTCGCCGTATCGTCAATGAAATGGAATTTCGAATGTGGCGCGAAGCGAGGTCATTCTCTCCATCGGTGCGTGCAAGGACGATGAAAGGATTTCCGTCGATGGATCGATTGACAGAGCGCGAGGCCACTCCCTCTCCTGCTTCATTTTTGCGCAGCATCGGTGGCGCATACCGCACGTGCTCGAAATCAGCGCCTCGTTGAAACGTCCTTCCGGATCGCGCGCGCAATACGGTTAGCCATTTCATTGACCGCGCATCGCGCAACCATAGACTTGATCGTCTCGCTGCATCGTTCGCTCACGCGTCGTGGGCAAAGCAACAAGACAGGCCACATGAGCATCAACTCCCTCGATCATTCCATCACGCGCCGGCTCGCGGCGTCGCTGCTTGCCGCCGCCATCACCCTGTCGACGGCCGCGGCGTCGTTCGCAGCCGATGCAATCGTGCTGCGGGTCGGCGACCAGAAGGGCGGCAATCGTTCGCTGCTCGATATCTCCGGCTACGCGAAGGATCTGCCTTACAAAATCGAGTGGTCGGAATTTCCCGCGGCCGCGCCGATCCTCGAAGCGCTCAACGCCGGCGCGCTCGACGTCGGCTATACCGGCGACCTCTCGTTCCTTTCCGTTTACGCGGCCGGCGCGCCGATCAAGGCGATCGGCGGCACCAGGTCGGATGCCAAGACGCAAGCCATTCTCGTGCGCCAGGATTCGCCGATCAAATCGCCGGCCGATCTCAAGGGAAAACGCCTCGCCGGCACGCGCGGCGGCTGGGGCCAGTTCCTGATCGACGCCACGCTGGAGAAGGCCAACATCAAGCTGGAGGATGCGACGTTCGCGCCGCTCGGCCCGGTCGACGCCAAAATCGCATTGGTCGCAGGCTCGATCGACGCTTGGGCGGTGTGGGAGCCCTACGTCTCCTTCGCGACGCTCAAGGACAAAGCCCGCGTGATCGCCAACGGCGAAGGCCTGACGCCGACCGTCACCTTCATCGTCGCCTCCGACAGGGCCATCGCCAGCAAGCGCGCGGCGGTGCAGGACCTCGTGCAGCGGCTGAACAAGGCGCGGCTGTGGTCGCTGGATCATCTCGGCGAATATGCCAAGAGCACGTCCGAGCTGACCAAGCTGCCGGAGGACGTGCTGCTCTCGGCCTACACCGCGCAACGCACCAGCCCGATTCCGATCGACGAGAACGTCGTGAAGGAGGTGCAGGAAGCCTCCGACCGCTCGACGCGCTACGGCATCCTGCCGAAGAAGCTCGACGTCAGCAAAGCCGTCGATCGCAGCTTCACCGCTGCGGCCGCGGGATCGAACTAAGCGGAGGCGGCGGGATGCGCGCGCTGCGCCTCAAGGCCGGCCCGCTGCATCTCGCCGCGATCGTGCTCGCGCATTTCGCCTGCATGAGCCTGATCGTGTGGCTATCGCTTTAGACGCCGTCCAGCGTCTCCGCTCCCCGCCCCGGCCTTAAGGAAAACATCAGGACAACATAAGGAGCCCATAAGGACTTCCGAGACGCCGCTGGCCTAGCATCGACCGTGTGATCGCGTCGGTAACAGGATGCCTCATCCCGCGGCTTGTCCAGGCAATCACAACTCGCTCTCGGGTTGCCGATCGCGACTGGACGGGCTTACAGTGATCCGCCCTGCGGCCGTCGACGCTTGCAATGGGAAGGCGACCTTCGGGCTGGAGACCAGCGCCATGTCAGCCGATCAGTATCTTCGTTACGATCCGTCCGTCGAACACATCCGGCCCGAGGAAGCGGCCGCCGTCGAGGAGATCGTTGCCTCGATTTCGCGAACGAGCGATCTCACTTTTCGCAAAGACAAGCACGGGACCCGACAGCAGCACGCCAAGGGCGCCGGCTATCTCCGGGGCGAACTGATCGTCTACGACGATTTGCCGGATCATCTGCGCCAAGGCCTGTTCAAGCAGGCTGGCCACTTCCCGATCATCGTCCGCCTCTCCACCGCATTCAACAGGAGCGATCGCGTACGTTCGCCGCGGGGGTTTGCCATCAAGGTCCTGGGTGTGACTGGGCCCAAGGCGCTCGGCGACGACGATACGACGAACCAGGATCTTCTGCTCGTCAATCACCCCAGCTATTTCGCGGATGCGATGGCCTATATGCGCGCACAGCACCATGTCGAGCGCACCCTGTTCCTGCCTGATCTGGCGTACGTACCCATAGGCTTTCTCGCGCGCGCGCTGGTCGCCGCATCGGACAGAACAGGCATTCCGATCCCGATCGTCTTGAAAGCGCTCGGTGATGCCGGCAGCAACATCCTCGGAGAAACCTTTCACACAGAGGGAGCATTGCGGTTTGGCGATTATATCGCAAGGCTTCGCCTGGTGCCGATCTCGGCCTCGGTTCGCCAACTCACCGGCCAGCCCTGTCACGATTCCGATGATGCCGTGCTGAACAGCGTCGTTGCCTTCTTCAAGGACAATGCGGCCGAGTACGAATTATCTGCCCAGCTCTGCACCGACCTGGAGCGAACACCGATCGAAGATGCCTCGATCGACTGGCCCGAGGACGTCGCGCCGCCGCAAGCACTCGGCAAGATCACGCTTCCGCGCCAGACCGCCGACAGCCCCGCACGTCGGGTCTATTCCGACGAGGTGCTTTCGTTCGATCCATGGCGATGTCTGGCCGCGCATCAGCCGCTCGGCTCGATCATGCGATTGCGCAGGGATGCCTACAGTGCCTCCCGCACGCTGCGGCAGCAGCAAAATCAAGGCATGGTCAAGCAACCGCCCGAAGAACCGCGAGAGATCGCGGACCTGCCGGTTTGAGACGACGATCACCGTCCCGCAATATCGGGCCGGGTGTGCCGGCCTGCGTCGAAAAAGGACGCCGAGCGCAGCGGATCGCCGGGATCAAGCGTCTCCGCCAGCGATGCGATCACCTGGCTGGAGCGGTCCCGCCACTTGGCAGCCCTTTGCGCTTGTCCGAGGCTCCCATAGAGCACCGCTGTCGTGCGATAAACGCGCCAGGCGGCGTGCGGCAGCCTGGTATGCCGGAGAATCGAAATGGCCGTCGACAAATGCGCGCCGGCGAGTTGCGTCTCCTGCTTCAGGATCGCAATTCTCGCCATGGCCTCGTAGCACAGCGCGAGAAACGGCCGGTCGGGTGCCGCGCTCGTCACCTCGTGAAACTGGCTGGCCGAACTCTGGGCGCGATCCAGATCGCCGGTCGCGATCCAATAGTCGCAGCAAGTGAGCCAATAATGGGGGATGACCAGCGACTCCATCGGCACCCGATCGACCTCCATTCGCCGCTCCATCGCATCGAGATGCTGCCGCGCCCGAGTGAGGTCGCCCATCTTGACATAAGCTCGCGCCAGCAGGTTCCTGCCAACGAAGAAGGTGAACGGATTGGCCTCGATCATCGGGCCGAGCGCATCCTCCGCACGCCGTGACGCGCTGCCATATTCCTCCGCCTCGGAATACAGCCATCCGATGGTGAGATGACACAGCGCGACGGCCTGCGGATTTGCATTCCGCTCCGAGATGGCCAACGCGGAGACGACGTTTCGTTGCGCCCGCCCCCATTCACCGAGATAAATCTGGGCAAACGCCTCGACCGATTCATAGAGCACGAACAGATAGACGTCACCGACCAGACGGGCGAGCTCCTTTCCCCTGGTCGTCGCATCGCAGCAGGCCGGATAATTCGCGCGCAGGAACTCCAGCACCATCTCCATCGAGCAGCGTCGCAGCCGCATGCTCAGATCCTGCTCTCCGGTGATCAGCGCCGACGCATGCTCGGCAAGATCCGCATTCTCGCGATCCCAGCCGCAGAGCATCAGCTTCAAATTGGCAACGTTCCCCTGCACCAGAGCGCTGAATGCCGCGTCGTCGATCGCCCTACTCTTGACAAGAGCCTGTTCCGCAACAGGCAGGCTCTGGCGTCGATCGACGTAGAGACAAAATCTGCTGAGATCGACCAGTGCGTTCACCTCTTCGCGCACGTGCCCGTTCTCCGCCGCGTGCGCGACGACTGCGTTGAGATCCTGCAGGGAATTCAGGAAATCTCCACTGGCTCGCCAGGCCCAGGCGCGCTGAAGCAGCAACTTCAGACGTGTCGTCACCCGAAACTCCGGCGGCAGATGCGGCACCAGTTCCAAAGCGCGGGACAGGTAATTGGCTGCCTCGCGCGTGCTGAACCTTCGCGCCGAGCCCTCGGCCGCCGCGCCCAGATAATGCATCGCTTTTGGGAAATCGCGGCCCAGTTCGAAGTGACGCGCGACAATGGCGGCGATCTCCGCAGCCTGCGGCCCATAGCCCTGCTCGAGCCCCGCCCCAAGCAGCACATGGGTTTTGGTGCGGCGCGCCGGCGCAAGCCGCTGATAGAGGAGCTCCTGGTAAAGCGCGTGCCGGAACGTATAGCGACCGGAGACGCCTCCGTTCGGCCACTCGGTCATGCCGGCCACGACGATAATGCGATCGGTCCGCGCCAGGTCCTCGCACATCTGCTCGACATCCAGCACGGGACGGTCGAGCGCACCGGCGATATGGAGCGCGGAAAACTCCGCTCCCGCCGCACTGGCGACCTCGAGCAGGCAGCGCTCGTCCACGGTGAGGTGATCGATCTGCTGCTTGATCATTCCTTCCAGATCGCCCGGCATGCTGTCATGCGAGGCCGCGTCTTCGCTGACCAGCCGCCAGCCCAATTCGTGCTCGACAAGCGCGCCCTGCGCCACGAGATGATCGAGCAGAGACGACACGAACAGAGGATGCCCGCCGGTTCGCGCGAAGATACGCTCGACCAGCTCTTTGGCAAAATCGGCCGAGCTGAAGCGCAGGGACAGATAGCGCTCGACGTCGGTCCCGGTCAGTCGATCGAGCGCGAGCTCGGTGGCGTGTCCATGAATCCGCAAGTCCTGGTGAACCGCACGGATGGGATGTCCGCCGACGGCGACTTCCATCGGCCGGTAGGTGGCCAGCACGAGGATTGCCGCCCTCCGATCCCGCCGTGCCAGCCGGGAGAGCACATCCACGGTGGCAAAGTCGCTCCAGTGCAGATCTTCCAGGATGATCACCCATGGCCGGCTGACGGCGAGATGTTCCATGAGATCGGCAAATTCGCGCAGCATGCGCTCCCGGGTTGCGCCAAAGACCTCGCGCTGGAATGCGGCCCGGTCTGCTTCGCCGAGGAATCCGGGCATTTGTGCGAGCCAGGTCGGCGCGTGCTCGCGGATCGACGTCAGCAGCGATGCTCCATCGGTTCGACGGCAGCACTCGTTCAGGGCTCCGATCAGCGGAAGAAAGGCCTCATGGGTGCCGAACAACTCGTTGCAGCTACAGTGCAGCACGCCCAGTCCCTGCTGGTTCATCCTGTCGAGCGTCATTTGCAAGAGGGTGGTCTTGCCGATCCCGGCCTCGCCGGTGATGAAGACGACCTGACGCTGTCCGGTACGGGCGAGTTGCAACGCCTTGTCCAGCGTATCGAGTGCCCCGTTGCGCCCGACCCTCCAGTGCCGGCGTCGATCGACCACCTGCTCCGTGGCGGACGCCGCCTCCTCCTCGGCCGCCCGCTCGGCCGCAGGCAAGTCGGCGGTCGCGACCGAAGCGATGAAGCGATAGCCGCGCCGCGTGACGGTCTCGATGTAATTGGGCGATTGCCTGTCGTCGCCGAGCACCGAGCGGAGCGCGTTCACGGCAACCGCGAGGCTCGACTCGCTGACGTGGAGATCGGACCAGACCGCGTCGAGCAACTCTTCCTTGGTGACGAGCTCACCGGGCCGACCGACAAGATGGCAAAGAACCTCGAACGGCTTCGGCGCCAGCGCGATCCGCTCCCCGCCTCGCCACAATAGCGCGTTGGCCCGGTCGAGGCGGAATTCACCAAAGGCAAGCGCGTCTGTACGCACGGCTCCAACCCCCGGATGCTCCCCCACCTTAAGGGAAAGCTCAGCCAAATGTAAGGACGCGATAAAGACCTGCGCCCTGCGCCGGCACTAGCATTGGCCTGTCCATTTCAGAGACGCCGGCAAGGCGTCGGACGGCCTTTTCATCACGCTGTCATTTCCGTCGACAGGCAGTCGATGCCTGAAATTTGGCAAGGAGTTGGCCATGAGCATTTTAAGACATTTGGCGATCCCGCCTCTCGCTTTTGCCCTTCGCCATTACGACGTCAGGGTCATATTGAGCCTCACAGTCCTCAGCCGCATCTTCCTCCTCGCCATCTATCTTGCGTGCGGCGGCCCGGGCCTGTCCGGGCCCGACCTCGCCAACACCATCGCCCTGCCATGAGGTCGGGACCGCTCGAATGGTGCATCGAGATCGCGATCATCGTCGCGATCTGCATCGGGATTGTCGTGGGAGGGCATGGCCGGCTCGTCGTGCCGCATCACCGGGTTCAACGCGCGCAAGCCGATCGGGCCGCTTGCGTCCAGCGGCCCTCAAACCCCTCCAGCGTCGTCGCCCTGCGGCGAGCGGGTCCACCCGTTTGATCGATCACCAATACGCGCGGTGATAGTGCCGGTAATACGGCCGGTAGTAGCCGTAACGAGGGCCGAAATACGGACGGTAAGGCCGATAGTAGCGCGGATAGGCATAGGCCGGACCATAGCCGTAATAGGCCGGCGCATAACCATAGCCATAGCCGTAGCCCGGGTATCCGTAGCCGCCGTAGTAGGGCCCACCGCCATAGTAGCCATAGCCGTAAGGCGCGCTGCTGGCGATGGCACCTGCGATGATCGCGCCAGCGGCAAGGCCGCCGAGACCCCATCCAAATCCTCGGCCGCGCCAGTGCACCTGCGTGACATCATCGCCAACGGCGGCCTTCATGGTTGCGACATTGGTGGGCAGCGGAGCCGCCGCCGCCTGCTGAATTCCCCCCGCCATCACCGCTGCGGCGAGCGAACCGGCAACTGCCGTTTTCCAGACCCTCATCGTCTTACTCCTTTCTGACGTTTGGCTTGGAGATGGATCGCAGCGCCATCATCGGGCATCCTGGCGCGAGGTCAAAGCCTCGAGTTTTGCGTGCACCGCACAAGACACATGCCTCCATTCTGATCAACCGGTATCCGACGGGCTCGACAACCTCGCCGCGTGTGACACCGGCAAGACGGTGCCTGGGGCCCGATCACCGCGGCAAAGCATTAAGCTTCCGGCGCATTCGCAACCAACAACCACCTTCCCGATTTACTATTCGTGCCGTTACTATCGGTTCCAAATGTGCGCGGCCGGGAGGCTTCTCGCGAGCGCCAGAGTTGTGGGAGAATGACATGAGTGCCGCGAGACCCGAGCCGCTTGCCCGTCAGGCGCTGGCGTTCGTCCTGGCCGGCGGACGCGGCAGCCGGCTCCTGGAGCTGACCGACCGGCGTGCCAAGCCCGCGGTCTATTTCGGCGGAAAATCCCGCATCATCGATTTCGCGCTGTCGAACGCGGTGAACTCTGGCATCCGTCGCATCGCAGTCGCGACCCAGTACAAGGCGCACAGCCTGATCCGGCACCTTCAGATGGGCTGGAACTTCTTCCGTCCCGAACGCAACGAGAGCTTCGACATCCTCCCCGCGAGCCAGCGCGTCTCCGAAAACATGTGGTATGTCGGCACGGCCGATGCGGTCTACCAGAACATCGACATCATCGAATCCCACGCCTGCCGCTTCATCGTGGTTCTCGCCGGCGACCATATCTATAAAATGGATTACGAGGTGATGCTGCGCCAGCATGTCGACAGCGGCGCCGACGTTACCGTCGGCTGCCTGGAGATGCCGCGCCAGGAATCTTCCGGCTTCGGCATCATGCATATCGACGAGAACGGCTGGATCAAAGAATTCCTGGAAAAGCCGAAAGATCCGCCGCCGATGCCGGGCAAGCCGGACGTCTCGCTGGCCAGCATGGGCATCTACGTGTTCGACGCGAAATTCCTGTTCGAGGAGCTCAAGCGCGACGCCGAGGATCCGAACTCCAACCACGATTTCGGCAAGGACATCATCCCCTACCTCGTCAAGAACGGCCGCGCCATGGCGCACCAGTACTCGACCTCCTGCGTCCGCTCCGGCAGCGACCCCCGCGCCTATTGGCGCGACGTCGGCACGGTCGACGCCTATTGGGCCGCCAATATCGACCTCACCGACGTGGTCCCCGAACTCGATTTGTTCGACAGCGCCTGGCCGATCTGGTCGTACTCGGAGATCACACCGCCGGCAAAATTCGTCCACGACGAGGAGAGCCGGCGCGGCCAGGCCGTGAGCTCGCTGGTCTCGGGCGGTTGCATCATTTCCGGCGCCTCGCTGCGGCGCTCGCTGCTGTTCACCGGCGTGCGCGTCAACTCCTACGCCAATGTCGAGAACGCCGTGATCATGCCCTACGTCAATGTCGGCCGCGGCGCGCGCCTGAAGAACGTCGTGATCGATCGCGGCGTCGAGATCCCGGAAGGGCTCGTCGTCGGCGAGGATCCCGAGTTGGATGCAAGACGCTTCCGCACCACCGAGCAGGGCATTTCGCTCATCACCCAGCCGATGCTCGACAGGCTCAATACATGACGCCTGTTCGCGTCCTCGCGGTCGCCTCTGAGGTCTATCCCATCGTCAAGACCGGCGGCCTCGCCGATGTCGCGGGCGCGCTGCCGATCGCGCTGAAGGCGCATGGCGTCGAGATGCGTACGCTGATGCCGGGCTATCCGGACGTGATGCGGGTGCTGGGGGGAGCCGACGAAATCCGGCGCTGGCCGGATTATTTCGGCGGACCCGGGCGTCTGCTCGCCGGCTCGCATGACGGCCTCGATCTGTTCGTGCTCGACGTGCCGCATCTCTACGCGCGTCCTGGCAACCCTTACGTGACGCCCGAAGGCGTCGACTGGGCGGACAACGGCGTGCGGTTCGCCGCGCTGTCGCGCATCGCTGCCGATATCGGCCACGGCCTCGTTCCCGCCTTCGTGCCTGACGTGGTGCATGCCCATGACTGGCAGGCCGGGCTGGCGCCGGCCTATCTGCACTACGACAACCGGCCGCGGCCCGCCACCGTGATGACCATCCACAACATGGCCTATCAGGGCAAGTTCGCGCCCGAGCTGATCGGTTCGATTGGCCTGCCCTGGCGCGCCTTCGGCGTCAACGACCTCGAATATTTCGGCGGCATCAGTTTTTTGAAGGCGGGCCTGCAATTCGCTGATCGCATCACCACGGTCTCGCCGACCTATGCGCAGGAGATCCAGACCGACGAGGGCGGCATGGGGTTCGGCGGCCTGCTTCGCGCCCGCGCCAACGTGCTGAGCGGAATCCTCAACGGCATCGATGTATCCGTTTGGAATCCGCAAGAAGATCCGCACATCGCCTACCGCTTCGGCGCGGAGGACCTCACGTTCCGGGCCGCCAACAAGGCGGTGCTTCAGCAACAGTTCAATCTGGATTCCTCGGACGAAGCGCCATTGCTCGGCGTCATCAGCCGCCTGTCGTGGCAGAAGGGGCTCGATCTCCTGCTCGAAGTGATTCCGACCATTTTGCGCGAAGGCATGCAGCTCGCGCTGCTCGGCAGCGGCGACCGCGATCTGCAGGATCGCTATCAGGCCGTTGCGCGCGCGAACCCCGGCCGCATCGGGGTCGTGATCGGCTATGACGAGATCATGGCCCATCTGATCCAGGCCGGCTCGGACGCGCTCATCGTGCCCTCGCGGTTCGAGCCATGCGGCCTGACCCAGCTCTGCGCGCTGCGCTACGGCGCCGTGCCCATCGTTTCGCGGGTCGGCGGCCTCGAGGATACCATCGTCGATATCGGCGAGGCCGATAAAACGGGCCACGATGCCACCGGCTTCAAGTTCGCACCCGTGACAGCGGATGCCCTCGCCGGCACGCTGCGCAAGGCCAACATCGCCTTTCACGACAAGCTGACCTGGCGCCGGCTGCAACTGAGCGGCCTTGCGACCGACGTGTCCTGGCGCAACCGCGCCGGCGACTATGCCGCGCTCTATCGCGGCCTCGTGACGGCGCGTGCCTGAGGAGACAGGCGTGTCGCTTTGAATAGCGTTCCTGCGGGCCCATCCTTCGAGACGCCCGTTCCGCGAGCTCCTCAGGATGAGGGCGGAGTACGCGGCAGCGATTTTGACAGCCCCGGTGCTGCTTGGCCTCATCCTGAGGAGGCGCGTAAGCGCCGTCTCGAAGGACGAGGCGCGCGCACAGGCTGTCGCCTGGATCGCCGTTCCAGACCCATCACCATCGTCGAATCAATGCTATAGAGCCGTCATGGACCCGTTCTTGATCAAGCTGATCGGCTTTGCCGCCGCGACCTGCACCACCGTGGCCTACGCGCCGCAAGCCATCAAAGTGTGGAAGACCCGCTCCACCGGCGATATTTCGCTCGGCATGTTCCTGGTCATGGTGCTGGGGCTGGCGCTCTGGCTCGTCTACGGCCTGCTGTCGGGCGATGCGCCCCTCGTCGCCGCCAACGCCGTCACCATGGTGCTCGCCGGCGGCATCCTGTTCATGAAGCTGAAATACGGATGAGCTCGGAGCTGCGTAGGGCGGATTAGCCGAAGGCGTACTCCGCCGCCTTCACTGCCGCCGATGGTGGATTACGCTTAGCTAATCCACCCTACGATTCATCCGAACACGTACGACGCCATCGCGACATTCGCGACCTCGTCGACGAAGACGCGCTTGCCCACGTCGCTGCCGGCGGCGCCGGCGGCCACCATCAGCGGCAGCAGATGATCCTCGCGCGGATGGGCCAGGCGCGCGCTCGGTGCGTTCTCCCAGTCAACCAGCATCGCATTGCGGCGCGCCGCATCCTTGTGGCTGATCGCCTCGTTCAGATAGGCCTCGAAATCATACGAGACCGGCTTCGACTCCGCGCGGCCGAACCCGCGCATGTTGTGATAGGTCAGCCCGCTGCCGACAATCAGAATGCCTTCGTCCCGCAGTGAAGTAATCGCCTGCCCCACCCTGATGTGCTCGGCCGGATCGTAACTCGATCTCAGCGACAGCAGCACGATCGGCATGTCGGCGTTCGGATACATCAGCCCGAGCGGCACGAAGGTGCCGTGATCGAACCCCTGGTTGGGATCCTCCCGGCAATCGACGCCCGCGCGAACGAGCAGCGCCTTCACCTCCGCGGCGAGCTCGGGCCGCCCCGGCGCGGGATATTTGAGGTGATAGGTGTGCTCGGGGAAACCGTGATAGTCGTACACCATCGGCGGATGCGCCGAGGTGGACACGGTGAAGGCGTCAGCCTCCCAATGTCCTGTGATGACGAGCACGGCCTTGGGCTTCTCCGGCAAGAGCTGCGGCAGCCGGCCGAACGCCTCGGCGGTCTTCGCATATTGCACCCGCCTGTCTTCCATGAAGGGCCAGGGACCGCCGCCATGCGACAGGAAGAAGGTCGGAAATCGCACCATGGGCGAAGGCTCGTTTCATTGGCGACATGCGCGTGCGGGCTGCCCGCGCGATCGGCCGCGAGCATAGGCAAACCCGTATGGTTAGCAAGACGTTAACGATTTTCCGCCCAGAATCCCGGGCGTAGCCGAAGGAGTCGGCCAGCAGCCAGGGACGTGAAATGAAGAAGTTTGCGTTGGGGGACGTCGTCAACAGTGACAAGGGCCGCCGCGGCGTCGTTCGCGCCGCCTACAGGTCGAAGGAAGGCCAGCAGTTCTACGCCGTCGAGAAAGACGGCGCGATGGATTATCTGGAGGAAGACCGGCTGAGCCCGGCGCCGCGGGTCGAGCTCGCGGCTTAAGTCCAACTCAACCTGCCCTAACGCCCGAACCGGTCGAGGCGCTCCGACCAGGGGTCGTCTCCGCTCGCGATGCGATCGTTCGCGATCAGCAGCAGGCGATCGCTACCTGCAGCCGCGTCCCAATGGGGCAGGTCCGGACTGTTGGGATCGCCGCTCCTGGCGAAATTGATCCAGTAGGCACGCATGCGATTTGCGACCTCGCGATCGGCTCGTGACAAGATGCCCGCACCTGGCATGCCTTCGACGCCGAAGATGAACTGCAATTCTCGCCCGTGACCGCCCTCGGCGTTTGCGCGCCGTGCCTCCGGCACATAGGCAAAGCGATATCGAAAGCTCGGCGCACCGCTTGCAGCATGCAGGCGCGCCAGCAATCTTACCGGCTCGGAGAACACCCTGTCGGTGTAGAACCTTGCCGCGCGGCCGGAAGGTCTGGCGAGGTCCGGATAGAGCCTGCGCAGCTCATCGCTGGTGGTGCCTGACGATGCCAGCTCTTCCCGGATATCCAGCTCGCCGTCGAAACCGGTCTCGTCGTCGTTCGAGCCGATGATCAGGGGAATGCGGCTCTCATGTCCGGCCGCGAAGCCCGCGGCGACCTCCTCGCTCACCAGACGTCCATCGATCGTCGGCCCGAAGCTGCGCGGCGATTTTTCCAACAGATGCTTTTCGACGGCAAGCAGGCGCTGCGGTTCGGTTGTGCGTAAGTCGGCCTGTCGCCCCAGCGCCGCCACGAATTGCCGGCCCACAATCTCGGCCTCTTGTGCCGAACGCAGGCGCGCACGGCCGGGGATCGATTGCAGAATGGCTTTCCGGAAGAGATCGCGCGATTGCTCAGACAGCATCAGCAGCGCGATCGAGGTCGCGCCTGCGCCACTGCCGAACAAGGTGACGTTGGTGGGATCGCCGCCGAAGGCCGCGATGTTGTCGTGCACCCAATGCAGCGCCGCGATCTGGTCCATCAGGCCGTAATTGCCGGAGCCATCTTCCGACAGCGCGGGATCGCTGAGCCAGCCGAACGCGCCGAGGCGAAAATTCACCGTCACCACGATGAGGCCGGCCTGCGCGAGCCTGGCACCGTCGAACAGCGGATCGTTCGCGGTGCCGCTGACGAAAGCACCGTCGTGGATGAACATCATCACCGGCAGCGGGCCGTCGACCCCGAACGGCCGGAACACGTTCAGCGTCAGGCAATCCTCGCTTGATCCCGGCAGCGACGGCTGAAGACACGGCGCGCCATACGCATAGGCGGTGCGCATCTCCGAACTCTCGGGCGCGGCCTGCGGCGGACGCCAGCGCAGCGGCCCGATCGGCGCGGCCGCATAAGCCAGCCCCTTGAACGAGGCTACTTCGCCTTCGACGGCGCCAAGCATCTGTCCTTCGCGCGTCAGCGCAAATGGAAACTGGCCGACCGGCTGGGCCACGGCCGGGCCGGCGCAACAGAGGACCAGAGACGTCGCAAAAAGCGCGAACACGGACCGCATCTTCGGAGCATCTCGATGCGCGGAAGGATTTGAGCAGGTTATGTCCGTGGCCCGCTGCGAGGCAAGCGCCGCGGCTGCGCCTAGCTCCGCTTGGCGGCAAGCTCCGCCAGTGCGTGGCGTGCGATGATGCCGAGCTCACCGAGCGTGGTGTGACCGGACCGCGCCGCCTCGATCAGCCGCTCGGCGATGAACCTGCGGCTGTCGTGATCACCGCCGTGCGGCAGTTGGCGGCACGTCTCCTCCAGGACAACGTCCATGTTCGCTTTGGTCCGCTCACTCAACTCTGTCATGACGCCCTGAGAACGCGTGGCTTGTAGCCGCAAGCATACACAGACGGATCGTACATGATTAGCCCGGGTAATCACGGCCATTGTGCATCGCGATGCGTGCATTGAAGCAACGTTCGCGCAGCCACGATGACGCCGCAAACGGCCACCGAAGATTGCACTTGTTCTGATGACAAGCCGAACCTGCAGCGATAGCCTGCCGGCAAAACAAAACACACGGGAGGAAATGCCATGCCTGATGCAATGGTTGCTGCACGTGCCTCTGTCGCGGGGCGCGGAACCAGTCAGCAGGTCGATGTCGCCGTGGTCGGTGCCGGATTTGCCGGCCTCTATCTTCTCCACCGGCTGCGCAAGGCCGGCCTCACGGCAGTAGGCCTCGAAGAAGCCGGCGATGTCGGCGGCACCTGGTACTGGAACCGATATCCCGGCGCGCGCTGCGATATCCAGACCATCGACTACAGCTACACCTTCGATCCCGACCTCGAGACCGCCTGGACCTGGTCGGAGAAATACGCGACCCAGCCCGAAATCCTGCGCTATCTCGGCTTCGTCGCCGACCGCTACGATCTCAGGCCTGACATCCGCTTCAAGACCAAGGTCACCGAAGCGAAATGGGACGAGGCGACCGAACGCTGGCAGCTGACCACCGACAATGGCGCGCCGGTCTCCTGCCGCCATTACATCATGGCCACCGGCTGCCTCTCGGCGCCGAAGCCGCCGGAGATCGACGGCGTCAAGGACTTCAAGCGCGAGGTCTATTTCACCGGACGCTGGCCGCATGACGGCGTCAATCTCGCGGGAAAACGCGTCGCGGTAATCGGCACGGGATCGTCGGCCATTCAGTCGATCCCGCTGATCGCCGAGCAGGCCGCACACCTGACCGTGTTCCAGCGCACGCCGAATTTCGCATTGCCGGCCCATAACGGCCCTGCGCCTTCCGATCGCATGAGCCTGCTGCAAGGCGATCGCGCGGCCTATCGCGAGCAGGCGCGCCAGTCCATGGCCGGCGTGCCCTATCCGCAGCAGACGGTCGTGAGCTGGCAATTGAGCGATGCCGAACGTCGTGAGCGGTTCGAACGCGCCTGGGCGGCTGGCGACCTCATCCACATCCTGACCCAGCTCTGGGCCGACCAGGCGGTGGACATCGACGGCAACAAGATCGTCCAGGACCTGATCCGCGAGAAGATCCGCGCTGCCGTCATAGACCCCGAGACCGCCGCGGCGCTGGTCCCAGACGATCACCCGTTCGGCGCCAAACGCCCCTGCCTCGATACCAACTATTACGCGACCTACAACCGGCCGAACGTCACGCTGGTCAATCTGCGCCAGGAGCCGATCAAGGCGATCACCGCCAGTGGGATTACCACGGCCAAGCGCAGCATCGACGTGGACGTGATCGTGTTCGCGACGGGCTTCGACGCCATGACCGGCGCGATCCGCGCCGTGCATCCGATCACCGGACGTGGCGGCAAGTCGCTCACCGACGTCTGGGCGCAGGGGCCGCAGAGCTATCTCGGGCTCACCGTCGCAGGCTTTCCGAACTTCTTCATGATCACCGGACCCGGCAGCCCGTCGGTGCTGTCGAACATGGCGGTGTCGATCGAGCAGCATGTCGACTGGGTCGTCGACCGCCTCGCAGCATTGCGCGACGCCGGGTTCACCACGATCGAGCCGACGGAGACGGCGCAGGCCGGCTGGAACAGGCACATGGCCGACTGCTCGATGGTGACGCTGCACCGGCTCGCCAACACCTGGTACACGGGCGCCAACGTGCCCGGCAAGGTGCAGGGCCTGATGCCCTATACCGGCGGCGTCGGTCCCTATCGCAGCATCTGCGACGAGGTGGTCAGCCGCGGCATGCTCGGCTTCAAGCTGACCGGTCCCAACGTCGCCGCGCAATGCAATGACGGCGAGGTGGTGCGCCTCCAGCCCGATGTGCGGCTGGTGCTCAACCTGCTGGCATCGCTCAACCTGCCGCCGATCGAGTCGATGGGTGCGCAAGGCGCCTGCGCCTTCGTCAATGAGTTCAACAAGGGCCGTCCCGCCGGACGGCCGATCGGCGAGATCGTCGACGGCACGCTGCCCGGCGCCGACGGTCCCTTGCCTTATCGGGTCTATAAGCCGGCAACATCAGGGCCGCATCCCGTGGTGGTCTATTTCCACGGCGGCGGCTGGGTGCTCGGCGACGAGCAGTCGGACGAGCCGTTCTGCCGCGACATGGTGCGGCGGACCGGCATGATGCTCGTCAGCGTCGGCTATCGTCATGCGCCCGAGCATCGTTTCCCGGCCGCGGCCGAAGACGGCTATGCGGCGACGCGCTGGATTGCCGAGCACGCCGCCGCGCGCGGCGGCAGGCCGGGCCCGGTGCTGGTCGCGGGCTGGAGCGCCGGCGGCAACATCGCCGCCGTCACCTGCCAGCTTGCACGCGATCGCGGCGGCCCTGAGATCGCGGGCCAGCTCCTGATCTGCCCGGTCACCGACTGCACTTTCGACCGCCCCTCCTACAACGACAATGCGACCGGCTATTTCCTGACCCGCTCGCTGATGTACTGGTTCTGGGACCTCTATTGCTCGCCGGCCGACCGCACCGATCCGCGCGCCTCGCCGCTCCGCGGCAAGGTCGCAGGCCTGCCGCCGGCCTTCGTCGTCACCTGCGAATTCGATCCGCTGCGCGACGAAGGCATCGCCTATGCCGAGGCGATGGCAGCCGCCGGCGTCCCGGTCGAGCAGCTCAAGGCGCCCGGTCATTTCCATTCGTCCTTCACGATGGTGGACGTGATCATCACCGGCGCGCCGGGCCGGGTGCAGATGGCCGAGGCCTTGCGGCGGTTCGCCGGGCTGCCGCCCAAAGTTGGTCGCGGCGATGAGACCAGCCACGGCCGCACCAATCCCGGACAGAGGATCGCGGCGGCCGCGAGCTGAAAGCGAACAATTGGCCGGGAACTATTTCCCGGTCATGGCGTTTGGTGCTGTGGCATTGAGATGCAGTAATCGGTGTAGGCCCCGGTACGCACGATCGTGTGCCGGGGTTCTTTTTGCGTGAGGCGGGACGATGGGGGACGTGGTTGCGGATTCAAAGGTCGATTTTGGTGTCCTTGCGGTGCTGCATAAATGGCCATCGCTTGCGAACCAGCGACGGTCGGACCGAGCGTCCTACCAGGTGATCGAGGGCACGCTCGACGAATGCATCTCGGCGTTCATGGCGAAACCGGCGGCGACCAGGCATCTCTATGAGATCCGCACGATCGCGCAGCCGCCGCTGGTCACCGACATCCTCTCGCCCGAGCACATCACGGAGCTGGCGCGGCTGAGAGAATTTCTCTGATCCCCGCAGAAGCACCGGCTGAGCGCAGGAACCTTCTTCCGGTTTTTCCCGTTGATGGTGATCGGAGACGAAGGCGTGAGTGCCTCACATGCTTGAAGCCGGCGTGCCAGCCCCGGTCGTGCCCTATGGCGCAGACCAGACCCTGTTCGTGGTGATCGATCGCCTCGACAAGGCGACCGAAATCCCTATCGAGCGAAGCGATCTCGACGCCACGATCGGCGAGCTTGTCGCCGGCTGCTTCAACGACCCCGTCAGGGTCATCTCGTTCAACACGCTCGAGCACTGGATGAAGGATATCTCGACCGAGGTCGCCGGCGAGATTCGGGCGCGCTGTGACATCGATGGCGTGACGCTACCCGATTATCTCAGCGACTTCGTCGAGAGCCACAGCTGAGCGTGCATGGGATGATGAAAATCAGGCGCGCCGGTACTTGCCGGCGATGACCTCGATCTCGCGGCGGCGTTCGCCCGCGAAGGTCAGGAGCTTTTCGATCGTCAATGTATCCGTGATCCGTTTGGCCAGCCGCTCGGCGCGTGCGGCCTGATCTTCAAGATACTGGATCGTGTTCAAACGCCGCCCCCCAAGAGCTCCGATTAGGAGTCCCCAATTGTTTGGGTATCCATGGTGCGCTGGTGGCGCCTAACAGCCGGTTAAGCAGAGCGTTTCGGATCGATGTCACTGCAAATTATTGCACCACGTCGAGCCGGACATTGGTGACACCCTTGTCGACCATGCCGAGCGCCTCGGCCGCGGAGGGAGAGATGTCGACCACACGTCCGCGAACGTAGGGCCCGCGATCGTTGATCCTGACGGTGACGAAGCGGCCGGATGAGACATCGGTGACGCGCAGCTTTGTGCCGAACGGCAGGCTGGGATGGGCCGCGGTCAATTCGTTCTTGTCGAACCTCTCGCCGCTCGCCGTCTCCGTATCCGAATAGAAGCTGGCGATGCCGTGCGAGACGCTTTGCTTTGCGTCACCGCCGGGGACGCGCGCCCGGCTGATCGGACGGGGATGCAGCGCCGCCACCCTGTGCGGTCGTTCTACAGCGGCTTGGCGGTGGGTGCCGAGATCGGCCTTCTGACGGCCGACGGGCGATTGCGCACACGCCGCAAGCGACGCCGCGCCGATGATGGCGAGCAGTATCCGGCACAGGGTTGCCGGCGAAATCCGGGCATTTTCGGCACGTGCAAATCGAGACATGATGCGCCCTCCGAACGGCCCCGAGTTTCGGTGGGCAATGAGGGCAGAACCTTGTCGGAACGAAAGCGCGCCTGAGGCCGCAGCCGTTTCGGGTTTAGCTGTGGCGATTCCACCACACTGGCTTGTCCTGAATCGAGACAGACTCCCGGGAGAAGCCCGATACGACGCGCCAGACCGTCGGGCGCGTCTCCGGCTGAACCTCGCCAGGCTCGGCGCCACCCCTCGAGAGCCGCGCGAGCTCGCGCCGATAGAGCCACGGCCAGCTGGTTTTCAAGCTGGCGAGTAAGTCGAGCTCCCGTTGTGTCAGCATGCACATCATGAACCCGATCCGGTTGCGAAAGCCGCGTCGTCAGCCGACGAGGCCTCCCATCGGTTTGACGTCAGCGCTGCCGGGGAAGACGGCGTCTGCGAGCACCTTCTCGTCGACGCGCAGGTGATCCCTCAGCAGGCCCTTCAACACCGCGCGCAAATCCGTGGTCGGCCTGAGATCGCGATCCTCGAAGAGCTGCGCCGGCTTCAGACCCGGCCAGTCCGCGATCACGCGGCCACCGTTGAGCCCGCCGCCGATCAGGAAAGCGACCGTGCCCGTGCCGTGGTCGGTGCCCTGAGTCCCGTTGATGCGCGCGGTTCGCCCGAACTCGGTGACAACGGCCACGACCGTTTCGCGCCACGTCTCACCCATGTTGCTCTCGATCGCGGCAAAGGCGCCGTCGAGCGCGCCGAGCAGATTGTAGAGCTGGCCCGAGGCCGCGCCCTCGGCGATGTGCGTATCCCAGCCGACGAAGCCCATGGCGCCGACACGCGGACCGTCGGGCTTGGCGAGATAGCGCGCGGCCGTGCCGGCGGCTTCGGCGAAGTAGGCGCGGACGCGCGCGATGCCGGGCGGCGCCAAGGTCGGATCGTCGGACATCGGATCGCCCGGGCCCGATGCGCCGCCGAGCGAAGCGAGCTTCATGCGGGCCTGGAGCACGGTCGCAAGCTTCGGATCGGTGTGCTGGTAGAGATCGAGCAGGCGGTTCTGGGTGTCCTCGCTCGCCGGCAACAATCGCTGCGGCACCCATGTCATGACGGGCGCCGAACCGCGCACCACCAGCGGCGTCACGGAACCGATGCCGAGCGCGCGGCTGCCGCGCGGGTCGACACGCCCGCCGGATTCCAGCGCGAGCAGCGCGCGGTTGAGCCATCCCGAGCTGGTCATGCCCGGCTTGACGAGCCCGCTTTCCAGCACGTCCTGGCCGTCGAAATGCGAACGCTCGCGATAGGGCGTCGCGGTGGCATGGACGATCGCAGCCTTGCCGCTCTTGTAGAGCCGATGCAGGTTCGGCATCGCCGGATTGAGCGCGAAGAAGGCATCGAGCGGCAGCGCCGGCGTCTTGCCGTCCAGCACCAGCGCACGATCGCCGCGCAAGGAGATCCAGTCGGGATCGCCGACCGGCGCAACCGCGCCCAGGCCGTCGAGCGCGCCGCGCAGCACGATGACCAGCAGGCGCGGATCGCGCCCTTCTGCGCGCGCGATCCGCGGCATCTGGCTCCACGCGAACAGCGCGCCGGATCCGACCAGAAGCTCGCGCCGCGTGGGCAAGTGATTGACGACGCCCATGCTCACCTCCTCTGAAAATCCGTCGACATGAACAGCAGCGCCACCGCCTGCTGCCGGCTCTCGGCACGGCCAACGGCCTGCTTCACCTCGGGCGCGATCTCCGATGCGAAGACATCCTCAATGATCGCTTGAGGATCAGCCGTGGCCGCCACGCGCTCGGCAAAATTGTTGGCGACGTCGAGCCGCCGGCCGACGCCGTCGATCCAGCTCGCCTCGTCGTCCGGATAGCCCTTCGGCGCCGACGGACGCCACAGCGCCTCGCCGAGCAGTTCCTGGCCGCCGGTGAAGCGGACGGGATCGACGACCGTGATGCCGGTCGCGCGCACCATGCCGACGACCCATTCGCCGGGACGCTTGAGCTTTGACGGCGGCCCGCGCCAGGCCTCGTCCGAGGACACCATCGCAATCGCGACCTGCTTGAGATCGCCTTCGGTGTCGCGAAAGGTTTTTGCCATCTGCTCGACGAGCACCGGCGGCGGCTCGTCGGCGACGAAATGGCGCGCGAGTTTTGTCGCGACATGGGTCGCGGTCGCGGGATGCGCGGCGAGGTCGCGCAATACGGCGCGGCCCTGCTCGGCATCCTCCTGCTCGTAGCGCTTGCCGAGCACGGTCTGTCCGCCGGGCTCGTGCAGCCGCGGATTAAATGTGAAATCGCCGCCGTGCTGAGGATCGGCGCCCGGCGGCACCAGCGTCCAGCCGGTCAGCACATTGGCGAAGCTGATGACGTCGTCCTGGGTGTAGCCGGCCCGCACGCCGAGCGTATGCAGCTCCATGATCTCGCGGGCAAAGTTTTCGTTGAGACCGCTGCTGCGGTTGATGCCGGCCGTCGAGTTCGCGCCCATCGAACCGAGATTGTCGAGATAGACCAGCATCGCCGGATGCCCCTCGACAGCCAGCAGGAGATCGACGAATCGGCCGAGCGCATTTGCGCGAACGGCTTCGCGCTCATAGGCGCCGGACATGCTCTGGATCCGGTTGGCCGAGACACAGAAATGGTTGGACCAGAACCACACCAGCCGCTCGGCGAAACCGATGTCGGCGGAAAGCGCAGCTTCCGTGCGCACCTTGGCTTCCTGCAAATAGATCGGACGTCCGGGATCGGGAATGGCGTCGGCTGCCTGCTTCGCCGCCATCTCGGCGGCATCCTTGTCCGCACCCTGCCCTTGCGTCTGGTCTTCCGACATTGTCGGCGCGGACGCCGTCTGCTGCTTTTTAGCCCGCTGCTGGGCCTGCTTGGCGCGCGCGGCGCGCCGCGCATTGGCATCGGCCACGGTGCGATACGCTTTTGCGCTGGAGGGAAGACTCGCGGCGGCGTTCAGGACGAGCGGGCGGTCGAGTTCGGCGATCAGCGCGCCACGCGGGTCGGTCCCGACAGCCGCGATCGATCCCGGACGCGGCCCCATCCCGAAGCGATGAAGCGCCAGCACGGCCTCGGCCTTTGCAGAACTGCTCATGGCGAATGCCCAATTCTTACAAGCCTGCCGACGGTACCCGCGCAGGCTACGAACTGTAATGCTACCGATCGTAGCATTCACGACGAGAGCCGGCAAGCGGAGATTGAGACAGCGCCGTCAACAACTCGAGAGCCGCCGGTCCCGCAGAGCGGCAGCGGCAATCGTCCTAGAAATTTGGCCCGAGCGCGATTTTCGTGATCGTGCCGTTTCTGACACCGATGCGCCATTCCGCCGAACCGTTGGCGAATTGCGCGACATAGATGTCGCTGTCGAGTGCGGTGACGCCGCGGAAGGAGACCGCACGCAGCGCACCCAGCCGCGTCAGAATCGCCTGATCGAACGGAAGCTGCTGGCGTGTGATGTCGGCGACCTCCGACGTCATGCGCTCGTAGTCCGGCTGTCCCCTGCCGACGCCCTCGATGTAACGGCGCAGCATCTCCTCGCCATTGGCGATCGGAATGGCGCGCCGCGCTGCGCGACCCGGACGCGCGCCGATGTTGGAAGCCTCGACATTGTGGAAACGCGTTTGCCGGCCCGGCACCAGGATCTCCATGCACCGTCCCGACTTGTCGGCAATCACCCACGGATTGTTCACGGTGGTGGTGGAAGCCCAGGTCATGTTGGGCCTGACGACGCTCTGCGTCTTGCGATTGCCGTCGAAATCGAGATTGAAGACCTGGATGTCGTCGCCCATCTCGTTATAGACCATGATCCGGATCGGCGACGTGCCGGCGCGGCCGCGCACGTTCGCCTCCTCCGAGCAGCGCACGATGCCACCGAGTTCGTCGTTGCCGTCGGCCCGGAAGATGACATCGCCGGCCTTGCCATCGGGCTCGATCAACAGGCGGAATTCGGCCGTGCCGTTCTCGAACTTCGCGCCATAGATGTCGTAGCCGCCGGGGCCGACGCCGCGGAAGAAGATCGATTCCAATCCGCCGAGCGCAACGAACGTCGCGTGCATTTCATTGAGCTGGCGGTGGATCTTGGCCGCGAGCGGCGCGCTCATGCGGTCGTAGTTCGGGGTGCCGGCGCGCAGATCCTCGATCCCCCGCAAGATCATCTCCTTGCCGCCGACCGCCGGGACCTGCTCCCTGAAGCGATCGGGGACTTCGGCAAGGCGACGCGCGAAATCCGCTTCGACCGCCTGTGCCACCGCCGCATCGACGCGGGCTGCGAGGCGCGCGCCGAAAACCGCGCTTTGTAGCAACACGCGCGAGACCCTCGACTGCTCGTCGCGCAGGAAGATGACGAGATGGTCGCCGCGGAACGAGAAGGCATCAGTGCCCTCGGCCAGGACTTGCGTCGTGCCCTGCCCGGTTTCCTGCAACCAGAGACGATCGCCATCGCGGCGCACGGTGAGCACGCGGTTCGGCGCAATCCTGTACCAGCCGACATATTGATCGAGCGAGGCAGCTTCGGTCATCGGCGCCGGCATCTCGGCGACGCGAAGCGCGCGCACGTCGCGTCCGTTCACGCGCAGCACCAGCTCGGTGGAGCGACGCTCCGCAGCATCGAGCGGGAACGTGATCTCGCCGGACGAAGCCAGGTAGGACGCGGTGCCGTCACCGCCCACCGTCAGGCGCAATCTGCGCTGCCCGGTGAGCTGGCCATAGACCTCGTCGCCTTCGCGGAAGATGGCGAACACCGAGGACGGGCCCATGGCGTAGAAATTGACGAAGGGGCGGTAATGCTGGGCCGGCACCTCTCCACTATCCGCGGCGAGCGGCGCAGGCTCCGGGGTGCGATAGGCGATCATGCCGGCGGACACGATCACGGCCGGGACGATCGCGGCCGCGATCCACAGCCGCTTGCGCCAGCCGACCGCGACGGGCATCGCGGCAGTCGCGATGATGCGCTCGACGCGGGCGCGCACGGTCGAGGCCCGCGCCATCGCAAGCTCGACGGGCCGCGGGCTTACCGTGCTTGCAAAATCAAGTAGGATTTCCGCATAGGACAGCCGGTCGTCGATCACCTCGATCGCCTCGGCGTCGCTGATGATCTCGGCGAGCTCGGCAAGGCGCGCGAGCTGCCACCAGGCGAACGGGCTGAACCAGAACACCGCGCGATTGAGGGAGGCGAGCAAGAGGATATGGAAATCGCGGTTGGCGACATGCGCGCCCTCATGCGCGAGCACCGCGAGGCGCTTCTTGGCGTCCCAGCCGGCAAATTGCGGCGGCACCAGAATGGTCGAGCCAAACGTGACGGGACCGCCGACCTCGCGGCTGACGCGCACATCGGCGTCGACCATCTGCAGACCGTTGATCGGCCTTGCCGCGCGCGCGAGGCGCCAGGTCAGACAGAGCCCGATGGCCAGCCGCAGCAGCAACAGGCTGGCGACGCCGACATGGACGATTGTGGCGATCAGCCACCAATTGACGGAGAGGCCGCTCTGCGCCGGCGCAACTATCGCCGCGCTGGACGCGATCGGCTGCATCGGCTGAGGCATCTCGAGCATCGAGATATCCGCAGGCAGGACATCATCCGGCACGGGTAACGGCAGTGGCAGCCGGGTGATCGTCACCGCCGGCCAATGCATCACGAACGGCATAGCCACGGACGCCAGCAGCACGACGATCCACGCCGTCATGTGGACGTGCGGATTGCGCACGCGAAACAGGTTGAGACCGAACCAGACGACGCCTCCCAGCACAAGGGAGCGCAGCGCCGCCTCCGCCAGAGTTGCGATCATTCTTTCTTCACTCCCCTCGCCTTCTTCGCCTTGGCCACCTGATCGGCCAGTGTGCGCAACTGCTGCTGATCGAGCATTGCATTGTCGACCATGCCGACGAGGACCTCCTCCATCGAGCCGTTGCAGAACCAGTCGACGATGCGCTGCACCGCCTTGGCCGCAACCCGCGCGCGCGCTTCGGCTGCGTGGTAGACATAGGTGCGTCCGTCCACCGTGTGCCGAGCATAGCCCTTTTCTTCCAGCCGGCGCAGCACCGTGCGGACCGTCGATTCCTTCAGCCGACGCGACAGCTTCTCGCGCACCACCTCGGCCGTGACAGGACCATGGGCCCAAACCAGTTGCATGACCTCGTGCTCGAGGTCGCCCAGTTCGGGCAAACGATCGTCCATGGCGGCTTACCTTGATTTCGAATTTCTTGTAGCGCTACAGAGCGTCGCATATACAGCCGCGCCGCGCAACGGGGTTTCTACCTGAAATGGTATCGCGTGCTGACCGAACCGGGGTTTGAATTCCGACCGTCGTCATGCCCGGGCTTGTCCCGGGCATCCACGTCCTTCGTGCCCAGAGCAACGCGTGGATGGCCGGGACAAGCCCGGCCATGACGATGTGGAAGGATTAGCGTACGAACCGCGCCGTTGGGGCGCGCGGCGGCGTCAGTACTTCGGCTCGTACATCTGTGACTGAACCAGTCCCTTCACGTCGTTGGGCGCGGGTCCGTCCGCGAGTCCGCGCTGAAAGGCGACGTCGGCAACGGCGGCGGCGATGCGGACCGAGACCTCGCGGATGCGCGGCAGCGCCGGGTAGAGGCTGCCTTGCGCGAGATCGTCCTTGCCGACGCAATTGGCGAGCGTATGGGCGGCCGCCATGAACATCTCGTCCGTGACCAGGCGCGAGCGGCTGGCGATGACGCCGAGGCCGACGCCCGGGAAGATGTAGGAGTTGTTGCCCTGGCGCGGCACGAAGGTGCGGCCGTTGAGCTTGACCGGGTCATACGGACTGCCGCAGGCAAACAGCGCGCGGCCCCCGGTGTAGCGGTAGGCGTCCTCCGCCGAACATTCGGCCTTCGAGGTCGGATTGGAGAGCGCGAACACGATCGGCTGTTCGTTGAGCTCGGCCATCGCCTTGAGCACGTCGGGCGCGAAGGCGCCGCCGACCGCGGCAACGCCGATGATCGCCGTCGGCTTCAGCGTCCTGATCGCGGTAAGGAAGTCGGCGATCGGCGCCTGGTCGGCATGGGCGTAACGAAGCTTGTGACCGGACAGGCCTTCACGGCCGCCGACGACGAGGCCGCGGGAATCCACCAGCCAGTTGCGGCGGAGCGCCTCGGCTTCAGAGGCACCTTCCGCCATCATGGCGGACGTCACGAGATCGGCGATGCCGGTCGCGGCCTCGCCCGCGCCGAGGAACAGGATTCGCTGATCCTTCAGCTTGCCGCCATTGACGCGCAGGGCCGAAAAAAGGCCGGCGAGCGCCACCGCAGCCGTGCCCTGGATGTCGTCGTTGAAGACGCAGGCCTCATCGCGGTATTTGTGCAGCAGCTTGAACGCCGAATGATTGGCGAAATCCTCGAACTGGATCAACACACCGGGAAAGGTCTTCCGCGCGGCGACCATGAACTCGTCGACGAAGCTGTCATAGGCCTCGCCCGTGAGCCGCCGCTCGCGCAAGCCGAGATAATACGGGTCTTTCAGCAGCTCTTCGTTGTTGGTGCCGACGTCGAGCACGATCGGCAGGCACGTTTCGGGATGCACGCCGGCACAGGCCGAATAAAGCGAGAGTTTTCCGACCGGAATGCCCATGCCATTGGCGCCGAGATCGCCGAGGCCGAGGATGCGCTCGCCATCGGTGACGACGATCAGCTTGGCCGGATAGGGCCAGTTCTTCAGGATCTCGCCGATCTGGCCGCGATCGCGCGAGGAGATGAACATGCCGCGTGGGCGCTGGAAGATCAGGCCGTATTTCTGGCAGGCGAGCCCGACCGTCGGCGTGTAGATGATCGGCTGGATCTCGTCGATATTGTCGACGACGACGCGGAAGAACAGCGCCTCGTTGCGATCATGCAACGCATTCAGCGCGACATATTTTTCGAGATCGGTCGGCAGCGTGCGCAGATTGACGAGCACCCGCTCGACCTGGGTCTCCATCGTCAGCACGCAAGGCGGCAGCAAGCCGCGCAGGCCGAGCGCATCGCGCTCCTGCGCGGTGAAGGCGGTGCCCTTGTTGAGCAGGGGATCGCGCAGCAGCGCCATGCCGTGCACGGAATCGGACGATGTCGAATGGGCGCTGACCCGAGCCGGTCTATTCACGAATTCCCCCAGGGAGTTTCTTATTGAAGGGCGGTCATTGTCGGCCAGCGCTCACCTGAGATCAAGGACGCAGAAGCCTGCGGCAAGGATCGTGATCCCGCACCGCAGCGAGGTTTCGTGAGAGGCAAAGGTTAACGCCGCAAGGCTGGCGCTCCTCGGCATGAGGGGGCCGCCTAGGACGTGTACTCACAAACGCCAAGGCAAAGCTAAGGTATCACCTGGAGCGTGATCGGCGACGTGTGACCCCTTAGCCGACTTGCGCAATCTCGTTCACCGTGCCGCTCTCGCCTTCATCAACACGAAGAGGTGGGAGCCTGCGGCAATTACCGAGAAAATGACTATGCCCAGCTCGAAACCGTGCACACGTTGCGGCGCGTATGTGGAAGCCAGCCAAATAAACAGCCGAACAGCCGCCATGAAGGCGATCATTCCCCACATCACCATCCATTTTGGGGCGTACCACGTCGGCTCGCCGTTACGGCCCCACTGCATTGCAACCTGTTCGCGCTTGATACGAGGTCCAAAGTAAAGGTTGAACGTGAGGACTAGCGCGCTAGCCAGGCCAAAAACGTAATCTGCGGGCAACATGGTTTGCGCTTCCCGGAAACATGGCAAACTTTGCGCGAGACGCATTGGCAATCTGTGCTTGTCTCCATGGATACGCTCGCGTCTCCTGTCGATATGGTTGCCGGCAGGTTGACCCGTCACCTGAGCCAAGGCGGCCCGCTTTGATGAGTACACGCGCTAGGTGACAGCGCTACTCCGCCTTGATGTCGGCGGCCTTCACGATCGGCCACCATTTCTCGGTCTCGGCCTTCTGGAAGGCTCCGAGCGCTGCGGGCGTTTGCTGATCGGGCGGAGGAATCTCCTGCCCCAATTCGCCGAACCGCTGCTTGACGGAAGCGTCGGCGAGCACGGCGACGATGGCCGCGTTGAGTTTTGCGACGATCTCCTTCGGCGTGTTCTTCGGTGCCCAGATGCCGTGCCAATAGGAGATGTAGAGGCCGGGCAGCCCCGCCTCGTCGACAGTCGGGATATCGGGCGCGGAGGCGAGCCGCGTCGGCGACGTCACCGCGAACGCCTTGATCGCACCGTTCTTGTAGTGCGGCAGCGAGTTCGAGGCCTGATCGAACATGATGTCGATCTGCCCGGCCACGAGGTCGATCATGGCGGGCCCCGCGCCGCGATAGGGCACGAACTGGAAGTCGGTGCCGGTTCTCTCCTTGAAGAAGACACCGGCGACGTGCGCTCCCGTGCCGGCGCCGGCGGTACCGGCAGTCACCTTGCCGGGATTGGCCTTCAGCCACGCGATCATCTCTTTCAGAGTGTTGGCCTCGAGCGACTTCCGGCCGACGATGAGCTGCGTGCCCATCGCGATCGTCGCGACCGGTTCGAAGTCGGCGATCACGTCATAGGGCAGCTTGAAGATGGCGCCGTTGAGCACATGCGTGCCCCAATGGCCGATCGTGATCGTGGTGCCGTCAGGCGTTGCGCGCGCGACGCGGGCGCCGGCGATGCTGCCGGACGCGCCCGCCACGTTTTCAACGACGATTGTCGCGTGCAATTCGGCGGCGATGCGTTCGGACAGGATCCGCGCCAGCGTGTCGGTCGGGCCGCCCGCCGCGAACGGCACCACGAGGGTGATGGGGCGGGACGGAAACGGCTGGGCGCTCGCAGGAGCAGTCCACGCCGCACATCCGAGCAACGCACAAATGGCGATCACATAATCGCGCAGTCCAGCCCACCGCCCCCGCATCAGTCTCTCCCACCCTTTTGTTGCCCGCATGTTGTCAGGGGGCTGGAGCCGGAGTGAACGCTGCCGGACGGATGGAGGCAAGCCGGAAATGATGCCGGACCGCTTAGGACATGTACTCATAAACCCGCGCTGCACTTCGTGTGAGGTCCGCTCTGCCTCCGATACCGGCCGTGTTGGGGCACCTCATCCTAGGTCCGAGTTGGGCCAGAAGCGGACTCATGCATCGCAGCAAATCGCGCCCTATAGATCAGCCCATCGGCGCGGACGTGCGCGGGCTCATTCGGGCAACCCCGCTTTCCGAAGACCCTCAATTAGCAGCTTCGCGTTTGATTGCCCGCCGCGAGCGATCCGCGAAGTAATTGTAAAGGAAGGATCGACCTCAAGCACACGCGCAGCCGCCTCACGGGCCTCGGCATCGCGTCCGAGATGAGCGAAAGCGGATGCGAGACAGTGGTAAGCTGCCGGAAAGTGGGGGTTCAGACGTTGGGCTTTCTTCCCTCCGACGATCGCCTCGTCAAAACGACCAAGCTCGATAAAGGCCAACCCCATCCCAGCAAAGGTTGTGTGTAGCCGCGGGTCGACCGGGCTCATGCGCATGGCACGTTCAAAGCTTCGGACCGCTTCCTCCGGCAGCCCCGCATAGTTATATACCCAGCCTCTGCAGTTCCATGTGTCCCATGAATTTGGGTTGAGCGCGACCGCCCGGTCAGCCATTTCGATCGCACTTTCAATATCGCCGACCATGTACGCTGAGATTAAAGCAGCCGTTGCTAACGTAAATGGATTACTATCGTCGAGGCTCAATGCCAAGCGAGAAAGCCGAACTGACTCCTTCCTGTCGAATTGAGGATCGGTAGCAAAGCCTAAGATGACGTTGACCATGTGCCAGATGCCTGCCATAGCCGCGACTAAGCCGTACCGAGGGTCTAGCTCCAAAGCGCGATGAGCCAGCCTTATCGCCTCGGCCAACCCTTCGCGGGTCGTTAGGCTAGACTGCTGCAGAGCGCGGAGATAAAAATCATATGCGGTGAGGTTCTCCGGTCGCCGTCGCGTCGCCATCTCAATTTCTGCTTGAAACAATTTTGGCTGAATGGTTGAGACAACGGCGACCGTGACTTCGTCCTGGAGAGCAAAAACGTCTGTCAGGTCACGCTCGAACCTGTCCGCCCAGATGTGCGCGCCCGTCACCGCATCAATCAACTGCCCTGTGATGCGCACCTTCCCCGACGCTTTGCGTACAGCCCCCTCAAGGACATAGCGTACGCCAAGCCTGCGTCCGACCTCCTTCACATCGACGGCTTTGGCTTTGAACGCGAAGCTCGAATTGCGAGCGATCACGAACAACCCTTTGAAACGAGAAAGCGCCGTGATGATTTCTTCAACCATCCCATCAGCAAAATACTCCTGCTCGGGATCGCCGCTCATGTTCTCGAACGGAAGCACAGCGATGGAGGGCTTGTCGGGAACCGCAAGAGCACCCTCGGGCACATCGCCGGGACTTGGGCCCGCAGCTTCTCGCGACTCGCGCACCTGTCCGACGAAACGGAATCCCTTGCGCGGCAACGTCTTGATCAGGCGTTGTTCCTCCCCGGAATCGCCGATTGCGCTTCGGGCAACATTCAGCCGCGTCGTCAGTGCTGCATCCGAAACGCTGCGCCCATTCCAAACGGCATTGATGAGGTCGTCTTTACTGACGACGCGCTCCCTGTTGCGGATCAGGTAATCGAGCAGATCGAATACCTGTGGCGCGACTGGGATGAGGTCTGCCCCGCGATGCAGCTCGCGCCGGTCGGTGTCGAATGCGTATTCCTCGAAAAGATAGCGCAAGCTGCCAACTCCTCGTGAGGCCTCCGATCATTCGGCCACTCGGACGGCTCGGAACGCAAAGAATATGCCGCCGGTGAGGAAAATGTAAGCCGAATGTCAAGCGCGCCCTCCCATGCCTTGGCACCCTCGTCTGGGTAGAACAACCAGAGAAGGTACCGCGATGAGCACGACCTACGGTGCAACAGGGTTGGGACAGATGGCAGCTTTGGCCTACGGCGTCTCCAACCTTTTCAAGAGATGTTGGGATGCTTTTCAAGAACGGCGCGAACGCCATAGGTTACGAGCCACGTTGTCAGACCTCAGTGACAGGGAGCTAATGGATATCGGCACAACGCGCGGCGAGATCGACTACGTCGCTTCGAACCGAGGTATCGACCCGCGAGGCATCCGATCCGCCGAATGGGTGCGATATCTGCCAACGTTCGACGGCCAAATCGGGCCCATCGACTTCCGATAAGGGTCAAAGTGCGAAGAATTCACCCCGAGCAAATCTGGTCCGACATGCCTCACTAAGCGGGACCCAGTCGAGGTGTGCCGGTACTTCGCTAACGGGCCAATCGCAGACATTGCGCCTCGCGCTCGATCACCCCGTTTGCACAAGTGAACCGGCTTACTCTGGCAATCCGGCTTTCCTTAGCCCTTCTTCATATCGCGCAAGGTCTTCGGTCCGTCGATGAGGCACCAGGTGCCGTATGATTGACACGCGCAGCGTGGGATGAACTCGCCGGAGCCGAGCTATTGCCTTGCGTGCCTCTTCCATGCGGCCGGCCATCGCGTTGCTCGCGGCGGCCACGCGCAATCCAGCCGGAAACTCCGGATTGTATTGCAACGCCAGTGCCGCCCACGATGCCGCCTCGTCATACCGGCCTAGCAGGAAATGCGCATACGCGGTCCCGGTTCGCATGCCCGCCATCCTCGAATCCAATGGGTTCAGACGCATGGCGCGCGCGAAACATTTGACCGCCGGCACCGGCTCGCCGAGCCAATTTTTCACCCAACCGCTGAAGTGCCATGCCTCAGCCAAATTGACATTCAGCAAAAGTGCACGGTCGATCAGGGCGGCCCCTTGCTCGAAATCGCCAACGATATAGGCGCAAGCCCATCCGCTCGCACTGAGCGCGATCGCGTCATCTTTGCCCAACTCGACCGCGCGTTTGACGAGTCGTTTTACTTCGTCAATCTCTTCCGTCGTGCCTGAGAACCAGCCAATGCCCTTACTATATGCGTAGCAAGAGGCAGCACGGCCATACGCGGCCGCAAAATTCGGATCGAGTTCAGTCGCGGTGTTGAATAGACGCAATGCGTCCTCAATCGCCTGCCGGCTGTGGTCAATTTGATAGTGTCTAGCCAATCCGCGCAAATAGACAGTATACGCGCCGAGACTTTCCGTTGGCTTACGCTTGGCGCGCTCGATCTCCGCTTTTTCCACGGTCGGTGCGATCGCTCCAACCACGCTCTCAGTCACTTGATCCTGCAGATCGAAGACGTTGCCGAGCTCACCCTCAAACCGGTCGGCCCAAAGATGAGCCCCGGTGGCGGCGTCGACAAGCTGTCCCGTGATGCGAATACGGTCCAAAGCTTTGCGGACGCTGCCTTCTAGGATGTAGCGCACCCCAAGTTCGCGCCCGATCTGCTTCGCGTTGACGGCGCGCCCTTTGTACGTGAAACTCGAGTTGCGTGCGATGACGAATAGAGCCTTGAACCGAGACAGCGCAGTGATGATGTCCTCGGCCATTCCATCAGCAAAGTAGTCCTGTTCCGGATCGGAGCTCAGGTTGACAAAAGGGAGAACGGCCACAGAGGCTTTCTCGGGGAGCGAGAGATCTGGTGCCTGCCCCTGCACAGCAGCATCGCCTATTGCCTCGTCTGTCGTTTCACGCACTGTTCCGACGAAACGGAAGCCTTTGCGCGGCAGTGTCTTGATCAATCGCTGTTCTTCACCGGAATCGCCAATGGCAGTGCGGACAGCATTAAGGCGCGTCGTGAGCGCGGCTTCGGACACGCTCCGCCCGCTCCAAATGGCGTTGATGAGATCGTCCTTGCTGACGACGCGCTCCCTGTTGCGGATAAGGTAGTCGAGTAGATCGAAGACCTGTGGAGCGACAGGGACGACGTTCGCCCCGCGATGTAGCTCGCGCCGCTCGGTGTCAAATGCGTATTCCTCAAAGAGATAACGCAAGCTGCCAATCCCTTAGGCTGCCGCCGGTCACAGATTCAGTGCCGAGCCTAAGGATAAGCTGCCGGTAAGGAAAAAGTAAGCGGAACGTCAAGCTTAACCTCTCATGCCTTGGCCGAGGCATCGATCCGCCGGATGAACACCTGAAGCCTGCTACCAACAGGGATTGGAGCGCAGGCGAACACGACTAGATGCAACATTGGGACAAGCCGACTTCTGGTATGGGTCACGAGCCGCCGATCACACGCAAGGTGGGAGACTTCCGCTTTGGATTGGTAAGCCGATGTTTATGGGCACGCCCTATCCTGCCGCTCGCCTTGGCGTCAGATGAGCGGCGCCATCAGTCGGCGGCGCGATGTGCATCAGGATGGTCTGGGTGGCGGATGCGACCTCGATGCCGTTGTGCTGGAAACGCTGCTTCATGCGGCGGTTGAATTCGCGCTGCACCGGCCAGCGGCCGGCCTCGGTGCAACGGATCTGGCCGACGATCGACACCATGGCGCCGTCGACCTTGTCGATGCCCCAGAGATCGAGATCGCCGCGGATCAGGCTGCGGAATTCGACCTCGCGGCGCATCTCGTCGACGATGTCCTTGAGGATCTGACCGGCGCGGTCGGTGTCTTCCTTGTAGGCGACGTTGACGCTGACGGACGCGTTGCCGGCGCCGCGGCTGGCATTGGTGATGGTCGTCACCGCGCTGAACGGCACGATGTGCACGGCACCGTCGCCAGCGCGAAGCCTGATCGTGCGGATCGAGACGTTCTCGACCACGCCCGATAGCCCCGACACGCTGACGCTGTCGCCGACCTGGACGGTGTTCTCCAGCAGCAGGAACAGCCCGGTGATGAGGTCCTGCACCAGCTTCTGCGAGCCGAAACCGATGGCGATGCCGACGATGCCGGCGCCCGCCAGCAGCGGCGCGACGTTGACGCCGATCTCGCTGAGCGCGGTGAGCCCGACGACGGTGGCGATCACGCACAGCAAGGCCGTGCGCAGCATCGGCTGAAAGGTCCGCAGCCGCGCGGCCCGGGCATAGTGCCCGTCGCGCGACAGCGTATTGATCTGGCGGTCCAGCAGCGCGTTGCTGGCTTCCCAGATCGCAGCTGCGATGAACACGGCAAGTCCGATCGTCACCACCGCCGAGATCAGCCGGCTGCCGATCTGGCCGCCATAGAACCAGACGATGGCGTCGACGCCCCAGACTTCGAGCACGGCCACCAGGCCGATGAAGGCGATCACGCCGGATACGATCTTGCGCAGCAGCGGCAGGTAGCGGTTGGCGCGGATCTCGAGGCCCGGAAAGCGCTGGAGGATCTCCGGCTTGATGCGGAAGCCGCGGTCGATCAGGCCCAGCGTCAGCATGATGGCGACACGCGTGATCAGCGCCACCGCGATGGTGCCGACGAAATATTGCAGCAGCAACGAATAGCCGTTGCGAATGTTCAGCGCCCACACGGCCCACAGCGCCAGGTCGAGCGCGATGGCGAGATAGTGCCAGCCGCCCGCGATGCGGTTGCGCAGTCCCGCCGCGATCCCCTGCCGGTCGGCCGGCGCGCGGATGGCTTCGGCGACCTGGCGGCGGCATTGCAGGATGATGACGACGATGAAGAGATGCACGACCAGCATCACCATGCGCAGGAGCGCGGCATAGCCGCCGCGATGCAGGCCGAGCAGCAGCGCCACATCGGCAAAGGCGATGCCGGAGACGCCGACACCGACGATACGGCGCGCCCAGATCTCGATATAGGCGGCGGTTTCGGCCTTGACCGGAAACAAGCCCAACGGTCCCGCCAGCACACGAACCACACAGATGAGCCCGCGCGAGAACGCATAGGCGTTGACGACCGCGAGGATCACGAGGCGGACGGTGGTGGGCTCGCCGATTTCGGTGCCGAGCAGCGCCGTGGCGACGCCGACAAAGACCAACACGGGAAGCAGTTCGAGCAGAAAGCGTCCCAGCACGAGGGGCAGCCGCAGCATGATCTGCCAGGCCCGCGCCAGGCTGTGGCGGCGCCTATACAGTTCGGGCGCGGGGGTGACATCGGCCACCGACGACGGCGGATCGGCAATGGGCAACACCTGCACCGGCAGACGCGCCGTTTGCGGCATGCGCCCTTCCAGGAACACGACGGGGCGCCGGATCAGACGGAACATCACCCATTCGGCGCAAAAGGCGCAGCCGAACACCAGCGCGAGTTTCCAGGCGATCTCGATCAGGAGATTGTAGGCCGCGGGATCGTTCGCGGTCCGCACGATCCAGTAATAGAACGCCGGGAAGTGCGTGAGCGTCCTGGCCAAATCGGCGACGTCTCGCGAAATTTCGCCGATTTCCTCGGACACGGTGAGCATGAGCTGCGCACCGAGGCCGTCGGCCGCCAACGGGATCGGCGATTTTGGCTCGGGCGCGGACTGATGTGCACCAGACGCATTGGCGATCGCGCGCAGCGTATCGATCATCTGCCCACGCTTCTTGTCGTCCTGCAGCGTCTCCAGCGCCCGCTTGGCCTCCTCGGGCGACACCGTGGCAGCGCTGTTTGTCGCCGGCGCAGGCGGCGCGGCGCTGACGCTGGAGAGAGACGAAATCGCGATCAAGAGCGCGGCGAGAAGCGCGGAGGCAAGCTTATGCGACACGAGGGATTCCCTGGGAAAAATGAATGCGACGGCGACGTCGGGACCGTCACCGCCGAAGCACATGCATCATGTCGGATCGACGCTATTCGCCCCGGCGCTGTGTCGGAAGTTGGCCAATGAGGCGACATTCTCTTGGCATTTGCCGCGGTGCAGGAAGCGGGAACCGCGATTTCAAGCCGAGGGATCCGTATGCGGCAGCATTTCAATGGAGATGGATGCAGCTGAGCCTCATCCTGAGGAGACCGCGAAGCGGTCGTCTCGAAGGACGAGGCGCTCGCTCAGGCGCCGCTGAGATGTCATGTGCGCTCGCCCTGATATGCGGTCACCCTGCGTCATTCCGGGAGTCGGCCCGGAATGACGCGATGAGGAGGAGGAGAGAAGCAGGATGTCAAAAGCGCGGCGGCCTAGTCACGGCCATCCGACTTGATCGCTGTGATGCAATCGATGTGATGCAGGGTACAGCGCCGGGCAGGTAGGGGCTATGCCACACTGATGCAGCCCACTAGACCTTGGCCCGGCGTGCCGTTCGCGATTTCTGCCGCTATGCGATAGTCCGAACGAGCTCCATCGCACTTAACGCGGCTGGATCTGCGGAGGTGGTGTCATAGACCTCCCCTTGCTCTTGATGTGGACGTTGCGCGTCGCTTGTTTGCGACCATTGCGATGGTCCTCCCGTGACGCAAGACTGTCAAGCACGATCAACGGCCGCGGTATCACATTTGAGGACGCGTTCCATTCCGGCGCGACGGACACGCCGCTGCCGAACACGAGAAGTGGACGAGTTACAAGACTGCCCTTCCCGCAAATGTAGAGCGCGTCTGCTACGGGTTGCGCGTGGGTACAGAGGGATTGGGGATGATGACATCATACCCCTGTTTTGCCCGACGAGTCAAACCTCTTCGAGAAATCCGCAATCTCTCGATTTGACCTTCAAGCCATTGATTTCGTTATCCCCGGCTACTGTGCATGGGGTTGTTTTCGCGTTTTTTGTTTCTTGTCCGCCTTCTCCTCTTTCTCCAGCGCCCTGCGCACCTCGTCGAATTCGCCCAGCGAGGCCTTGTCGGCGCGGGGGAAGCGCAGATCGAGCTGTTCGAGCGCCGCGACGATGGCCGACCCGATCACGACGCGGGCGAACCATTTGTGGTCGGCCGGCACGACATACCACGGCGCGTGAGGCGTTGCCGTGTGCCGGACAATGTCCTGATAGACCGCCTGGTAGCGCGGCCACAGCGCGCGTTCCTTGATGTCGTCCATGGAGAACTTCCACTGCTTTGACGGATCCTCCAGCCGGTCGAGGAAGCGCTCGCGCTGCTCGTCCTTGGACAAATTGAGGAAGAATTTCAGCACCACGGTGCCGTTGCGCGAGAGATAGCGCTCCCAGGCAGAGATGTCCTCGAACCGCTCCTTCCAGATGTTCTTGGTGACGAGCTTTGGCGGCAGCTTCTCCTTGGCGAGGATTTCCGGATGCACGCGCGTCACCAGGCATTCCTCGTAATGGGAGCGGTTGAAGATGCCGATATGGCCGCGCTCCGGCAGCGCGACCGCGTGGCGCCAGAGGAAGTCGTGATCGAGCTCCTTGCTGCTCGGCGCCTTGAAGGCACTGACTGCGCAGCCCTGCGGATTGATGCCTTCGAAGATCGCCTTGATCGCAGAATCCTTGCCGCCGGCGTCCATCGCCTGGAACACGATCAGCACCGACCAGCGATCCTGGGCGTAGAGCTTCTCCTGAAACGCGATCAGCCGCTTCTTGTTGGCCTCGAGAAGCTCCTGCGCCTTCTCCTTGTCGAGATCGCCCTTCTCGTCGGTCTTGTGCTCCTTGAGATGAAACTTGCCCGAACCGTCGTAGCGGAAGGGCGTGATGTAGCGGTCAAGTTCCTGGGCGAGCGATTTGGATGGCTTCTTGCTCATGAGCGCGGGGCACCTTGCGTTGCGGCTTCAATCGTTCGAGCAAGCTACCAAGGATGCCCTTCGGAAGGAATATGATGAACAGCACGAGCAGCACGCCGTAGACGAGATTGTCCCAGCCGACTGCCTTGGTGCCGAAACCGATGCGCAGGGTCTCGGCCAGCATGATCGTGATGACAGCGCCGAAGGTCGGGCCGAGCGAGACGAACAGGCCGCCGACGATGGCCGCGAACACCATCTGGAGCGACACCGCGATGCCGCTGACGGTGTCGGGCGTGATGAACATCTGGTACTGGCAGTAGAGCGCGCCGGCCAAGGCCGTCATCAGCGCGCTCAGCAGCGTGATCTTCAGCTTCTCCGCCGTGACGTCGACGCCGGCGGCGGCCGCGGCGTCCTCGTCCTCCGAGATCGCCTCCAGCGCGTAGCGGGCCATGCTGCGGTCGACCCAGTGCCAGACCACGATGCCGAACAGCCAGACCCCCAGCGCAATCAAATACCAGGTGATCTTGTCGTCGAATTGCAGCGACCAGAGCTTGTTGCCCGCGGCCCGGTTGGGCGTGTAGCCGAGCGAGCCGCCGGTGTAGTCGCGCGTCGCCGTGATGACCTGGAGCACGATGCCGGAGAGCGCGAGCGTCACCAGCACGAAATAGTGCCCGGTGATGCGAAAGCGAAAACAGGGATAGCCGACGATCAGCGCCAGCGCGCCGGCCGCGACCATGCCGATGGGGATGCCGATCCAGGGCGACCAGCCCAGGTGGTTCCAGAGCAGCGCGGTGACATAGGCGCCTATGCCCATGAAACCGCCGTGGCCGAGCGAGACCAGGCCAAACCGCCCCATCATCGACCAGGACGTATAGGCGAACGACCAGATCAGGATCAGCACCAGGATGTGCAGATGATAGGGATCGCGATAGACGAAAGGCAGTGCGACCAGCGCCGCCAATCCGATCCCCCAAGCTGCAAGCCGTCCCCGCCCCATCATCGGCGCCTCGCGAGCAGGCCCGCGGGCCGGATGAACATCATGACGATGAAGAAGGCGAAGGCGAGCACATAGCCCCATTCGAGATCGGAGAACAGGCCGCCGAGCGAGATGATCTCGGCGAACACGAAGGCGGCGATGAAGCCGCCGATGAAATTGCCTAAGCCCCCGAGCACGCAGATCAGGAAGGTGATCGGCCCGAACGACAGGCCGACGAAGGGATGCACGTCATATTGCAGCACCAGCAGGCAGGCCGCGAGCCCGGCCAGCCCCCCGCCGATCGCGGAGGTGATGAGATAGATGCGCTTGGTATCGACGCCCATCAGCGCCATGATCTGCCGGTCCTGCGAGATCGCCCTTATCGCGGTGCCGGTGAAGGTCCGCGTCATGAACAGATAGACCGCGACCATGCCGACCAGCGCAGCCAGGAAGGACAGAAGTCGTGCGTAGCTGAAATTCATGTCGCCGAAGGCGAGCACCGGCAGGCGAATGCCGAGGTTGCGGAAGTCGATGCCGAAGGCGACGGTGGCAAAGCTCTGCAGCACGAACAGCACCCCGCCGGTCGCGAGCAACTGGTTGATCGGGGGCGCGGTGAGGAGCGGCGCGATCACCAAGTAGTGCAGCGCCGCGCCGAGCACCGCGACCAGCAGGATGGTGAGCGGCGCTGCGAGGAAATAGCTGATGCCGTAATACTGCACCAGGAAATACATCGCGTACATGCCGATCATCACCAGCTCTGCGTAGCAGATCCAGGTCACGTCGATGACGCCGAAGATCAAATTGAGCCCGAGCGCGAGCAGCGCCAGCACGCCGCCGAGCAGGATGCCGTTGATCACGGCCTCCAGCAGGTAGATGTCGAAAATGTCCAAAAATGCTTGCATGCCCGCATGAACCTCACACCCCGAGATACGCTTCCTTGACCGTGTCGCTCGCCAGCATCTCGGCTGAAGTGCCCGAGGACCTGATCGAGCCCGCCTCGATCAGATAGGCGCGATCGACCACTTTCAGCACCTGCTGCACGTTCTGCTCCACGATCAGCACGGTCAGCCCGCTGGCGCGGATCCGCTTCACCAGATCGAACACCTGTTGCACCACGACCGGCGCCAGCCCCGCCGACGGCTCGTCGAGCAGCAGCAGCTTTGGATTCGACATCAGCGCGCGGCCGATCGCGCACATCTGCTGCTCGCCGCCGGACATGGTGCCGGCCATCTGGTGGCGTCGCTCCTTCAGGCGCGGAAACAGATCGAACACCACGTCCAGCCGCTCGGCGTATTGGCCGCGCGCCTCCTTCATGAACGCGCCCATCTTGAGATTGTCGTCGACCGAGAGCTGCGGGAACAGCCGCCGGTTTTCCGGCACATGCGCGATCCCGAGGCTGACGATCTTGTGCGGCGGCGTGGCCACGACGTCGACGGCTTCCATTCTGATCGACCCGCGCGAGGGACGGATCAGCCCGGAGATGACGCGCATCAATGTGGTCTTGCCGGCGCCGTTCGGCCCGATCACGCCGACAGCCTCACCCGCCTTCACGTCGAGGTCGACGTCGAACAGTGCCTGGAACGTGCCATATCCGGCATTGACGCCGCGGAGCTCCAGCATCACTGCACCCCTGCGCGGCGGCGCGCTGCGGCGGCCGCGGCCTGCGTGGTCTCGGCATCGGTGCCGAGATAGACCTCGATGACGCGGGGATCGCCGGCAACGGCACTCGGCAAACCTTCCGAGATCTTCTCGCCGTGATCGAGCACCATGACGCGATCGACGACGCGCATCAGCACGCCCATGATGTGCTCGACCCAGATGATGGTAATGCCGAGCTCGTCGCGGATGTTGCGCAGCATGTCGGCCGCCTGCCCCATCTCGGCCTCATCGAGACCGCCGAGGCTCTCATCGGCCAGCAGAAGTTTTGGCGCGGTGGCTAGCGCTTTAGCCAGCTCGAGTTTTTTCAACCCCGCTGCACCCAGACCGTCGACACCGGCATGGCGGTCGGTCGGCAGGCCCACCATGGCGAGCGATCGTTCGGCCGCCTCCTCGGCCTTGACGCGGCTGTGGCGGCCTTGGCCGTAGAAGCCGGCGAGCGCAACGTTCTCGAAGATCGTCAGGCGGCGGAACGGGCGCGGGATCTGGAAGGTACGACCGATGCCGCTGTTGATGATCCGGTGCGGCGGAAGGCCTGCGATTTCGGAGCCGTCGAACTGGATCGAACCGGACGTCGGCGCCAGCGTGCCCGATAGCATATTGAAGATCGTGCTCTTGCCCGAGCCGTTGGGGCCGATCAGGCCGAGGATCTCGCCCTGGTCGACCTTGAACGACACATTGTTGACGGCGGTGAAGCCGCCAAACCGCTTCACCAGCCCGCTGACTTCCAGCACCGTCCCGCTCTCCTCTCTGCGCGCATTTGCGCTACTGGTTGCTGTAGGTGGTGCCCTTGGGCAGCGGCAGCACGGCCTCGCGCTGCGCCTGGCTCTTGGGCCACACCACGGAGGATTTGTCGTCGATGTATTGGATCACGACCGGGAACGAGCGCTCGTTCTGCCCGGCCATCGGCGTGCCCTCGCCGTAAAACTTGACGCCGAAGCCGAGCATGGTGCCCCCTTCCGGAATATCAGCGTCGAGCGCAGCCTTGCGCAGCGCATCCGGATCGACACCGCCATACTTCTTGATCGCGCGCGGCAGGACGTCATTCATGAACACATAAGTGTTGGACGCACCGATGCCGACATGCGCCGAGCGGATGGCGACGCCGGGCCGGATCTTGTCGAACTCCTCGCCGACCATCTTGATCACGGGCGGGAGCTTGGGATCCATGGTCTTCTGGTTGGCAAGCCAGATCGAGATCGGGTCGGTGTTGAAGATGTAGGTGGCATCCGCCCCCATGCCTTCCTTCAGCTTCTCATAGACGCCGTAACCCGCACCGTGTCCCATCAGCGCGCCGAACTTCAGCCCCTGCTCGCGCGCCTGACGCAGCAACAGCGTGATATCGGGGTTGTAGCCGGTGTGGAAAATGACGTCGGGCTTGGCGCGCTTCAACTTGGTCACCAACGCGGAGAGGTCGGGCGCGGTGGCCGAATAGCCCTCCTTCATCACGACGTTGAAGCCCGCCTTCTTGGCGCCGGCCTCGTTGCCCCTGGACACGTCGACGCCATAGGCGCCGTCTTCGTGAATGATGGCGACGCGCAGATCCTTCGGCTCCTTGTCGAACTTCGCCTTGGCGTTCTGCGCGATGAAGTCCATCGTCATCATGCCGAACTGGTCGCCGCTCGCCTGCGGGCGGAAGACGTATTTGTAACCCTTTTCGTTGAACACGGCCGACGAGATGCAGGTCGTCATCCACATGAACTTCTTCAGCTGCTCGACGCGGGCCGCGACCGGCACGCATTGCGCCGAGGAAAAGAAGCCGAGCACCATGTCGACCTTTTCCTGCTCGAGCAGACGGACGGATTCGTTGATCGCGATGTCGGGCTTGCTCTGGGCGTCGGCATAGACCGCCTCGATCTTGTAGCCCTCGACACCGGTCTTGGCGAAGTGGTCGAGGATGATCTTTGCGCCGACATAATTGAGCTCGGACCCGCCGCCTGCGAGCGGCCCGGTCAGGTCGAACACGACGCCGATCTTGATCTTCTTCTCTTGAGCCTTCTCTTGGGCCTCGGCCGAAGCCATCAAGCCGGTGGCCGATATCGCGACCAACAGCCCACGTACCAGACGGGCAGCCCTGCGCACGCGCATCAAAACCTCCCTGGACGATTGTGCATTGCATTCTTTTTGGTTTTATATTTCTGCCCATCACATGGGCTGAGCGCAGCGATGTCAAGCCTCGCGCATCAGCGCGATGCGAACTGCTGCTCGACGAAGGCCGTGACAAATCGCGGCATGGACGGCGTGAGATCGCTCTTCCCGCGCACGAGATGGATTGCCGAGAGCTCTGGCTCGGCCTCGCCCGCCAGATTGGCTTCGATCCGCGCACGCGCCACATCACCCGGCATGTCCAGGTTGATAATTTGCAGCATCGCAATCGTTGGGCCGGTGACGACGCAGTGCCAGTCCGGCTCGACCCGATAGTCGGCCGCGGTCAGGCCGGTCTCTTCCTCGAGCTCGCGGATCACGCTGCCGGGAATGTCCAGCGTGTCGCCCCTGACGTCGTCGAGATCGGGCGTGCCCGACGGGAAATAGATCCGGCCCGCATTGGCGGTGTGCTGCGCCATCTCGCCCATGACGAAGGCGCCGTCGGAGGTGCGCAGCGCGCCCATGCCAAAACCGTTGAACACCGCCTTGTCGGGAAAGCCCCAGTCGCGCCAGGCGAGGAAGCTGGCGAAATCGGTCTCGAAATAGGTCGCAGAGAGATGGCCGTCGGCGAACCTTGCATCGAGCCCGAGCAGGACGCGGCCGTTCCAGAGCTTTGGTCGCTCACGCTGCTTCTCGGCGAAATGCGCGGCGATCTCGGCGCGCCGCTCCTCCGCGAATGCCCAGACGATCGGCCGGACGGCAAGTTCAAGCGTCGTGACCCGATGAATGATGGGTGATGTCATGACGCCTGATGACCACGCCTTCGCGTCAGTTATTTGACGCTTCCCGTGGTCTTCTTGGCTTGCTCGACATACTTGTTGGTGAAGGTCTTGCTGACGTCGATCTTGGCATTGGCGACCTCGGGCGAGCCGACGCTGAACACCGCGAGCACGGCATCCGCGCCCTTCGGGTCCATCTTGCCGGTCTCGGAGTACATCGGGATCGTGTTCTTGAGTGCCGCGAGATACAGGTCCTTGTTCTTGCCGACGGTCTCCTCCGGCATCTTCGCCATGATCTCCTCGGGCGAGTGCGAGTGGATCCAGGCGAGCGCACCCAGGATCGCGTTGGTGAGCGCCTGCGTCTCCTTCTCGTGGCCGGCCACCCAGGCCGCGGTCGAGTACAGCGCGCCGCCCGGATATTCGCCGCCGAAGGTCTCGAGCGTATCCTTTTGCGTGCGGGTGTCCGAGAGGATGCGCAGATCCTTGTGGCTGCCCTGGAGCACGGTCACGGAGGGATCAAGCATCACGGCGGCGTCGATCTGGCCCTGCTCCATCGCGGCGACCGCGGTAGCACCGAGGCCGACGCCGATCACGGCGGTGCTGGCGGGATCGACCCCGTTCTTCTTCAGCATATACTTCAGGAAGAAGTCCGTGGAGGAGCCTGGCGCGCTGACACCGACCTTCTTGCCGGCGAGGTCCTTGATCGACTTGATCTCGTTGGTGTGCGACGGCGATACCACCAACACGAGGCCGGGATAGCGGTCATAGACGACGAACGCCTGAAGCTCCTGTTTCTTGGCCGCGAGGTTGACGCAATGGTCGAAATAGCCGGAGACAACGTCGGCGCTGCCGCCGAGCACGGCCTTGAGCGCGTCCGAGCCGCCCTTGAGGTCCACGAGCTCGACATTGAGGCCGGCCTTGTCGTATTCGCCGAGCTGTTTTGCCAGCACCGTCGGCAGGTAGCACAGGCAGGAGCCGCCGCCGATCGCGATGGTGACCTTGCTTTGCGCGGCGGCGAGACCGGTGGTGAGGGTCAGCGCGAGCAGCGCGCCCGCGAGCCTGGCTATCGTGTTCTTCATTGGTTTCCTCCGTTCGGCTGGCGGCACCATAGAGCAGCCGGACTGGCTTGAGAAGCAGGACCGAAGGCGCTGGCCATCGGCCTTTCGGCGCAATAGCATGAGCCCACAAGAACAATTCTTGATGGGGAGGATCATCCATGAATCGCCTTGCAATCGGACTGTCGATCGCCACCGCTTTTGCCGCCGGGTGCGGCGCAACCCACCTGCTGCGGCCGGCGCTGGCCGCGGAGAACATCACTCCGCAGATCATTCACACCGGCGAGATGGAGGGCGACGCGCTCGGGAACGCCAACGCCGTCGGCTTCCGTTCCAAGATGTTCGCAAGCGCCGACGGCGCCACCATCTCGATCCAGGTCGGCAATGTGCCCAAGCACATGCATCCCAACACCAACGAGATCCAGTACATTCTGGAGGGCACCGGCACGATCTGGTTCGGCGACAAGGAAGTCACGGTGAAGCCAGGCGACCTCGTCATCATCCCGAAGGGGACGCCGCATGGCGGCACCAAGCCGATCAGCGGACAGGTCAAGGCGATCGCAATCAAGACGCCGCCGCAGGCGCCAGACGACACCAAACTGCTGGATTGATCGATCCGGGGCTCGCACGCCGTGCGGGCCCCTGCGGCCTAGCCGCGCCCGTCCACGGTCGGGCGCCACACCAGCAACCTGCGCTCAACCAGCGTCACACCAAAGTCGATCAGGATGACAAAGGCCGACAGCACGAACATGCCGGCAAAGACGCCGGCGACATCGAATACGCCTTCGGCCTGCTGAATGAGATAGCCGAGCCCCGCCGCCGATCCAAGATATTCGCCGACGACCGCACCGACCACGGCAAAGCCCACCGACGTATGCAGCGAGGAGAACATCCACGACAGCGCCGAGGGCCAATAGACGTGCTGCATCAGCTGCCGCTCGCTCATGCCGAGCATGCGACCGTTGTCGAGCACCGTGCGGCTGACCTCCTTGACGCCCTGATAGACGTTGAAGAACACGATGAAGAACACTAGCGTCACGCCGAGCGCGACCTTGGACCAGATGCCCAGCCCAAGCCACAACGCGAAGATCGGCGCCAGCACGACACGCGGCAGTGCGTTGACCATCTTGACGTAGGGATCGAACACCGCGGCGACCAGCGGCTGGCGCGCGAACCAGAAGCCGATCAGCACGCCACCGGCCGATCCGATCACGAAGGCCAGGATTGATTCCGTCAGCGTAATGCCGAGATGCTTCCAGATCACACCAGACGAGAACCATTTGACGATCTGGGCGAAGACATCGACCGGGTTGGAGAAGAAGAACGGCGGCAGCAATATCTTGCCGAACACGGGCACGGTCGACAGCAATTGCCACAGCGCGAGGCAGACCACCGCGACCAGCACTTGCAGCGCAAGCAGCGTCACCCGCGACATCAGACCGCCTCCGCCGCTTGCGTGGATTGCGCGTAGCCCTTCATGACCTCGTCCTTGAGCACGCTCCAGATCTCGCGATGAAGCGCATGGAACTCCTTGTCCAGCCGCACTTCAAAAATGTCGCGCGGACGCGGCAGGCTCACGCGCCAGTCGCCGATGATGCGGGAGGACGGCCCCGCCGACATGATCACGACCCGGTCGGCGAGCGCGATCGCCTCTTCCAGATCATGGGTGACAAACAGCACGGCCTTGCGATCGGCATTCCAGAGGTCGAGCAGGAGGTTGCCCATCACCTGCCGGGTCTGCGCATCCAGCGGCCCGAACGGCTCGTCCATCAGCAGGATCTTTGGATCGCGGATCAGCACCTGAGCCAGCGCCACGCGCTTGCGCTGGCCGCCCGAGAGCATGTGCGGATAACGGTTGGCGAAGGCGCCCAAGCCGACCGAGGTCAGCCATTTCTGCGCCCGCGGCAGCGCCTCGCTGCGCGGCGTGCCGCTGACTTCGAGCCCGATCGCGACATTGTCGAGCGCGGTCTTCCAGGGGAACAGCGCATCGGCCTGGAACAGATAACCGGCATCCCGGTTCAGCCCGGCGAGCGGCTGGTCGAATATCCTGACGCTCCCGGCAGCCGGCTTCAGCAGCCCGGCCGCGACGTTGAGCAGCGTCGATTTCCCGCAGCCGGTCGGGCCGACGATGGCGACGAACTCGCCCTCTCCGACCGTCAGATTCGCCTTCTCCACCGCTGTATAGACCCGCCCGTCCCCCAGCTGGAACGCGACCTTGGCATCTTCCAGCGCCACTGCCGTAGGCGTCGCCATGTATTCCCTCCGAATTTGGTCCGATGCCTTAGCCGCTCGCGCGGCCAAGTTCAATCAAGGCGCCAAGCGTGCTACGCATGGGCCTTGTCATCCCCTCCCTCCCTCAATCCTTGGGGCGGGTCAGCGCAGTGAGCCCCGCCCGATGCCGTCCAGGCCAATGATCGGCTATGCCCACGTCACCAAGAGCTTCGGCGCGCTCAAGGCCGTGGACGATGTGTCACTGGACATCGCCGAAGGCGAATTTGTTGCCGTTGTCGGCGGCTCGGGTTCGGGCAAGACGACGCTGCTGCGGCTCGCCAACCGTCTGATCGAGGCGGATGGCGGCACGATCACCGTCGAGGGCGACGACGTGCAATCGGTCGATCCGGTCGCGCTGCGGCGCCGCATCGGCTATGTCTTCCAGAGCGGTGGACTGTTCCCGCATCTGAGCGTCGCCGACAATATCGGGATCACGCCAAGACTGCTCGGCGTTCCGGCGGCGGATATCGCAACGCGGGTCGATGAGTTGCTCGAGCTCGTGCAGCTCGACCGGGCCGCGCATCGCGAGCGATTGCCGGATGCGCTCTCGGGCGGCCAGCGCCAGCGTGTCGGCGTGGCACGCGCGCTTGCGGCACGGCCGCGCATCGTGCTGATGGACGAGCCATTCGGCGCGCTGGATCCCCTCACCCGCGATGCGCTCGGCGACGATTTTCGCGAGCTGCACCGCAAGTTCGGCTTGACCACCGTGATGATCACCCACGACATGACGGAGGCGATCCTGCTCGCCGACCGCATCGCGGTGATGCGCAGCGGGAAGCTGCTGGCGCAGGGCACGCCAGTGGAGCTCTCGAAAAGCGGCGACGCCTACGTGCTGGAGCTGCTACGGACGCCGCGACGCCAGGTCGAGCGATTGAACGCGCTGCTGCCACAGAGCGGGGCGGCATGAGCCTTTTCGCCGATCCGCGCTGGGGCGAGGCGCTGGCGCATTTGCCCGACTATCTCGGCAACCACGTCCGGGTGAGTCTCGCCGCACTTGCGCTCGGCCTGATCGTCAGCCTGCCGCTGGCGATCCTGACCCGCAACCGCCCCACCCCGCGCGCCGTCCTGCTCGCGCTCGCCAGCATCGTGCAGACGGTGCCCGGGCTGGCGCTGCTCGCGCTGTTCTACCCGCTCCTGCTGCTCGCGGCCTCCGTGACGCTTGCCTGGTTCGGCGTCTCCTTCTCCGCTTTCGGTTTCCTGCCAGCGATGCTGGCGCTGGCGCTCTATTCGATGTTGCCGGTGCTGCGCAACGGCATCACCGGCCTCAACGGCATCGATCCCGCGCTGATCGAAGCCGCTCAGGGAGTAGGCATGACCGCACGGCAGTCGCTGGTGATGGTCGAACTGCCGCTGGCCCTCCCGGTGATGATGGCTGGCATCCGTACGGCCGCAGTGTGGGTGATCGGCACCGCGACGCTGTCGACCCCGATCGGGCAGACCAGCCTCGGCAATTACATCTTTGCCGGGCTGCAGACCCAGAACTGGGTGTTCGTGCTGTTCGGCTGCTTTGCCTCGGCCCTGCTGGCGCTCGCCGTCGATCAACTGCTCGGCCTGATCGAGAGCGGCCTGCGCGGGCGCAGCCGCGTGCGTACGGCGCTTGGCGCTGCCGGGATCGCGGCACTGGTCGCCGCAACATTGGTGCCGACGATGGGCCGCTCATCACAGAGCTATGTCGTCGGCGCCAAGACCTTTGCCGAGCAGTATGTGCTGTCGGCGCTGATGCGGGATGGGCTGCAGGCGGCCGGTCTTTCCGCCGTCGCACGATCCGGTCTCGGCTCGAGCGTGATCTTCGAGGCATTGAGGGCCGGCGATATCGATCTCTATGTCGATTATTCCGGCACGCTCTGGGCCAATCAGCTTCACCGCACGGACATCAAGCCGCGCGCGGAGCTGTTGGCTGAGCTGCAGACGACACTTGCGAAAGAGAACATCACCCTGCTCGGCGAGCTCGGTTTCGAGAATGCCTATGCGCTGGTGATCCCGAAGAAGCGAGCGGAGGCGCTTGGCATCCGCACCATCGCCGATCTCGCCGCGCATGCTTCGACCCTGTCGATCGCCGGCGACTATGAGTTCTTCTCGCGACCCGAATGGGCGGCGCTGCAAAAGGCCTATGGGCTCTCGTTCCGCGCCCAGCGCCAGATGCAGCCGGACTTCATGTATGCGGCCGTCGCCAGCGGCGAGGTCGATGTCATCGCGGGCTACACCAGCGACGGGCTGATCGCAAAATACGATCTCGTTGCGCTCGACGATCCCAGGCACGCGATCCCGCCCTACGATGCAATCCTGCTGCTGGCTCCGAAGCGCGCCGGCGACGAGCGGCTGCAGGCCGCGCTGAAGCCGCTGCTCGGCAAGATCGACATCGCGACCATGCGCGAAGCCAATTTACGCGCCGCCGGCAATGACGCGAATTCGTCGCCGGATGCGGTGGCGAAATGGTTGTGGGAGAAGGTGGGTGGGCGGTAGCCGCGCCATTCATTCGATGTCGTCCTGGCGAAGGATGGGACGACGTTGGAGAGACGCTACAGCCCCCTGATCATCCCCGCATCGATCAGCAGCCGATTCAGCCGGCTCGCTTCCGCACCGTCCTTGCAGCCGTAGAAGATGCCCTTGCAGCGGAGCATGATCTCCTTCTGCTCGGCGAAGGACGGATCGAGCGGGATGCCGGCGGCTTCCTGGATGACCAGCGGCAGATACGGACCATCGACTGTATCCATCACGGCCTCGCTCTTCACCGGCTCGAAATTGACGGCGTCGATCGCGTAATAGGTCGCGTAGAGGCGCGGATCGTAGGCGTCAAGCTTTTTGCCGATTGCACCCTCGTCGAGCCCGGGCTCGAGGATAGAAGGCGCGAATTCCGGCTGGTGATCGCCGTAGCGCACGATCAGGAAGGGTTCGCCGGGAAATTTCTTCTTCAGGCCCACGAGGAAAGCCTTGTACTGCTCGGCGCTCATCGCCTGCCGGCGCAGATATTCGTCAATGGACGGCACATTGCCCGGTGCGCGCCAGTTCGGCAGCAGATCCGGGCGGAAGCGCGTCTCCCACGGAAAATGATTGGCGCCGAGGTAAATGAAGGTAAACAGCGGCTTGTTCGGCGTTCGCTCACCCATCAACCGGAGCGCCTTGTCGTAGAAGAAGCTATCGGGCTCGACATCCTTGGCGCCGAGATCCCTGGAGTCGAGGAAGCGCTCGATGCCGGTCGTCATCTGAAAGCTGCGCGCGGCCATGAAGCCGCCATAGGCGGGGTAGAGCGACATCGTGTCGTAGCCGCAGCGGCGCAGCGCCAGCGGCAGGCCGCGCTCGACCCGGCCTGTTGCGATGCGCGTCACGAAATAGGCGAAGCGGCCGAACGAGCGCGACGACAACCCCGCGAGCACATTGTATTCGGTGAACCAGCTCGGCCCGCCATTGCTCTCGGCCAGGAACGCGCGCTCCTTGCCGTCCCAGGATTTGAAGTGGTTGCCGTAGCCGGCCGGCACCTTGATGCCCTGCGCGGTGCGGATGTCGAAGCTCGATTCATCATGGACCATGATGATGTTCGGCCGCCGGCCAGCGGGATGGCAGGCATCGACCAGCGGCATGTTGAGCCGTTCGTTGGTCGAAGCGGCCGACTCCATGAAGCCGTATTGCGCGAAGTCGGAGACCGCGCTGACGCCGGAGCGGAAGAACTTCGAGAGATAGCCGTCATCGTAATAGCCGCGCCAAGCCTCGTCAGGATGATAGAGCGAATAGCCGACCAGCGCGGCGAGGCAGGCGAGCTTGCAGGCGAGCGCCGGCAGCCTGCGGATGCGGAATGGGTCGAGCCACCACAGCGCATACATCAGCGGCAGCGTGACGAGGCCGGCCCCGATCACCGGCCAGCGCAAATTCGGAAAGATCGTGAACAGGAACGCGACCGTGTCGCGGTCGATCATCATCAGGTCGATGAAGTTGACCGTCATCTGCACGACGTCGTGCTTCAGCCGCGACAGCAGCACCAGCACCACGACCATGGTCAGCGACAGCGCACCCGAGAGCGCCGGCCGCCGCAGCAGCGTGATCCAGAAGAAGTTGAGGATGCCCCAGGCCAGCACGAAGGAGAGCCGTGCGCCGAAATCCGTCTCGGTCTCGTACATCAGGACGAGCGCTGCGAGATGCGGCGCCGCAACCGCGAGCAGCCGCCAGATGCCGAGCGCGGCGACGCTTGCCAGTACGGCGGTTGTGGCAGAAGGACCTGGATTGGGCGCGGACGCCATAGACGACACGCAACTGCTGGTCCGGCATGGTGATGCCGAGCCGGCTGACCGGGCCTGCGGCGTTCGGCGCAGCCGGAAGGCCTGCGCCGTGTCATAAAACTGTAATTGAACGGTCACGGACAAGCAACGCGTGTCGCGATCCGACCTTCGCTTAATGTTAGCGGAAGCCGATCGGTCTCCGCGCCCAATTCGTCATGCCAAGGCAATCCCGCAGTGCAGAACCGACTTGCCGTCTAGTCGAGGCCCTCGACGCTGACCAGGCGGGCAGAACTGCATGCGTCCCGGACCGCTTTGAGTCCCTGGTAGGTCGCGCCTGTGTAGAACGCCTCCCAGGCTGCGACGGACGGGAATTCCAGCAGAACGATCCTGCGGGGCTGCCAGTCTCCCTCGTACACCTTGTGGGCGCCCCCTCGCGCCAGATATCTGGCTCCAGCGGCCTCCAGGGCGGGCTTCACGCCCAACATGAAGCTTTGGTACTGCTGCAAATCCCTGATCTCGACGTCGAAAATCACATAAGCCGGCATCTCAAGACGCTCCCACAATCGGAAATCGATCACCTGTCAGGCAATGGTCTCACCTCGGAGGCTCAGCCCTGTGGCAGCAGCGCGAGACGCTTGGCGATGATGCGGTCGACCACACGCTTGGGCAGCGTGGCCGTCATCAAATGCCGCATCGGGTCCGGCGTGATCTGGTAGCGAACCTTGGGCCTCTCGGCGGTGAGCGCCTCGAAAACGACCTCGGCGATCCGCTCGGCCGGCAGCCCGGTCTCGCCAAGCTTCATCATGAACGCCCTGACCTTGTTCAGCGCCGGCAGATAAGGCGAGTTCTGGTAGACCGAGAGATCGATCTGCTCGGCCTTGCTCCAGATCGGCGTCTTCACCGCGCCGGGGGCGACGATGATGACGTCGATGCCAAACAGCATCAACTCGCGGCGCAAGCTCTCCGACAGGCCTTCGATGGCGTGCTTGGAGGTGCTGTAAGGCGCCGACAAGGGATTGCCGTTCTTGCCCGCGACCGAGCTGATCATCACGATCCGGCCCTTCGGCCCCTTCAGCGACGGATCGGCGCCGAGTAGCGGCCCAAAGGCCTGCGTCGCGATGACCGGGCCAATGACATTGATCTCCATCTGCCGGCGGAAGTCGTCGACCGACAATTCGAGCACGGGACCGGCGACCGCGACGCCGGCGTTGTTGACGAGACCGGCCAGCGTCTCGCCGCCCAGCGCCTCGCGGACTTTTCGCGCAGCAGCGAGGACCGCCGCCTCGTCGGTGACATCGAACAGCAGCGGCGCGAAGTTCGTACCGAACTCGCCCGTGAGCCGATCCGCATCGGCCTGCTTGCGGACACTACCGAAAACACGATAGCCGCGCCCGACCAGAAACTTCGCAATGGCCCAGCCGATGCCGGTGGACGCGCCGGTGACGACGACGGATCGCATGATCTTTCCCCCCAAGAGCTCCCGCGATCATGCAGGGGAAAGGTGCCGGGACGCAATGCCGTCCACCGGTCAAGGAGACGCCCCAGATGTCAGGTCTTAAGGTGAAGCGAGGCGCGAACGTCGCGGCGTGAGATCGATTGCACCATGAAGATATGGATGAAGAGCCGAATCCTTGACTCTGAAGACGCTCGGCTTTTGAGGATCGGGAGCTTCCAGGAAACTCCGAAAAACAACGCGAGACCAAGAATGTGGTTTAAGCGTCAGTTCTTCGTGCTCGGGGAGCACTTTAGCTCGCGAAGAATTTGAATGAAGCAGCAATGCTTCGCGCGAGACGAAAAGAGCGAGACCGCTGGTTGCGATCTCGCTCGAATATAGTCGCGAAGATTTAAGAATTGGTTTGGCGAGCGAAGCTTGTGTTTTCGCTCGCGTGTCCAGATGCGGCGTAACCGATACGCCGCATCCGAACGACCGCGGCTTAGTTCTTGCTCTTGTCGACCAGCGCGCCCTTCTTGATCCAGGGCATCATGTCGCGCAGCTTGGCGCCGACTTCCTCGATCGGGTGCTCGGCGAGCTTGGCGCGGGTCGCCTTGAACGAGGTCTGGTTGACCTTGTTCTCGAGCATCCAGTCGCGGGCGAACTTGCCGGACTGGATGTCGTTCAGAACCCGCTTCATCTCCTTCTTGGTCTCGTCGGTGACGATGCGCGGACCGGTGACGTACTCGCCGTACTCCGCGGTGTTGGAGATCGAGTAGTTCATGTTGGCGATGCCGCCTTCATAGATCAGATCGACGATCAGCTTCACCTCGTGCAGGCACTCGAAATAGGCCATCTCCGGGGCGTAGCCGGCTTCGACCAGGGTCTCATAGCCGCCCTTGATCAGCTCGACCAGGCCGCCGCAGAGCACAACCTGCTCGCCGAACAGGTCGGTCTCGCACTCTTCCTTGAAGGTGGTCTCGATGATGCCGGCACGGCCGCCGCCGACGGCGGAGGCGTAGGACAGACCGAGGTCGTGGGCGTTACCCGAGACGTCCTTGGCGATCGCGATCAGGCAGGGCACGCCGCCGCCGCGCTGATACTCCGAGCGCACGGTGTGGCCGGGGCCCTTCGGCGCGATCATGAGAACGTCGAGATCGGCGCGCGGGTCGAGCAGGTTGAAGTGGACGTTGAGACCGTGCGCGAAGACGAGCGCTGCGCCCTTCTTCATGTTGTCGTGCAGGTGCTCGCGGTAGATGTCGCCCTGGAGCTCGTCCGGGGTCAGCATCATGACGAGGTCGGCCCATTTGGCGGCCTCGGCGACTTCCATCACCTTGAAGCCGGCAGCTTCCGCTTTCTTGGCCGAGGCCGAACCCTTGCGGAGCGCGATCGCCACGTCCTTGACGCCGGAATCCTTCAGGTTCAGCGCATGGGCGTGGCCCTGGCTGCCATAGCCGACGATGACGACCTTCTTGCCCTTGATCAGGTTCAGGTCGGCGTCGCGATCGTAATAAACACGCATGGTCGTTTCCTCGTTCAGGGGCCGGAATCGGCCGTTGGTCAGGTCTTGTCAGTCAGGTCTCGGACGGTGAAATTTGCGGATTTCGGGGGCTGTCTAGAGCATTTTCGGCCCCCTGGGAAACCCGTTTCTGCATGGAAAGCCGGGGCATCATGCATCCATGATCACGGGATAGAGGGACGCCAGCAGCAGGATGGCCATCAGGATGTTGAAGGCGCGGACCAGCCGCTCGGAGGTCAGCACCGGCCGCAGTGCAGTGCCGAACAGGACCCAGACCACGGTCGAGACCGCGCCGACGAGTAGGCTGACCAGGGTCTGGATCGCGATATTGATGGGGAATTGGGCAATCGCCGCGTAGGCGGTGATTGTGCCGATCACGATCACCCAGCCTTTGGCGTTGATCCACTGGAACATCGCCGCGCCCCAGAAGGTCATCGGGCCGCGGCCGGTCTCGCCCTCCGGCGTGGTCGGGCCGGACAAAGCAATCACGGCGGAAAGATAGATCAGATAGGCCGCGCCGGCATATTTCAGAATGGTCTGCAGGATCGGATAGGCCAGAAACACTGTGCCGAGCCCGAGGCCGACAGCTGAAATCATGAAGGCGAAGCCGATGACGACGCCGGCGATGTGGGGAATCGTGCGACGGAAGCCATAAGTCAGCCCGGAGGACAGCAACATGATGTTGTTCGGCCCAGGCGTGAAATACATCACGGCCATGAAGGCGAGGAAGGCATACAGCAGCGACTGGGACATGCTCACCTCACACGGCCTTCGGCTGTGGTTCTCTGGGATACCGCCTCGGGGCGCTTCGCCAGCACCATCACCGCGATACCGCCGATCACGGTGAGCATGCCGGCGAGGCGCAGCGGACCGAACCGCTCGCCGAACACGATGCTGGACGCAGCCGAGCCGACGAACGGCACCAGCAGCGCGAATGGCACCACTTGCGCGGTGGGATAGTCACGCAGCAGCCGGCCCCATAGCCAATAGGCGATGCTGGTGGAGATGCCGCCGATCAACAGCATGCAAATGAAGCCGGTGAGCGAAATGTGGATCAGCGACTGCCAGGTTGGCATCGGTCCGTTGACGACCAGCGTGAGCGCGAACAGCGGCACCGCGGTGGCAAGGCACAACCAGGCGAACAGATCGAACATCGGCACGCCGCGGGCGCCTCTCAGCAGGATATTGCCGAGCGCAAAGCTGACCGGCGCGATCATCAGCACGGCGAAAGCACCGACGCTGAAATCATACCCGACCGTGCCGCAGATCATCAAAAGGCCGATTGCTGCGATGACGATGCCCAGCGTTTGCACTGGCGTCGGCCGCTCGCCGAATGCGATCGCGGCAAAGCCGATCGTGAACAGCGCCTGGCTCTGCACGACGACGCTGGTCAGGCCCACCGGCACGCCATGGGCGATGCCATAGGCCTGGCTCAGAAACTGACCGAGAAAGAGCGTAAAGCTGATCGCGAACAGGAGCGACCAGGCGACTTTGGGCTTGCGAATGAACAGGCACGGGACCGCGGCAATGGTGAAGCGCATCGCCGTCATCAGCTCCGGCGAAAACTCGTCGAGCGCGATCCGGCTCGCCACGAAGGCAAGCCCCCAGATGACCGCCACCAGGATGGCGATGAGGATGTCGGCCGGCTTCATTGTCGTTCCCGGTTCTGCCCTGTCGTGCAGCCCTGTTTGTTGTTCTGGTCGAGCCGTGCTCGCCGGCCGTTACGTGGAAGAATTGGGTTTCCGCAGCAGATAAGTGCCGTGCATCGGGGCGTGGTAATCGGCCGAGACCATCGTGAAGCCGACGTCGGTCAGCATCCGCTCCATGACCCAGCCGAAAGTGGAATACTCGTCGCGCATATGGGTGACGACGCTTTCACGCGGCACATCGTGGTTCTTGATCTCAAAGTCGGCCCATTGATCGACGTCGCGCTCGACGGCGTCGGGCATCGAGGCGTAGACGATGTCGCGCAAATAGAACGTGGCACCGGGCTTGAGCGCGCGATAGATCCGCGACATGGCCACCGCCTTCCAGAAATCCGGCAGATGGTGCAGCGTGAACTCGCTGACGATCAGGTCATAGGATTCCGGCCGGTAGGCGAAGCTGAGCAGGCCGGCGGACTGCGTGCGCACGGGCGCCTTGCGGTCCCGCGCATAGATCTCGGCGAGCGCCAGCATTGCGGGCGAGATGTCGATGGCGTCGACCTCGGCGCCCATCAGGGCGGCCTCGGTCGCGAGCACGCCGTTGCCGCAACCGATGTCGGCGATGCGCCAGCCGCGCTGGACGCCGAGCATTTTCAGCGCGGTGCGCGCCCGCAGATCGGCATCGTCGTGACTGTCGTAGATCGAGGCCACTGCAGGCCCGATCCCCATCCGGTTCCGCTCGTTGTAATACCAGTCGCGCGCCAACATGGTTCACATTCCTTCAGGCCCGCGACCAATCGCGGCAACACCGGTGCGCGACACTTCGACGAGGCCAAGCGGACGCATCAGGTCGATAAACTGATTGATCTTGTCTGTATTGCCTGTGATCTCGAACACAAAGCTCTCGGTGGTGGCGTCGATCACGCGGGCGCGGAACGCGTCCGCCAGCCGCAGCGCCTCGACGCGATGCTCGCCCTGCCCGCGCACCTTGACCATCGCAAGCTCGCGCTCGATCGAGCGTTTCGTCAGCGTCATGTCGACGACGCGATAGACAGGTATCATGCGGTCGAGCTGATGCTTGATCTGCTCGATCACCATCGGCGTACCCGTGGTGACGATGGTGATGCGCGAGAGATGCTTCTGGCTCTCGGTCTCCGAGACCGTAAGGCTCTCGATGTTGTAGCCGCGCCCTGAGAACAGGCCGATGACGCGCGCGAGCACGCCGGGCTCGTTCTGCACGAGCACCGAAAGCGTGTGCGTCTCGTTCGGGTCGTGGCGCTCCTCGATGAAATAGGCGGATGCGGGCTGGTTCATTGTCGTCCCCTTCATTCTCGTCGTTACGCCGTCGCCCGACGAGCGACCGGCGCATCCGTCCCGACCCAACCGCGGAACAGATCGAAATCGATATTGCCGCCGGACAGCACGAGACCGACGCGCTTGCCCGACAGACCTGCCTTTTCCTGAAGCGCCGCGGCGAGCGCGGCGGCGCCGGCGCCTTCGGCGAGATTGTGCGTGTCGGTCCAGAGCGCATGGATCGCGAGCGCGATCTCATCGTCCGTCACCTGGACGATACGCGATGCGCCCTTGAGGATGATCGCGAGCGCTTCCGGATCGGGAATCCGCGTCGCCATGCCGTCCGCGAGCGTGTTGCTGGTCTCGGTGATCACGACGTGGCTCGCCGCGAACGACAGCGCATAGGACGGCGCCTCGGTCGACTGCACCCCGACGATCTCGGTCTTCAGGCCGAGCAGATCGCGCGCCATGATGCAGCCGCAGATCCCCGAGCCCTGCCCGATCGGCACATAGAGAATGTCGAGATCCGGCGCGGCCCGGAGCAATTCGAGCGCATAGGTCGCCACGCCCAGCACCAGGTCCGTATGGAAAGACGGCACCATGTGCAGCCCGGCGAACTGCGCGTGGCGCCCGGCTTCCTCGCGTGCGGCCTGAAAGTCCTCGCCGTGCTCAACGAGTTCGGCGCCAAACGCCTTCATCGCGCGGTTCTTCTCGACCGAATTGCCGCGCGGCACATAGATCACGGCAGGCACGCCATGGCGGCTCGCCGCAAAGGCGAGGCTCTGGCCATGATTGCCGCGCGTCGCCGAGATGATGCCCGGAATGTTCGGCCGTTCGCGCTTCAACCGATCGAGATAGACTAACCCGCCGCGCACCTTGAAGGCGCCCGTCGGCGTATGATTCTCGTGCTTGACCACGATCTGCGTGCCCAGCCGCTCGGCGAGCAGCGGCCAGGCGTGCGCCGGCGTTGCCGGCACCGCCTGCCCCACGATCGCATGTGCGCGTTCGAGCTCGTTCAGGTCGAACATCACATCACACCAGCGCCTTGCCGCCGGCGAACGCCTTTGCGGTGGCTTCGTCGTTCGCCTGCTCCGGCAACAGCATCTCGTTGTGCGCCTTGCCGGAGGGGATCATCGGGAAGCAGTTTTCCAGCGACGCGACGCGGCAGTCGAACAGCACCGGGCGCTTGACCGAGATCATCTCCTGGATGGCGCCGTCGAGATCGCCGGGCTTGTGCACCTGGATGCCGACGCCGCCATAGGCTTCCGCGAGCTTGACGAAGTCCGGCATCGCTTCCGAGTAGGAGTGCGACAGGCGATTGCCATGGAGCAGCTGCTGCCACTGCCGCACCATGCCCATGTACTGGTTGTTCAGGATGAAGATCTTGATCGGCAGCTCGTACTGTACCGCCGTCGACATCTCCTGCATCGTCATCTGCACCGAGGCATCGCCCGCGATGTCGATGACGAGGCTGTCGGGATGGGCAACCTGCACGCCGACCGCGGCCGGCAAGCCGTAGCCCATGGTGCCGAGACCACCCGAGGTCATCCAGCGATGCGGCTCCTCGAAGCCGTAGAACTGCGCGGCCCACATCTGATGCTGGCCGACCTCGGTGGTGATGTAGGTGTCCTTGCCGCGCGTCGCCTCGAACAGGCTCTGGATCGCGTGCTGCGGCAGGATGACGTCGTTGCTCTTCCTGTAATAGAGCGAGTTGCGGGCGCGCCACTGCGCGATCTGCTGCCACCACGCCTTGATGTCGGGCTTCTTCGCCTCCGCCTTGAACACCTGGAGAATGTCGCCGAGGATGTTGCCGCAGTCGCCGATGATCGGCACGTCGACGCGGATGTTCTTGTTGATCGAAGACGGGTCGATGTCGATGTGGATCTTCTTCGAACCCGGCGAGAACGCGTCGACGCGGCCGGTGATGCGGTCGTCGAAGCGCGCGCCGACGCACAACATGACGTCGCAATCATGCATTGTCATGTTGGCTTCGTAGGTGCCGTGCATGCCGAGCATGCCGAGCCAGCTCTTGCCCGACGCAGGATATGCGCCGAGGCCCATCAGCGTGGAGGTGATCGGAAAGCCGGTGACCTCGACCAGCTCGCGCAGCAGCCTGGTTGCCTCGGGACCGGAATTGATGACGCCGCCGCCGCTGTAGATCACGGGGCGCTTGGCGCCTGCGAGCAGCGCCACGGCCTTGCGGATCTGAGTCGCATCGCCCTTCACGCGCGGCGCGTAGGAGCGATGCACGTCGGATTTGCGCGGCGGATGATAGGTGCCGGTCGCGAACTGCACGTCCTTCGGCACGTCGACGAGCACAGGGCCCGGCCGACCCGTGGTCGCAACGTAAAATGCCTCGTGCAGCACCTTTGCGAGATCGTTGACGTCGCGCACCAGCCAGTTGTGCTTGGTGCAGGGGCGCGTGATGCCGACGGTGTCGCATTCCTGGAACGCGTCGTTGCCGATCAGATGCGTCGGCACCTGGCCGGAGATGCAGACCAACGGGATCGAGTCCATCAGCGCGTCGGTGAGCGGCGTCACCATGTTGGTGGCGCCGGGGCCGGAGGTCACCAGTGCAACGCCCGGCCTGCCGGTCGAACGCGCATAGCCCTCGGCCGCGTGGCCCGCGCCCTGCTCGTGGCGGACCAGGATGTGCTGGACCTCGCTCTGCTGGAAGATCTCGTCGTAGATCGGGAGCACCGCGCCGCCGGGGTAGCCGAAAATGTCGGTCACGCCATGATCGATGAGCGCGCGGACGATCATCGCGGCGCCGGTCATCTGGTTCGGATCGTGGCTCTTGTCGCTCATGGCTTGCTCCGGATGCGCTGTGGTCAGCGGCTTCGTTCGTGTCGGGTTTTCGGAAATAAAAAAGGCCCCGAAGAGGGCCCCATGCACACCGCCTGTCATGTGGATGGCAGCTAGCCACCCCCGGCGGTGTGCCTGGGTACGACGGCGATAAGGAGTTTGGTAATAATGTTACGCATGGCAGGTGCCCGGCTTCCCAAAGGTTGCGCGAAACATAGCGGCCAGCGCCTCGATGTCAAGGCAATGCGGCCGTTCCCGCGCGATTTTGGCAGTGTAGCGGTGTTCCCGGGGTTGGGCGAGAGGTAAATTCGAGAGCCGAGGCACAAAAGCGTGTCAGCCGGGGTCGCGGGCCGCATTCACGGCCGCGGCCAACCAGCCCCTCGTCTGCTCCGGCTTCACCCACTCGAATTCGGGCAATTGGTGCCGGAACCAGGTGAACTGCCGCTTGGCGTAGTGGCGGGTATCGGCTCGGCCGATGCTGGCCGCTTGCTCCAGGCTGAGCTGACCGCGCAGATGCCGGATCAGGGCCGGCACACCATGAGCCTTCATCGCCGGCAGCAGCGGATCGAGATTTCGGGCGGCGAGACGCTCGACCTCCTTCAGCGCGCCAGCCCCCAACATGGCGTCGAAGCGGGCGTCGATGCGCGCATAGAGCTCGTCGCGCTCGGGCGCGAGGAACACCGCGCGAAAACTGTCCTTGGGCAAGAGTGGCGGCTGGCCCTCATGATGCCAGTCCAGCAGCGAACGGCCGGTGGCTTCGACCACTTCGATCGCGCGCGCAATGCGCGTGCGATCACGCAGGTTCAATCGCGCGGCGGCTCGCGGATCGGAGGCTGCGAGTTCCGCATGCAGCGCCTCGACGCCGTTCCGCTCCAGCCGCGCTCGAACGTCCTCGCGCACCTCGGGGGGGATCGGCGGCACCACGGAGAGACCCGCCGTCAGCGCCTTGAAATAGAGCCCGGTGCCGCCGATGAAGATCGGCAGGCGGCCTTCGGCTTGCGCCTCTTCGAGCGCCTTGGCCGCGTCGCCCACCCAGGCGCCAGCCGAAAAATTCACGGCCGCATCGACATGGCCGTAGAGGCGATGAGGCACCTGCGCCTCGTCGCCAGGTGAGGGGCGCGCGGTGATGATGCGGAGGTCACGGTAGACCTGCATGGAATCGGCATTGATCACCACCCCGCTCGCAGCGAGCGCAAGCTCGAGCGCCAGCGCCGACTTGCCGCTGGCGGTCGGGCCTGCGATAAGCACCGCCTTGCCAACATGCCTTCTGCCGACTTTCCCCTCGCTCACGAAAACCTCAAATGTCCCTCGTTGCCACGCTGATCTGCAATCCGAATAATCCCGCGCTCGATTCGACCATCGTCGACGGCGCCCGCGCCGTGCTGCCTCAGGCAGCTCCCGCGCACTGGCTGTTCGACGGGGTTGCAGTCGACATCCCCTTCGGCGCCGACAGTAACCTCGAAGGCGACCGTCACGCCATCGAGCAGCGGCTCCGCGAACTTCGCGGCGACCTCCCCATCGACATCGTCGTGCAGCCAGTCGGCCTCCGGCGCAAGAAGCTTTTTCTCGCCGACATGGATTCCACCATGATCGGCCAGGAATGCATCGACGAGCTCGCCGATTTCGTCGGGGTGAAGGCCCATGTGGCAGCCATCACCGAGCGTGCGATGCGCGGCGAGGTCGAGTTCGAGCCGGCGCTGCGCGAGCGCGTCGCGCTGCTCAAGGACCTCCCCGCCAGTGCCGTCGACGAGGTGCTGGCCAAGCGCATTACGCTGACGCCGGGTGGCCGCGAACTGGTCGCGACCATGCGCGCCCATGGCGCCTATGCCTGTCTCGTCTCCGGCGGCTTCACGCTGTTCACCAGTGCGGTCGCCACCAGGATCGGTTTCCAGGAGAACCGCGCCAACGAGCTCGTCGTCCGCGACGGCAAGTTCACCGGCGAGGTGAAGGAGCCGATCTTGGGGCGCGCGGCAAAGCTCGCGACTCTGGTGGATCTGATGGAATCGTTCGATCTCGACGACGTGGACTCGCTGGCGGTCGGCGACGGCGCCAATGATCTCGCGATGATCCAGGCGGCGGGCCTGGGCGTGGCGTATCACGCCAAGCCCGCAGTTGCCGCCGCTGCGGCGGCGCGCATTGATCACGGCGATCTCACTGCGCTGCTGTATGCGCAGGGGTATCGGCGCGAGGAGTTCGTGGAGGGGTAGTCTCCTCTCCACTGTCATCACCCGCGAAAGCGGTGATCCAGTGTTCCAAAGACAGGGCGAGGATACGGAAAAGCCGCAGCGTACTGGATGCCCCGCTTTCGCGGAGCATGACAGTGAATGTGTGGCGACTCGTGCGCCTACTGCACGCTCAGCGCCACGAAGCGCAGCTCGCCGTCGGCGTTCGACACCAGCAGCAGCACCGACTTCTTGCCGTCCTTCTTGAGCTGGTCGACCCGCTTCTGGATGTCGGCGCCGCTGGAGACGGCCTCCTGCGCGACTTCGACGATGACGTCGCCGGCAGAGAGGCGCTTCTCGGCGGCATCCGAATTGGCGTCGACATTGGTGACGACCACGCCCTTGACGCTGTCCTTGATCTTGTAGCGCGTACGCAGATCCTTGCTCAGCGCCGCGAGATCGAGGCCGAGCGCCTTCTGTGTCACAGTCTTTTCAGGCGCGGGCTCGTCGGTCTTCACTGCGGCCTGCACCTTGTCGGCATCCTGGAGGCGCCCGAGCGTGACCTTCTTGGTCTCCTCCTGACCCTTGCGGATGATGACGACGTCGACCTCCTTGCCGACCGCGGTGTCCGCGACCACGCGAGAGAGATCCTTGGGGTCCTTGACGTCCTTGCCATCGAACTTGACGACGACGTCGCCGGGCTCGATGCCGGCCGGTTTGGCCGGGCCCTTGTCGTCGATGCCGGCAACCAGCGCGCCGCGCGGCGGCTTTATGTTGAGGCTCTCGGCGATCTCGTCGGTGACGCTCTGGATGCGCACGCCCAGCCAGCCGCGGCGCAATTCGCCGAACTGGCGGAGCTGGTCGACGACACCTGCGACCGTCTTCGACGGTACGGCGAAGCCGATGCCGATCGAGCCGCCGGACGGCGAGATGATCAGTGTGTTGACGCCGATGACGTCGCCATCGAGGTTGAACAGCGGACCGCCGGAATTCCCGCGATTGATGGAGGCGTCGGTCTGAATGTAGCTGTCATAGGGACCTGACGAGATGTCACGGTTCTTCGCCGAGACGATACCGGCCGTCACGGTGCCGCCGAGGCTGAAAGGATTGCCGATCGCGACGACCCAGTCGCCGAGGCGCAGCTTGTCGGAATCGCCGAACTTCACCGACACCAGCGGTTTCGACGGCTTGAACTTGAGCACGGCAAGGTCGGTCTTCTTGTCGACTCCGACCAGCTCGGCCTTGATCTTGGTCCCGTCGTTGAGAATGACGTTGATCTCGTCAGCATCCGCGATGACGTGGTTGTTGGTGACGACGACGCCTGACGTGTCGATGATGAAGCCACTTCCGAGCGAGTTGGTCTTGCGCGGCGCGGGGCCGTTCTCGCCGCCCTTGCTGCCGCCGCCGGGACCCTTGCGATTCTTGAAGAAGTCGTCGAAGAACTCCTCGAAGGGCGAGCCGGGCGGCAGTTGCGGCATGGCATTGCCGCCGCCGCCTCCCTTGGCCTCGACGGTCTGCGAGGTCGAGATGTTGACGACCGCGTCGATCACCTTCTCGGCGACGTCGGCGATGCCATCCGGTCCGCGCGCATAGGCCGGTGTGCCGAATGCGCTGAAAGCGCCGACGGCGAGCGCGGCCAGCCCTAAGCGCAAACGGGTCGGGGCAATGGTGGCAGCGGTCATTGTGATCTCCAGGAAACAAGGATTCGACGTCAAGACTGCGCTCGAACGGGGGGACGGCGCAAGCGCGGACCTTAACGGGCCTCAAGACCCGGATAATAAGGCGAAAACCGGTCCCTCGCCTTCACTTTGGCGTTGGTGCGACGGCTAAATTGGACGTCGCATAACCCAGATCAGGATCAGGCCGGCCACGGCCGAACCAATGCCAACCGCCCGCAGGACATTGTCCGGCGTGGCCATCGCGCTTTTCATGGCCTTGCGCATCCAGGCCGGGCTTGCCGCGAACATCAAGCCTTCCAGCACGAACAGGATGCCCAAACCGATGAGGAAGTCGGTGAACGCAATGGACCTCATCGGATTGGAACCTCCCGTTGTGCTGTTCTTGTCTGGACGAAGGGCGGCCAGACCTGCCGCCCTTGTCTCACTTACGGCTTCGCCGGCGTCGTGGTCGCCGTCTTGCCGGACGGGTTACCAAAGAACCGGAAGAAATCCGAGTCCGGGCGCAGCAGGAAGCGGGTGTCGTTCGCGCGCAGCCCGTTCTCATAGGCCGTCATCGAGCGGTAGAAGGCGAAGAAATCCGCATCCTTGCCGTAGGCTTCGGCGAACAGACGGTTGCGCTCGGCATCGCCAACGCCGCGCGTCTGCTCGGCCAGCGACCTTGCATCCGCCTCGATCACGGTCGCCTCGCGGTCGGCCTTGGAGCGGATCTCCTGTGCCTTCTGGCCGCCCTGCGCGCGGAACTCGGCGGCTTCGCGCTCGCGTTCGGTCTTCATGCGCTGATAGACCGCCTGGCTGTTCTGCTCCGGCAGATCGGCGCGGCGGATCCGGACGTCGACGACCTGGATGCCGTAGCCGTCGGCCTCGTGGTCGAGCTGATCGCGGATGCGCTGCATCAACTTCTCGCGGTCGTCGCGGACCACGTTGATGAAGGTCACCTCGCCGAGCACCCGGCGCAGCGCCGCGTTCAACAGCGTGGTGAGCTGGATGTTGGCGGCCTGGATCGAGCCGATGCTCTGATAGAAGCGCAGCGCGTCCTTGATGCGGTAACGCGCGAAGGCGTCGACCACGAGCCGCTTCTGGTCGGACGCGATCGCTTCCTGCGACGGGTTCTCCAGATCGAGGATGCGCTTGTCGATGTTGATCACCGAATTCCACGGCGCCTTGAAGTGCAGGCCGGGAGCGGTGACGACGTCGACGGGCTTGCCGAACTGCAGCACGATGGTCTGCTCGGTCTGCGCCACCGTGAACAGGGACATGTAGCCCACGATCACGACGAGCAGGAGGCCGAGCAGCGTGACGATGCCTGTAACCGGAGATCTCATCGGTTGCCTCCGGTCGTCTGCTGGCCGGCTGCAGGCGGCCGCTTGGCCGTCAGTTCGCTGAGCGGCAAATAGGGCACGACGCCCTGGCCCGACTGGCCGCCGTCATAGATCAGCTTTTCCGAGCCGCCGAGCACGCGCTCCATCGTCTCCAGATAAATCCGTTCACGCGTCACGTCGGGCGCCTTCTTGTATTCCTCGTAAACCTTCAGGAAGCGCGAGCTCTGGCCCTTGGCCTCGGCGACCGTCTGCTCCCTGTAGCCTTCGGCGGCCTGCATGATCTGCGCCGCACGTCCGCGTGCCTGCGGCACGACCTGGTTGGCATAGGTCTGCGCCTCGTTCTGCAGCTGCTCGAGATTGGCGCGCGCCGCCTGGACGTCGCGGAAGGCGTCGATCACCTGCGCCGGCGGGTCGACCTTCTGCATCTGCACCTGGCTGATCTGAATGCCGGCGCCGTAGCTGTCCAGGGTCTTCTGGATCAGTTCCTGCACGCCCTGTTCGGTGACGTTGCGCGCACCGGTCAGGATCGGCTGGATCTGCGAGCGGCCGATCACCTCGCGCATCGCGCTCTCGGCCACCGCCTTCACGGTGCCTTCGGGATTCTGGATGTTGAAGAGGAAATCGCCGACGCCATTGGGCTTGATGCGCCAGAGCACGGTGAAGTCGACGTCGACGATGTTCTCGTCGCCGGTCAGCATCAGGCTCTCTTCCGGCACGTCACGAATGGAACGGCCGCGCCGCGCCGGATCGTCGATCAGCGTCATGCCGATGGAGATGGTGGACACGCGCAATGCCTTTGGCAGCAGCACGGTCTCGATCGGATAGGGCAGATGATAGTTCAGGCCGGGCTCGACGGTGCGCACATGCTTGCCGAAGCGCAGCACGACGCCGAGCTCTTCGGACTGCACCCGGAAGAAGCCCGACAGCAGCCAGAACGCGATGATGAGCAGCACGATCAACGTAATGCCAATGCCGGAGAAATAGCCGCCCGGCATGATCTGCTGGAGGCGATCCTGGCCGCGCCGCAGAAGGTCTTCCAGATCCGGCGGCCTTGGCCCGACCGGCTGCGGGCCGTTGCCCCATGGCCCCTTCGGACCCGAGCCCCATGGGCCACCGCCCTGATTCTTCCACGGCATTCGACGCTCTCCTCGGCAGGGTGAAATTGCCCCCGCCCGCTTTGTCCGGTCCGGCTTTATAGGGGACAGGCAGGTCCCTTACAACGCAGCCCTCGCCGCCCTCCGAGCTAAGCTTGGGGGCAGAAAAGTCAATGTTAACATTGGCAAATGCGGTTAATGGCCCGCCCGCCGACGATATGTCACATAGGAGTAGTCGGCGCTGTCCTGGGGTCCGGCAGGATGACGGATGCGCTCAACCTCATCCCACTCTGCCCTGTCGATGTCGAAATGCGTGTCGCCTTCGGGCCGCGCATGCACTTCGGTGAGCTCGAGGCGATCGGCGCGATCGAGCCATTGCCGATAAATTTCGGCGCCACCAATCACCGCGATCTCGGCGACCGAACGCCGCAGGGCATCGCCGCGCGCGACGGCGTCTGCGTCGACAGTCGATGTCGTGACGATGGCGCCAGCGGCGCGATAATCCGCATCGCGCGTGACGACGATATTGGTGCGGCCCGGAAGTGGCCGGGGCAGGGATTCGAAGGTCTTGCGGCCCATGATCACGGGCTTGCCGATCGTGAGCGCCTTGAAGCGCGCCATGTCGGATTTCATTCGCCACGGCATCGCGTTGCCGGCGCCGATGACGCCGTTCTCCGCGATCGCGACGACGAAGACGATCTCCATCAGGTCGCGGTCCCGGCAAGCCGTGTCAGCGCGGGCCCGGTGACGCGGCACAGCGTCCAGTCCTCCAGCATGATGGCCCCGAGCGACTTGTAGAACGCGATCGACGGCGCGTTCCAGTCGAGCACCGCCCATTGCAGCCGCGACCAGCCGTTCTCGACGCATTCCCTGGCGAGGTGCACGAGCAGTGCCTTGCCGAGGCCCCTGCCCCGATGCGACGTCCGCACATACAAATCTTCGAGATAGATGCCGTGGCGGCCGCTGAATGTCGAGAAATTCGCAAACCACACCGCGAAGCCGACTGGCTCGCCGTTCCACTCAGCGAGGGCGCAATGGAGTTGCGGTCTCTCGCCGAACAGTGCGTCGGCGATGTCAGCCTCGGTCGCCTCGACCTCGTGCGAAAGCTTTTCGTACTCGGCGAGTTCGCGGATGAAAGCGAGAACCAGCCCGGCCTCTCCCGGACGCACACGGCGAATGTTGAGCGACATCGGCTTCAGACCGCGACCGCGGCCTTGATGTGCGGATGCGGATCGTAGCCGACGAGCTCAAAGTCCTCGTAACGGAAGGAGAAGATATCCTTCACATCGGGGTTGATCCGCATCACCGGCAGCGCGCGCGGCGCGCGCGTGAGTTGGAGCTTCGCCTGCTCCAGATGATTGGAATAGAGATGAGTGTCACCGAACGAATGCACGAAGTCGCCGGGCTTCAGGCCCGTGACCTGCGCTACCATCATGGTGAGCAGCGCATAAGAGGCGATGTTGAAGGGCACGCCGAGGAACACGTCGGCCGAACGCTGATAGAGCTGGCACGACAGCTTGCCGTTAGCGACGTAGAACTGGAACAGGCAGTGGCACGGCGGCAGCGCCATCTTGTCGACCTCGGCCGGATTCCAGGCCGAGACGATCAGGCGGCGCGAGTCCGGATTGCGCTTGATCATGTCGATCACGTTCGCGATCTGATCGATGCTGCGTCCGTCCGGCGCGGGCCAGGAGCGCCACTGATGGCCGTAGACGGGGCCGAGATCACCATTGGCGTCGGCCCACTCGTCCCAGATGGTGACGCCGTTGTCGCGCAGATATTTGATGTTGGTATCGCCCTTCAGGAACCACAACAGCTCATGCACGATCGCCTTCAGCGGCAGGCGCTTGGTGGTCAGCATCGGAAAACCGGCGGACAGGTTGAATCGCATCTGATGGCCGAACACCGACAGCGTGCCGGTACCGGTGCGGTCGGTCTTTTCCGCGCCGTCTGAAAGAATCCGCTCGAGCAGGTCCTGATACTGGTGCATGTGCGTGAGCCTTTGGGGAGGCGGTAAATTTAGCGGCCGCCCCCGCGCTGCGACAGCGGCGATTCGCCGTCGATAGGCATTATACCCGGAAAAGTGAGCGTTCCCGGGGCAAACGACAAGGGGCGGAACTCGGCGTCCCGCCCCTCCTCTATCAGATTGATCCTGCTGGCCAACTTGCCAGCGAGGGTTCGAGCCACGGCGCGCCCGACACGAGGCGGGTCGCCTTAGTTCTCGGATTCCGTGAACACCTCGTCGCGCTTGGCACGCAACGCGGGCAGCACCGTGAGCACCAGGAGGAAAGCGGCGATCGCGAGCAGCACGGCCGACAGCGGACGCGTCAGGAAGACGCTCCAGTCGCCGCGCGAAATCAGCAGCGCGCGGCGCAGGTTCTCTTCCATCAGCGGTCCGAGCACCATGCCGAGCAGCAGCGGCGCCGGCTCGAAATCGTGCTTGATCAGCCAATAGCCGACCAGACCGAACACGCCTGCGAGGATGACGTCGACCGGCGCGTTGTTCACCGAGTAGATGCCGATCGCGCAGAAGATCACGATCGAGGGGAACATCAGCCGGTAGGGGACGCGCAGCAGCCGCACCCAGATTCCGACCAGCGGCAGGTTGATGATGATCAGCATCAGATTGCCGATCCACATCGAGGCGATCATGCCCCAGACCAGCTCCGGCTGCTTCTGCATCACTTGCGGACCCGGCACGATGCCATGGATGGTCATCGCACCCACCATCAGCGCCATCACGGCGTTGGGCGGGATGCCGAGCGTCAGCAGCGGGATGAAGGAGGTCTGTGCCGCGGCATTGTTGGCGCTTTCCGGCGCCGCCACGCCTTCGATCGCACCGCGGCCGAACCGCGACGGGTTCTTGGCGATCTTCTTCTCGAGCGTGTAGGACGCAAAGGACGCGATGACAGCGCCACCACCCGGCAGAATGCCGAGGATCGAGCCGAGCACGGTGCCGCGCAGGATCGCGGGCGTCGAGTCGATCAGGTCCTTCCTGGTCGGCATCAGGCCGGTGATCTTCTGCTGCACCAAGTCGCGGTTCATCTCGGCGCCGGCGTCGAGGTTGCGGATGATCTCGGCAAAACCGAACACGCCCATCGCCACCGTCGCGAAGCCGAGACCGTCGGCAAGCTCCGGAATGTTGAACGCCATGCGCGAGGCGCCGGTCTCGATGTCGGAGCCGACCATCGACAGCATCAGGCCGAACACGATCATCGCGATCGCCTTCAGCACCGAGCCCTTGGCCAGCACCACCGCGAAGATCAGGCCGAGCACCATCAGTGAGAAATATTCGGCCGGGCCGAACGCCAGCGCGAGCTTGGTCAGCGGCGCACCGAGCACGGCGATGAGCACGGTCGCGACGCAGCCCGCGAAGAACGAGCCGATCGCCGCGATCGCCAGCGCCGGGCCGGCACGGCCCTGCTTCGCCATCTGGTGACCGTCGATGGCGGTGACGACCGAGGTCGCCTCACCGGGAATATTGACCAGAATCGAGGTGGTGGAGCCGCCGTACTGGGCGCCGTAATAGATGCCGGCGAGCATGATCAGCGCACCGACCGGCGGCAATCCGAACGTGATCGGCAGGAGCATCGCCACGGTTGCGACGGTGCCGATACCGGGCAGCACGCCGACCAGCGTGCCGACCAATGCGCCAATCAGGCACATGAGAATGTTGATTGAGATCGGCAGCGACAAACCGTAGAGCCACCAGGGTGACCACCACGAGATCTGAAACACCACACCGAAACCAAGGCCCAGATTGTGGAAGAGATCGAACATCACACCCTCACTGAACCAGGAAGCGCGGGAACATCGGCATCGGCAGCCCCAGCACATAGGGGAAGAGCAGCGCGCAGCCGAGCGTCAGGCAGGCGCCGACGATAATCGCTTCGACCCAGCGCGTCTCATGCGTGCCCATCGCCGAGATCAGGAAGCTCGTGAACGCCGTCACCACCACGCCAAGTGGACGAATCGCCAGGGCGAAGAAGACGATCGAGATCATCACGAAGAGCGGCCCGCGCCAGGCATAGTGCGCCATCGCCGGCCCGTCGGTCAGCAGTCCCGTCAACGCAATGCCGGCGCCAAGTGCAACCAGGAGCCCGCCAAACATCCGCGGCGCCGTGCCGGCGCCAAAGGAGAAGCCGCGCATCCCCTGCAAATCGCTGGAGGCCCACAGTGCGAACAGGGCGAGCGCCATCAGCACGATTCCGCCGACATAGTCCTGCGCCGACCTGATCGTCATGAAGAACGTGAGAATCGCCACCGCAAAGATCGGATAGGAATAGATCAGCGCCAGCAGCACATCGGATGACGTCTTCTTCGTGTCACCGCCTGCCGCCCCGAGCAACGCGCCGGGCGCGCCCGCGAGCAGCGCCGTAGCGTGGCTGATCACCACGGCGGCCGGGCCGCGTCCCGCGCCCCAGCCAAAGATCGTCCCGAACGACCAGATGAATTCGAAAATCTGCGGCGCTATGGCCAGCAGACAAAAGCTGATCACCACCGAGGTGTTTCGGTTGGCTGTCGCCGAGTGGCCCATCGTATCGGCCATGCATGTCTCCTCCGCGACCCGTAAGCCACGAGCACTGTTGTTCTAATCGGCTGGAAATCGATGCCCCCGCCCGGATCCCTGCCTAGCCATTTTCATTACACAATGCCAGCAAAACCCAACAAGCCCCCGACGAGCAAAATCCATAGTGGATTGATGCGCGAGACGGATGCGACCACCGCAACCGTCGCGGTCAGGAGCAGCGCAGCAAGCGTGCGATCGGTCGACTCGGCGAGGATCAGGGCGCTCGCCGCCATCAGGCCGATCGAGAGCGGAACCAGTGCAGCCTGGATCAGCCCGGGCCAGCGCGATTGGCTCGGCCGATTGAGAAGCCGGCTGACATAATAGGCAAGCAGCGCGGTGGGCAGGCACATGGCCAAGGTCGCCGCCAGGGCGCCGGGGATGCCGGCGACAGCATAGCCGATTAACGTGACGATAAGCACGTTCGGACCTGGTGAGAGCTGCGCGATCGCATAGGCGTCGGCGAACTGCTTGTCGGTCATCCAGTGATGCACATCGACCGCGATGCGGTGCATCTCGGGCACCGCCGCCGCGGCGCCGCCGACTGCGAACAGCGACATCAGACCGAAGGTCGAGATCAGCGCCCAAATCGGGTTCTCCGCGTTCATGCTGCTACCTTCCGCCGCATCAGAAAGGTAGTGCCGATACTGATGGGAATCGCGACCAAAAGCACAGCCTGGAGCGGCAGGCGAAGGACGCCGATGGCGAGGAAGGCGCCCAGCATCAGGACGAGCGCGAGGGCGTCCAGCCGCTTGAGCAGCGGCGTCATCATCCGGAAGACCACGGCGATCAAGAGGCCGACGGCCGAACAGGAGATGCCCGCGAGGATGCGGCGCAGCACCTCCACATCGCCGAACCGGGCATAGATGATCGCGAGCACCGTCATGATCAGCGTGGGCGGCAGCAACAGCCCCGCAAAGGCGGCAATGCCGCCGGCGATCCCGCGCAGCCGCGCGCCGAACACCATCGACAGATTGACGATGTTCGGCCCGGGCAGGAAATGGCAGAGCGCAAACGTCTCGTTGAACTCGTCCGCCGTCATCCAGCGGTGCTGTTCGACGATCGCCTGCCTGGCGAAGACCAAAACCCCTCCGAAGCCCGCCAGCGACATCCGCGCGAAGGCCAGAAACAGCGCCAGCAGCCCGGGCGGAACGGCGCGAGTGGCTGGCCGGTCCGGCTCTTGAACTGGTTGTTGGGCAGCCGGTGCGGAATCCTCGGACATGTCAGGAGCTTAGAACGCCGGCCGGCGCGCGGCCAAGCCTGCCGGGAACCTATCCCAAGGCAACCTCGGAATGGTCGCTCGAAACACCTGTTATTTGAAACCTTTGCCCCCTATATTGGGAGTGCCGGTTCGCCGGCTATGGAAATAAACGGTCGTCGCAATAAACCATTCGGACCCGGGGGCGGTACCCGGCGCCTCCACCAAAGCCCACCAGCGGGCTAGCCCTGAAAGCGGGCTTTGGCGGGGGCGAAATAGGATCGACGAGGGCGTAAAGGGCGTTCTTTTTCCCGGTATTGTTCCGCCGTTATCGGGCTATGCAATAGTTGCCAACGACAACTTTGCTCCGGTTGCTCAGGCTGCGTAACGCAGTTTGAAAGACCATTCTGAAGTCCTAACGGGTTAAGCTCCGTTAGGCGGGGTTCGGAGGCACCTGGCAACAGAAGCCTCCACTTACCTCTTATTTCCTACCCCGCGGGGACTCCTGTTGACCCGTCAGGCGCGGTACTATTGCGGCTTGGCGAGTCGGGCCGGCAGGGCCCAGCTCCTGGAATGCAACAGGACCACCATGGCGACCGATCATATCCGATACGATGTGCTGGCCCGCGACGCGCTGCGCGGCGTGTTGCGCAAGGTGCTGACCGACGCCGCGTCCCAGGGACTGCCCGGCGAGCATCATTTCTTCATCACCTTCGTGTCGAAGGCCGAGGGCGTGAAGCTGTCGTCGCGGCTGCTGGCCCAATATCCGGAAGAGATGACGATCATCCTGCAGCACCAGTTCTGGGATCTGACCGTGCTCGAGGACCGCTTCGAGGTCGGCCTGTCCTTCGGCGGCATTCCGGAGCGGCTGATCGTGCCGTTCAGCGCCATCAAGAGCTTCCTCGATCCGTCCGTCAAATTCGGCCTCCAGTTCGAGACCTCCGATGTCGCCGACGTCTCGGCCGAGACATTGCCGGCCGCTCCCGCCCCGTCCGCGGTCGCGGTGCCGACGCCTGCCACTGAGCCCGCAGAAGGCGCCGAAGAACCGGCGGCTCCGAACCAGGGCGGCGCCGAAGTCGTGCGATTGGATCGTTTCCGCAAGAAATGATCTAGATCGGACTGGCGCCCGTCGCAGGCGGCCAAACTCACTATATAGAGGCACATGAAGAGGCCGCGTGGCATTTCGCGCGGCGGAATGGATGTGCTCATGGCCAAAACTTCCCGCTCGAAGATTTCCCGCTCGAAGACCGACGGCTCCTCGCGCCCGGCGACCCGCACCGAGACCGACAGCTTCGGCCCCATCGAGGTCCCCGCCGATCGTTATTGGGGCGCGCAGACCGAACGCTCGCGGCAGAATTTTCGCATCGGCATCGATCGCATGCCGATCTCGCTCGTGCATGCGCTCGGCATCGTCAAGCTCGCCGCGGCGCAGACCAACCAGGAGCTCGGCCTGCTCGACCAGCGCCGCGCCAATGCCATCATCCGCGCCGCGCGCGAGGTGATCGAGGGCAAGCTGGACGATCATTTCCCGCTGGTGGTGTGGCAGACCGGCTCGGGCACCCAGAGCAACATGAATCTCAACGAGGTCATCGCCAACCGCGCCAATGAGCTCCTGGGCGGCGAGCTCGGTGCCAAGAAGCCGGTGCATCCCAACGATCACGTCAACATGAGCCAGTCGTCGAACGACTCGTTCCCGACCGCGATGCACATCGCGGCGGCGAGCCGCATCACCGCCGATCTCGTCCCTGCCCTCGGCGAATTGCTGCGTGCGCTGCGCAAGAAGGAGAAGGAGTTCGCAAAGATCGTCAAGATCGGCCGCACCCACACCCAGGACGCGACGCCGCTGACGCTCGGCCAGGAATTTTCCGGCTATGCCGCGCAGGTCGAAAGCGGAATCGCCCGGCTCAAGGTCGCGGTGAAGGAGCTCTATCCGCTGGCGCAGGGCGGCACCGCCGTCGGCACCGGCCTCAATTCGAAGCCGCGCTTTGCAAAACTGTTCGCAAAGCACGTTGCCGGGATTACGAAGCTGCCCTTCACCAGCGCGGCCAACAAATTCGAGGCACTGGCGTCGAACGACGCCTATGTGCTGGCGCACGGCGCCATCAATTCGGTCGCGACAGGCCTGTTCAAGATCGCCAACGACATCCGCCTGCTCGGATCGGGTCCGCGGTCGGGCCTCGGCGAACTGATGCTGCCGGAGAACGAGCCGGGCTCCTCCATCATGCCCGGCAAGGTCAATCCGACGCAGTGCGAGGCGATGACGATGGTGTGCTGCCAGGTGTTCGGCAATCACACCGCGATCACGGTCGCCGGCAGCCAGGGCCATTTTGAGCTCAACGTCTACAAGCCCGTGCTGGCCTACAACATGCTGCACTCGATCCGGCTGATGGCGGACGCCGCGCGCTCCTTCACCGAGCATTGCGTCAGCGGCATCCGCGCCGACGAGAAGCGCATCAGGGAGCTGATGCAGCGTTCGCTGATGCTGGTGACGGCGCTCGCTCCCAAGATCGGCTACGACAACGCGGCCAAGGTGGCCAAGACGGCGCATGCCAACGGCACCACCCTGAAGGAAGAGGCGCTGCGGCTCGGCTTCGTCTCGGCGGAGGAGTTCGACCGCCTGGTGCGCCCCGAGAAAATGACAAGCCCGGGATAAATTCCGAATTCCGATAGCCATCCGTAATGATACGGAGCCCCTGGCTCCATTAAATGTAGGGCTTAAAGGACGGGATTTGATTACCGTCAATGTCGCGGCGGGATTGCGTGTTATGCAGCCCCTCCGCCCCCACGGGGCGGAATTCATCGTTTGATGGCCCAAGGGTCGATTGACGAGGACAAGCGAATGGCGATCAAGTCTCATTGGGCGCAGTGCGGCGCACAGTTTCTGAATGTTTCATCCTGCCCACGGAGGATCGGATGATGGAGACGCGACATGGCGAACGTCATCAACCTGAATCGTTTCCGGAAGCGCGCCGAGCGGGAAGCCACGGCGAAGCAGGCGGACGCCAACCGAACGAAGTTCGGCCGCACGAAGGCGGAGCGGTCGGCGGAGGAGACGCGCGCGGACCAGGCGAAGGCGCACCTGGACCAGCACCAGATCGATCGCGAGGAGCAGCCATGAAGTCGCCCGTCGTGAAACGGTCGATCGTCGTCGCCGGTCACAAGACCAGCGTCAGCCTGGAAGAGGCGTTCTGGAACGGCATGAAGGAGATCTCGGGCCTGCGCAACATGACGCTGTCCGAGCTGGTCGGCGAGATCGACGGCAACCGCCAGCAGGGCAACCTGTCCTCGGCGATCCGCCTGTTCGTGCTCGACTACTTCAAGAGCCGCGCCATGGCCGCCATCCAGGCGGAAAAGGTCCCGGCCCAGTAGCCGTCTTGGTGCCGAGCTTGGCGCCCGATCTTGGCGCCAATCACCTCCGTCACGAAGCTGGTACTTTAAAATCACTCTAAGGTGCAGTTTCAGCGACCGAGCGCGCTTGACCTCGATGCCCTGCGTTGAAAATACAGGGCATGACCGACACCCATGATACGCGTCCGCAGATGCCGCTGGGCCTGGCCCAGCGCGGCTATACCGGCGTCATCCAGCACCTTTCCCCCAAGGACGCAGGCTCGGCGCTCTCGGACATCGAGCTCGAGAGCCGGCTGATCGAGCTCGGCTTCGTCGAGGGCGCACGGGTCGAGGTCCTGCACGAGGGGCTGGTCGGGCGCGACCCCATCGCCGTGCGGGTCGACAGCATCACCATCGCGGTCCGCCGTCGCGAAGCCATGGCCATCATCGTCGCCTGAGGCGACCGGACCCCAACTCCATGGAATTGCCCCTACTTCATCTCGCCCTGGTGGGCACGCCAAACAGCGGCAAGACCTCGCTGTTCAATGCACTGACCGGCAGCCGGCAGAAGGTCGCGAACTATCCAGGCGTCACCGTCGAGCGCAAGGAAGGCTTCTTCGTCACGCCTTTGGGGCGCCAGGTCTCCGTGGTCGACCTGCCCGGCACCTATTCGCTGCGCGGGCGCAGCCCGGACGAGGAGATCACCCGCGACTTCGTGCTCGGCAAGGCTTCCGGCGAGACCCTGCCCGACCTCGTGCTGTGCGTGGCCGATTCCACCAATCTACGCCTGACCATCCGCCTGCTGCTCGAGCTCAAGCGCACCGGCCGGCCGATGATCCTCGTGCTCAACATGTTCGATATCGCGACTCGCCGCGGCATCACTGTCGACGTCGCGCGGCTGGCCAAGGAGCTCGGCGTGCCCGTGGTCACCTCGATCGCGGTCCGCAAGGGCGGCACGGCCGACCTGCTGTCGCTGACCGACGAGATTTCGGCAAAGCTCGCGGCCGAGCCGGGGGAAAACAATTGGCGGGCGCTCAGCGTGGCCGATCTGCGCGCCACCCAGCGCGAAGCCGACCGCATCATCGCCGATTGCGTCAGCCTGCCCAGCCGGCCCGACACCTGGACCGCGCGGATCGACGCGATCGTGCTGCATCCCGTCGGCGGGCTGATCGTGCTCGCGGCTATCCTGTTCGTGATGTTCCAGGCGGTGTTCGCCTGGGCGCAGCCGCTGATGGAGCTGCTCAACTCGGGCTTCGACTCCCTCGGCGAGTTCGTGCACGCCACCCTGCCGGCAGGCCTGCTGCAGAGCTTCCTTCAGAACGGCGTGATATCAGGCGTCGGCAGCGTCATCGTGTTCCTGCCGCAGATCATCATCATCTTCCTGTTCATCCTGCTGCTGGAAGATTTCGGCTACATGGCGCGCGCCGCGTTCCTGATGGACCGCATCATGGGCGGTGCCGGCCTGCACGGCCGCGCCTTCATTCCGCTGCTGTCGAGCTTTGCCTGCGCCATCCCCGGCATCATGGCGACGCGCGTGATCGACAACAAGCGCGACCGGTTGACCACGATCCTGATCGCGCCGCTGATGACCTGCTCGGCGCGCATTCCCGTCTACACGCTGATCATCTCCGCCTTCATTCCGGCCAAAGAGGTCTGGGGCTTCATCAACCTCCAGGGCCTCGTGATGTTCGGCCTCTACGCAGCCGGCATCATCAGCGCGCTTGCCGTCTCGTTCCTGATCAAGTTCTTCATGCTGCGCGACTATGCGCCGGCGCCGTTCATGCTGGAGCTGCCGGACTACAAGATGCCGCGGCTGAAATCGATCGCGATCGGCGTCTATACGCGGGCCAAGATGTTCCTGCACCGCGCCGGCACCACGATCTTCTCGATGATGGTGCTGATCTGGTTCCTGGCCTCGTTCCCGCAGCCACCCGCGGGCGCCACCGAACCGGCGATCGACTTCAGCCTGGCCGCGATCATCGGCAAGGCGTTCGAGCCGCTGCTGGCGCCGGTCGGCTTCAACTGGCAGATCGCGGTCGCGCTGATCCCGGGCATGGCGGCGCGCGAGGTCGCGGTCGCGGCACTCGGCACCGTCTATGCGATCGAAGGCGGCAAGGAAGCGGCCGAGCAGATCGGCCAGGTGCTGGCGACGAAATGGTCGCTCGCGACTGCGCTGTCGATGCTCGCCTGGTACATCTTCGCCCCGCAATGCGCATCCACGCTCGCCGTGATCCGGCGCGAGACCGGAAGCTGGACCTGGATGGCCGTCACCTTCTTCTACATGCTGGTGCTGGCCTATGCCGCGAGCCTTCTGACCTACAATGTCGCGCTCGCGTTCGGGGCGGGCTAGCCACCTCTCGAAATTTAAAAACCGCGAAAACAACCCCATGCACAGTAGACGGGGGTTGTGAAATCAATGGCTTACGCGTGTGCTAAAATCAGCTGAGCGTAGCTGGCCAGGACCAACGCGGCACACAAGGCCGGTTGCGCCGTCGGGCAAAACAGGCGCATGATGGTATTGTCAGAGAATTGGCGAGACGCTCGGTGATGGCAAGATACCGGAGCTTGGCACGCCTTCTCAGCCGCTGGCCTGTGTTGCCGGGAACGACGCAGTGAACACCGTTTCATCCCGCATCGACGAAGCGACGATCAACCCGCCATGGGCGCGCGCGATCTCCTGGGCGATGTACAGTCCGAGCCCAAGCCCTTTCTGGTTCGGCAGAACGTCGCCGCGATCGAACGCCGTGAAAAGGCGCGGGATCGCATCAGCCGGAATTGGCGCGCCCTTGTTGGCAACGCTGAGATCAAAGCCAGCGCCGATCGCCTGCGCCAGCACCCTGATCGGCTTGTCGGCGGCGCCATAGGAGATCGCGTTGCCGAGAAGATTGGACAGCATCTGACCTATGCGGTCGGCGTCGATTTTCATAGGTCCCGGAACGTTGACGACCGTTTCGATGACGCGATCCGGATGCACGTTCTCGAACTCCGCGACAATCTGCCTGATGACAGGCTCGAGCGGCTGTTCTCTCAACTTGAGCTGCATGCCGGCGCCGAGCCGCGCGCGGGCGAAGTCCATGACATTGTCGATCAGGCCCGCCATCCGGGCCACGCTTCCCTGCAGCAGGTTGATCCAGTTCTTGCCCTCGTCATCGACCTTCTTGTTCAGAAGCCGCAGCCCGCCCTGGATCGAGGCGAGAGGGTTTCTGAGGTCGTGACCGAGCACGGCAATGAACTGCTCGCGCAGTTCAGCATTGCGTTGTTCCAGCGCGAGCCTGTTCTCGATCAATTCGACACGGTCAGCCGCGTCGAGGTGAGACGCGATCAGCTCCGCAAAAAGCTTGAACATGCCGATGATCTCGGGAGTCCGAAGCTTGCGCGGCTTCGGATCGATCGCGCAAAGAGTTCCAAAGAATGAACCGTCGGGAAGAATGATCGGCACGGAGATGTAGCTTTGGAGGCCATATTGCACGGGCGTGTGATGCGTACAGTACGCGGCGTCTTCGCTGACATTCTCGATAACAACCGCCTCGCGGCTCTGCCGGATCTCGTGGCAGATCGTGGTCTCGACCTTGAGCTCGTCACCGGGTTTCAGCCCGAACGCAAGCTCGTCACGCGAGGCACAGGTGATCCACCTGTCCTCGGTGACGCGGGCAACGGCCGTAAACCCCATGCCGGTGGTCCGGCTGACCACGTCCAGGATGGTCGAGACCGCAGCGATTCCGCTGACCCTGGCTATGTCGCGCTCGAAATCCATTGCCGCTCCGCGTCGGAACATTCGCCGGACGACCGTCACCCTAACGAAAGCGCGTCCTTGCAATGGTAAGAAGCACTGCCAGCCAAGTTCTTCCGCGTCAATGTTACTCGACGCCTCGTCTTGAAAGGGGCTATCTGTTCCCAATGGAACATTTCAGCACGGCTAGGCTAACCGCCGAGAGGGTTCGTGAGGATCACCTCGCGGACCTCGTCGCATTGCATCTCCAAGCCGAGGTGTCCCGATGTCTCGGCGGCGTGCGCCCGGCGGAGAGGACGAAGAGGTACCCCGGAATTCGAAACGAGCATCCGGCTCAGCGTACTCGCTCAATGCGCTCGCTCGGTGTGGTGGAGCCCGAGCTGACGCCGTCTTCGTTCGAATCGCTCTTGGGGTCCCGGACCAGCACGGCCGGTTCGTCGTAACCCTTGCGGCTGCTGTAGAACACCAGCGCCATCAAGCCGATGCCGACGACCAGCGAAAACACGACACCGAGCACCAGTGCGACATAACCCGATGCTGGCACCTCCGTCGTCGTGCTGAACCAGCCGAGATAGCCGAGCGCGCCGGCACCGACGAGGAAGGCGCATAACACCGCTATGACCAGCCATCTGGCGATCTTGCCGTCTCCGGGAGCGGGTGATTCCGGTTGCCCGTCTGTGCTGTTCATGGATCTCTCCTCATGGCGCACGCGTCGCGCGGCCGTCCCATTGCGCTAGCGGGCGGTGACCTTGGTCGCGATCGCGTGCAGGGCCGCCGTCATAGCGACAATTGCAGCCTTGGCCGGCTCGCCGATGCCGTGACGCCCGGCGAGATACGCCGGATCATTGTACGACAACCAGGTCGCGCCTTGCTCGTCCTGCCAGATCAGCGCCTTCAGCGGCAGATCGATGCCGCTGGTCTGCGACTGCTGCATCAATGGCGTACCACCCCTGGCGTTCCCGAAGATGATGAGATTGGTCGGGCGCAACGGCAGGCCGGCAGCGGCGGCACCCGCGGCATGATCGACATGGGCGAATATTGTGAGGCCCTTGGCCGTCACCTCGGCCTCCAGCCGCATCATCGTCTCTTCAGGCCCGAAACTGCTCCTGATCGTGATCAGTCCATCGACGGCCATTGCTTGGGTCTCCCATAAACATGTCGCAGCAACCAAAGCGAGGATCTTGACCAGCGCCGAAACCCTCATGATCACACGCTCATTTCTTGCGGAATAGTTTTGCCGGGTCGAATTCCGGGTCCGGAATGAAGCTGTCGCGGTTGGGCATCTTGATCTTCGGCAAGCTGTCCTTATCAACCTTGCCGTCGGGGGGAACGATGCCATTCAGACTCAGGATGTAGGCGGTGACGGCATAGGTGTCGTCGGTGCTGAGCGAACCCGGTGTGGGATATGGCATCGCGCGGTGAATGTAGTCGTACAAGGTCGTCGCATACGGCCAGAAGCTGCCGACGGTCTTGACGGGCGCGCTGGAGGCGAGTGTGCCCTGTCCACCGGCCAGACGATCCTTGATCCCGCCCTCGCCGTTGTCGCCATGACAGGCCGCGCAATTGTCGGCGAAGACCTGCTTACCCTGCGCAACCGTGCCGCTGCCGACAGGCAGCCCCTTGCCATCGGGTGTTACGTCGATGTCCCATAGCTTAATCTCCTCCGGAGTCGCGGGACGGCCGAAATCGAATGCAAATGCGGGCGCCGCGAGCAGGCCGAGCGTGAGAGCCGCTGCGACAAGCCGATTGTCATGCGAGGACATTGCGGACCCTCCCGGCCTCGTCGATGCTCCAGGTCTGCTGGGCGTTGTAGTGGAACAGCGCATTGCTCCCCATCGCGGCGATGAAGGACTGCCGGTCCGGCTGAACATTGCCTTGCTCGTCGGTCGAGCGGCTCACGATCGTTGTCGGCTTGCCGTCCCAGACCCAGTCCATCTGGAATCGAACCTGTGCCTTGGACAGCACCGGCTGATTCAGCTGCGCCTGTTTCCAGATTTTCGCGCCGTCGGTCGATATCTCGACCTTGGCGATCTTGCCATGGCCGCTCCAGGCGAGACCGGAGATAATGTTGTAGCCGGGCTGGATCTGCATCGTGCCCGAGGGTTGCGTGATGACGGAGTTGGTTTCCATCCTCAGCTGGAATTGGCGGGCCTTGCCGTTGGCAAGCAGCTGCGTGTAACGCGCCGTTTCCCAGCGGGTCATCCAGGGCTCAGTGCCGAACTTGAGACGGCGCAGCCATTTGATGTTGAGGTTACCCTCGAGGCCCGGCATCACCAGCCGCATTGGAAAGCCGTGCGCGGGGCGCAGTGGTTCGCCGTTCTGACCGTAGGCGACAAAGGCCTCGTTCACGATTTCGTCGGTCAGCGGAATGCTGCGGTCGACGCCCGCGCCGTCGCCTCCCTCGGCGAGCATCCAGTTCGAGTTCTTCTCCTTGCCCGCGAGACCAATCAGGAACTTCAGCGGAACGCCGGTCCACTCATTGGTGCTGACGAGGCCGTGCGTGTTCTGCACCGTCAGATCAGGGTCTGCCTTCTTCCAGTTTTCCCAACCGTTTCCAGTGCATTCGATGAAGACCACGCGCGTGACCGACGGCATCCGCTTGAGATCATCGACGCTGAACACCAGCGGCTTCTGAACCCGGCCATGAATGAGCAGACGGTGCTGCGCGGGATCGATGTCCGGCACTCCGGAATGGCTGCGCTCGTAATGCAGATCGGTCGGCGTGATGTTGCCTACCAGCTTCTGATGCGGCGTCTTGGAGTTGATGGCATCATTGGGGTCGACGTTGCGCTTGCCTGGTCCTGCTTCGGGAATGCGATCGATCTTGACGAAGCGCGATCGTTCGCTGTGCGCACCGAGATCGGCGCCGGGCCCGCGATCAGGGACGTCAGCCAGCGTGTGCGCGGCCGCCGCTTCGGTCGCAACCGCCCCTAGAACGCCCGCCGACAGGCCTCCCACAAAACCACGGCGGGAGACGCTCGCGGGCCGTTGCGGTGATTCGATTTGCGATTTGGACGTCATGCGATCTCCGTCGACAATCGTGCTGATTTGGAAATGCCGGCCGCTTTTCCATGGGAACATTGACCGGATGCCGCCAAAATTGCCCGTTAGGATGTGTTAGAAATCATGAGGGACGGCGAAGGCGCGTCATCTTTCCCTGCTCCGAAAGTGGCTATCCGGGTCCATGGATCATTTCAGCACCGAGAACCTGACTGCCGAAAGGCTTCGTGAAAATCACCTCGCGGACCTCGTCGCATTGCATCTCGATGCCGAGGTGTCCCGATATCTCGGCGGCGTCCGTTCGGCGGAGAGGACGAAGACCTATCTCGACGCCAATATGGCGCATTGGGACCAGTATGGCTTCGGACTGTGGGTGCTGCGCACGAAAGACGGAGCATTCGCCGGGCGAGCGGGCATCCGGCACATCCTGGTGGACGATATCGACGAGATCGAGATTGCCTACGCGTTCAAGCGCGAATGCTGGGGCCGTGGCCTTGCAAGCGAGACCGCGACCGCGCTGACCGATATCGGACTGTTACACCACGAGCTGCCGTCCCTTATCGGCCTGGTCTATGTCGGCAATGGCGCATCGCGTCGCGTTCTGGAGAAGTCCAACTATCTCCTCGAGCGAAGCACGATCCGTCACGGCGAAGACGTCGTGATCTACCGAATTCGGCGGTGAGAGACGCAAGTTCGCAGGATGGGTCGCTGTCGGCGCAGTGATGTGCCATCGAAGGAGCGACGGCGGTGCCATGCTCTCCGTCATTGCGAGCGCAGCGAAGCAATCCAGACCGCCGCCGCGGGAAGATTCTGGATTGCTTCGCTGCGCTCGCAATGACGATGTGGAAACAGCCACGTAACGCGGATAGAGCGGACGCCTCAGGTGCCCTACCTGAAATACCCCAACACCAGATCGACATCCGCGCTGCCGGCCGCCGTGCCGTTCAGCTCGGCGTCGATGACGCGGCGGCAGGCTTCGATCGCGGCGTGGTCACCGAGGTCGTTGGCGGCTTCGAGCACCAGCCAGGCGGCATCGACCGAGGCCTGGTCCGCTGCTCCGCCGCCGATCTCGCCGGCTGCGGCCTTGTTGAGGTTCTTGTTTTGATTCTTGCGAACGGCGGTGCCGAATTGAGGCAACATTGCAAATACTCCCTGCCAATTCCCGGATGATGCTCGGTGTACCTGTTCGGTGTACCGCTCAGTGCACCTGCAGCTCGGGCTGACGACCCGTGACGGGATCGGAGCCGGTCTTGCGCGACTGGTAGAACTTCAAGACGCTACGCGAGGTCTCGATCTTGAGCTTGCCGAAATCGCGCTCGTTGTCGTGGAGCTCGCGCGCCGTGATCAGATGATCCTTGGCGCCGAGGAACAGCAGCGACATGGTGGTGTCCCAGGAGAAATCGAGCGCCTTGCACAGCACCAGGATCATCTCGCGATTGCGGTCCATCATCGCACGCTCGATCACGTCGACCGGCAGCGACGACAGCAGCGACAGGCCGATCTGCACCTCGTCGAAGCGGTGCTGGCGCGCATAGTTCGAGATCGATTCCTGGTTGAGGTTGCCCTGCCGGTACTGCGTCGTCACCACGCGCTTGGCGACGAAATAGCTGCGCGAGGACGGGCCGAACTTGGAGTGCAGATCGCCGGTGACGTCGCTGACCGAGCTCTGGATCTGCGCCATCATTTCCGGGCGCTCGTGCTCGAGCCGGCGGCGGACGTCTTCCGACGCCTTCGAGATCAGTTGCTGGAAAATGTGGCGCGGCACATCCTTGCGCAGGCCAAGCTGCTCGGCAAGAATCGAGTCACCCTCGGCACGGCGAACCATGTGGAGCAGGCCCGAGCCGGAGAAGCGCGCGCCCTCGTTTTTGGCAACCGACGTCACGACCTCCTGGTCGCCGCGCTTGACCAGCACGTCGGTGACGGCCTCGCCGATCGACTTGCGCTGGGCGATCGCGAGCAGATGCGACTGGCTCTTGGTCATGGCGCTCTCGACCAGCAGCTTCTCGTCGAGACGATTGGAGTCGCGAAGCACGGGACCGGCGACCTCGATCTCGTCGGCGGTCGCGAGTTGCGCAATGACATTGAGCGGAGCGTGATCGCAGGCTGCCATCACCTCGGAGAGCTGCACCCGCGCAGCAACCTCGATCTCGTCGGCGAGCCGGCCGATGACTTCGCCGAACGTGCTGATCTCGTCGTCGCTGTAGCGGCCGGTGATCAGAATGTCGGTCGCGTGCCACAACGCCTTGTTCCGGCTTTCGTCGGTGCCGCGTGCGATCGCGTCGTCCAGATCCTGCAGAAGTGTTGTCGCGCCGTTCATCCCGATGACCCCAGTTCTTGGCTAGCCATCCTGCTTGTGCCGCAGGACGCCGAGTTCCTCTGGGAACAGAGACTAGGGAACAAACGCGAGAATCCGGTAAAGTCGGCAGATCAGTTTTGCCGAGCAAAATTCGTTAAAAAGCGAGGGAATGGGTTTACCGGTGCGTCACGAGGAAGCTGCGCTCCCTCTCCCGCTTGCGGGAGAGGGTTGGGGCACTGATGCCTCTACGGCGTCATGGCCGGGCTTGTCCCGGCCATCCACGTCTCACCGCTTAGGACGAAGAACGTGGATGCCCGGGCCTTCGCCTCGCCGAAGCGGCTTCGGCCGCGCAGGCGGGCCAAGCCCGGGCATGACGGACTATCGCCTACGGATTCTGTGGCGTCAGGACCAGCGGCGGCTTTGGCTTGGGCTTTGCGGGGGGCGGGCCCGGGGCCGGCCTGACGTCGATCGGCGGGGGCAACGGCGCGATCTGCGTGCTGGCGAGCGGCGGGCTTGTCAGTGGAGGGCTTGGCGCTGCGGGAGCGGCCTGCGGCGCCTTGGGTGTCGGCGCGACCCTGATATCGGCCTTGGTCTTCGGCGGCGGCGCACGGCGCGGATCGCGGCCGGGCATCGGCACATCCGGCAATGACGGCTCCGGCGCGGGTTCGGGCGACACCAGTGTCGGCAGCGCGGCGGTCGCCGGCGGCGGCTCGCCGCGCTCGATGGCGTCCAGCCGGCGCGTCTCGCGGTCGATCGTGCGCACCGCAAGCCACGAGGACAGCGGACCGACATCGACCGTGCGGTTGAGCCTGTCGGGGGGACCGGCCGCGAACAGCTGGATTTCCGGCGGCGCGCCAGAGAGCCCGGTCATGATCGGCGTCAGGCTGGCGCGGATGTCGGCCTGGTCGGCGGGGATGTCGTAGCCGCCGGAGACGATGGCGCGCGCGTTCTTCGCCTCTAGCGACGTTGCGCCGACGCGCAGGCGCCCGTCGCGGATCGTGAACGGGATCTGCGCCGAGGCCACTGCAATCGGGCCCGCCGACAGCGCGGGCTCGACCAGCTGCCGCAGCCGGTTGTCGTCGGAAACCTGGCCGCCGTCGCTGGCGCGGATGGCGATCTCGAAGGCGCGCGGATTGAGGCCGGAGATTTCGGCGGATTCGAGCGTCACCGTGCCGTTGCCGGCGAGCGCACCGGTGAGCGCCGCGACGCTGCGCCCCTGGCTGGTCAGCGCCATCTGCGCCGAGGCGCGCCCCTTCGGCAGCGCGAGGTCGCGATAGCGCAGCGCCGCCGCGTCGACATTGCCGAGCTCGATACGCGCGTTCAACGTCAGACCATTGGCGCCATTGCGCGCATCGAGGCTTGCCGACATCTCGCCGCCGCCGACGCCGCCCTTCAGCGCGTCGAGCGCGAGCGACTGCCCGTCGCTCCGGACCGTACCGCCGAAGGGGCGCAGCTCGATGCCGCCGGGCAACGTGCCGTGCAACGCCTGGAAGGCGACGCGGCCGCGCCAGCCGCCGAGAAGCCCGGCACTCAGCGGCGCATTGGCATCGTGTCCGGCCGCGCCGATGGCCATCGCGAGCGCCGGCACGAGGTCGAGCGAATCGAGGCCGACTTCGCCGTCGACGGTCTTCTCCTGATCGAGCGTCACCGCCAGATGACCGCGCAGATGCGAGCCGGCCAGGGTGCTGTCGAGATCGTTGAAGGTCAGGCGGTTGCCGGAGAGGCCGACGCGCGAGGACAGATTGACGCTCTGCACCGATTTATCGGCGGGGCTGGTCCCGAACAGCGGGGCCAGATTGGCGTTGCGCACGCGCAAATTCACGCTGCCTTTCGGCTCCGACAATTCGACGTTGCCTTGTGCGTCCGCGTCCAGCCCGCCGCCGCTGAGTTTTGCGTTCAATTGCAACTGATGGCGCCACGCGCCGCTCAAGCGGCCTTCGAACTGCGAAGCGCCCTCGCCTGCGGCCACCACGCGATCAAGCCCGAGCAACGCCAGCAGCGCACTTCCCTGTGGTGTCGAGACTTTCGAATCCAGCGTGAAGTCGCTGTTGCGCAAGCGCTCGATGTCGATGCCGTTGACGGCGGCCACCGGCGTCTGCGCGGCCAGCGTCGCGGTGGCCCTGAGCTGCGGCGCGTCGAGCTCGACCACCGCACGCGCGTCGTTGCGATCGGCATGCTCGGCGTTCTTGTCAAGGCTGAGGTCGAGCTTGAGGCGGGTCGCACCTGGCAGCGACGGGATGGCGTCGAAGCGCGCGCGCACCGACGGCGCAAACGGCTCGAGCAGTGCGGTGAGATCGCGCAGCGAGTTGGCGGAGGATTTCAGCGCGAGCTTGCCAACGGCCTTGGCGCGGTCGAAGCTGCCGCTCGCTTCCGTGGTCACGCCGCTGGCCTGGCCGAACCGCAACTGCTCCAGCGAGAGCGATGCCGGGCCGTAGCCGAGTTTCGCGGTGAACGGCCGCAGCTCTTGGCCTGCCGAGATCGCGCGGCCGATATCGAGCGACAGCTTCGCTTCCTCCGGCCATTCGCCCTGCGGCCCCGAAAGCGCCCGCACAAAACTCGCGGCGGCATCGAGGTCGAGGCGGTCGGCCTTGAGCTCCGCGTCGATCCGCGAGCCCTTGCTCGCGCCGGTCTGGACGAAAGCGATGCGGCCTTCGACCGCGCCGCCCTCGATCTCGGCCTTCAGCCTGTCGATGGCGAAATGGTTGGCGGCGATGGTCACGTCGCCGGCAAGGCGCAGCGGCCGCGTGCTGCGGCGGTTGACCTCGCTGCGGCCCTGGAGCCATGCCACTAGCGTATCGGGATCGGAGGAATCGACGCTGAGACGGCCGCTGAAACTGTCGGCGCCGGGCGTCGCGCCGTTGAGCGAGAGCTGCGTCTGGCCTGGCGCGCGCAGTTCGAGCCGCTGGAAGGTCCAGGATCGTCCGTCGGTTGCAAGCTCGGCCGTGATGTTCTGGAGCGGCCGGCCGCCGAGCATGATCTGGTCGGAGTTGAACTCGATCTGTGCCGGGATCGGCGCCTGCGGGATTGCTGCTAGCCCTGCGCGGAGCGCCGGAAGGATGCGCTGCGGCTCTGCATCGTTCTTGGCCGTCAGCTTGTCGGCATCGACCTGGCGCGCCGACAGCACCGCACGCAGCAGCGGCGAAGCGCCGAACCTGATATCGCCGACGCCGCCGAGCTTCAGCGCGGAGTCTTCGGGCCCGAAGCTGGCATCGACCTGCTCGAACTTGGCGCCGGCCGGATCGGCCTTGAGTTTGGTGGTGAGCTTCCAGGGCATCGGCCCTGCCTCGCCCGGCTTCTTCGGCGCGGGCACCGCGAGCGTCAGCGCGCCCTCGAATTTCGGCAGGCGATTGTCGAAGGCGAGCACGCCTTCGAGATCGGCCAGGATGGCGCGCTCGCCGGGATCGATGTTGACATGAAGGCGGGTGGCGTTGCCGTCGGCGCTCGGGCCGGAGGAGACGCGGAACGGATAGCGCACGCCGCTGAGGCCAAAACTGCCATCGCCGCGCACCGAGCCGGCCAGCGAGCGCACGTCGCCGGAGAAGGCGATGTCGTTGAGCTCCAGCGTCGAACGGCTGGCGGCATCATGCAGGGCGATGCGGCCGGTGAGGTTCAGCCGCTCGATCGCCAGCGACGCCAGATTGAAGCTGCCGCTCGCGGTGGAGGGCAAATCGACCCGCCCGCGCGCATCGAGCCCGAGATCGACCGCCATGCCGTTGACCGAAAGCTCGGTGGCGCGCCATTCGCCGCGCATCAGCGAGCTCAGGCTGAACTCGACGTCGAGCTTGTCGGCGCGCAGGCGGCCGAGATCGTTGTTGCCGCCGAAGGTGACCCCGCGCAGCCGCAGCGTCGGCGCCGGCAACAGCCGCGCGTCGAGCTCGCCCGCCACTCGCACCGGCACGCCGATGATCCTGCCGGCCTCTGCTTCGAACTGGGGCCTGAACTGGTTCCAGTCGACGAAGTAAGGTCCGATCAGAGCGGCCAGCAGCGCTAAGATAAAGGCAATCGCCAATCCGAGCAGCGTCGTCTGCACGGGTCTCCCCTCGGCCAAACCGGATGCGGGCCTTGCCTGAGCCGCAGGGCCTCAGACGTACCGGAACAGCCCCTTATATAGGGGGAAGTGTGGCGAAGTCACAGCGACTGTTGCGCGCGGAGGTTAACGCGGGCAGCTATCACCAGCTCGCAGGTAGCCGCTTCAGGCCGCGCAGCACGAAGGTCGGCCGCCATTCCGGGTTTTCGAGGTCGTCGATGCGCAGATCGGGCAGCCGCCGCAACAGCGTGGCGATGGCGATCTCGGCCTCGAGCCGGGCCAATTGGGCCCCCAGGCAGAAATGGATGCCGCCACCGAACGACAGCGGCCTCACGTTCTGGCGGGTGACGTCGAGCCGGTCGGGGCGGTCAGGATAGACCGCGGGGTCGCGGTTGGCCGAGCCCAGCAGGCAGAGCACGGTCTCGCCCTTGGGGATCTTGGCGCCGCCGAGATCGTCGATATCCTCCAGCGCGACCCGCCCGGTCATCTGCACCGAGGAATCGTAGCGCAGAAACTCCTCGATCGCGCCCACCATCAGCTCCGGCTGCGCCTTCAACAGCGCGAGCTGGTCCGGATTGCGATGCAGCGCCAGCAGGCCGTTGCCGATCAGATTGACCGTGGTCTCGTGGCCGGCGCCGAACAACAGGATGATGTTGGCGGTCAGTTCCTCGTTGCTGAGCTTGTTGCCGTCTTCCTCGGCCTGCACGAGGTGGGTGATGAGATCGTCGCCGGGATTTTTGCGACGCTGCTCGAACAGCTGCTGGAAATACATCTGCGCCATCATGTTGCCGGCGTTACCCTTGGCGATCTCCTCCTGCGAGAGCGGCACGGGGTCCAGCAGCCGTCCGCCATCGCGCGAGCTGTTATAGAAAGTCTCGCGATGGTCCTCGGGAATGCCGAGCATGTCGCAGATGATGGTGACAGGCAGGCGGAAGGCGAAATCCTCGATCAGGTCCATGTGGCCGCGGTCGGTCACGGCATCGATGGTCTGGTCGACGATCTGCTGGATGCGCGGCCGCATGTCCTCGACGCGGCGGGCGGTGAAGGCCTTCACGACGAGGCCGCGCAGGCGGGTGTGGTCGGGCGGATCGGCCTGCAGCATCCAGTGGCTCATGCTGCGGAAGACCGGCTCCTCCATGATCTTTTCGCTATAGCGGCGCTTGGAACGGCCGACGAAATCCTTGCCGAAGCGCTTGTCGCGCATCACGAGGCTGACATCGGCATGGCGGCTCGTGACGAACTGGCCGAACGGCGTCACGTGAATCGGATAGATCGCGCGGAGCCGGTCATAATGCGGATAGGGATCGCGGATGAAGTCCGGCGACAGCGGATTGAACAGCGGACCGCCGGTGCCTTGCACATGCTCGTTCATGGTGACCTCATAGCGGTTGCCGCATGAATCGCATACGCCGGGCGGCCCCTCTTGCGCAGCGTAACCATCCCTGAATTATCAACTCGATACATTGTTGTATCGAGTTGCATTCTGCCCTAACCTGCTCCGATGTCAAGGGTGAGAACCAGGCCGACCAGGGACGACACGCGCGACAGGCTGTTCGAGGCGGCCGCGCGAATGTTCGAGCAAGACGGCATCGGCGGCGCCAGCATCGAGGCGATCGCGGCGGCGGCCGGATTCAGCCGCGGAGCGTTCTATTCCAACTTCAAGAGCAAGGACGAACTGATCATCGCCATGCTCGAGGACCATGTCGCGCAGTCGATCCGGCGCAACATGGACATCCTCGCGCAGCACGACAATCTCGACGACTTCATCGCAGCGCTGAAGGCGATGGATCGCACGAAGCAGGACCCGCTCGGCCGCTCGCCCCTGCTGCACATGGAGATGATCCTGTTTGTCGCGCGCGCCGAGAAGCGCCGACCGGAGCTTGCAAAGCGGCTGCGGGCGCGGCGCAAGCTGGTCGCCGACATCGTCGAGGCCACGCTGAAGAGCAACGCGAAGAGCGACACGCTCAATCCGCCATGGATGGCCTCCGTCGTGCTGGCGCTGGAAGACGGCTTTCGCCTGCACCGCCTGATCGATCCGGAGACGACGCCGGCCGATAGCTTTCTGCGCGCGATCACGGATCTGCGGCGCAGGACGGGATTGTCGTAGGACTAGCGCTTTTTTCAGAACTTCGCTGTTCCCGCTCGACATTGGTTCGCTGCGCTTCGCAGCTGGAACCTGGCCAGGATCACGCGCGCGCATTTTCCACTTCGTCGTACCCATCCAAGGAACGTTTGTGCGGCTTACCACTTTATCCCGAGCCTGTTTTGGCAATTTGATCATTGGAGGAGACAACGATGAGGATTCTGAAATTGAGTGCGGCCGCAGCTGCGCTGCTGGCCGGTACGGCGCTCGCGATGGCGCAGTCGAGCTCGACGGTCGGCACGGGCGGCTCGTCAGCCGGCGGCGGCACCAGCAACTCGACCGTCGGCACCGGCGGTTCATCGGCGGGTTCGGGCAGCGGATCGGGCTCGGCCTCGACGCTTGGCACCGGCGGTTCGTCGGCCGGTGGCGGCACCAGCAGTTCGTCGATCGGGACCGGCGGCTCCGCCGCGGGCTCCGGCAGCGGCTCAGGCTCGGCCTCGACGCTCGGCACCGGCGGTTCGTCGGCCGGTGGCGGCAAGAGCTCGTCCAGCGTCGGCACGGGCGGCTCTGCGGCCGGCTCCGGCTCCAACTCGGCATCGACGCTCGGCACCGGCGGCTCGTCGGCCGGCGGCGGCAAGAGCGGCTCGACCGTGGGAGCGGCCGGCTCCTCCGCCGGACATTCCAGCGACATGGGCATGGAAAAGGGCAAAGGCCACCACAAGGACGAGATGAAGAAGGACAAGGACTGACATCCCGGCCGGCGGAGCGGCAGCAATGCCGCTCCTTCGTCCTTCCTGAGGAGGACTGGCATGAACAGATCAATCGTTGCGATCGCAGTTTTGACTTTGATGAGCGGCGCCGCCGTGGGGGAGACCATGCAGAAAACCGGCAAGACCGCGTCCGGCGAGACCTGCCGTGTCACGGTCGAAAAACATCCCGACGGCAGCATTACCGCGCTGGGCTCATCGGGTTCAGGCACAACCGGCTCGACCTCATCGAGCGGCTCGCTGTCGAGCTCGAGCTCGGCCGGCGGATCGTCGGTGCACGTCCAGGCCGGTGGCGGCAACGTGTCGAGTTCGTCCTCGACGGCCGGCGGCCCGGGTTCGACCAGCGCGAGCACCGTCACAGTCAACGGCTGCACCATCTCGACATCGTCGCCATAGCAAAAGGATTTGACAGATGAGAATGTTGATCGCGACCTCGTCGGTCGCACTCCTGCTCGCCGCCTCGCCGTTGTCTGCGCAAACCAGCATGACTGGTGGCACCGGCGGCTCGGCTGCGGCCGGCGGCACCTCGGCCAGCACACTCGGCACCGGCGGCACGTCGACGTCGGGCTCCGGGCAGACCGGCTCGTCGATCGCAGCGGGCGGCAGCGCCGCGTCTGCGAACGGCAAGGCGCAGTCCGGCACCAGCATGAACAAGGGCAACGGTCCGGTGCTCAATTCCAATGCGCGCGCGCAGGCGCATGAGGGTGGCACGTTCAGCCGCTCCCACACCCGCACCAAAGTGAAGGCGGGCGAGGAGGTCGGGTCCACCACCAAGACCATGTCGCACGTGCCGGGCTCCAAGCCGACCATGTCGACGACATCGACCAATTTGCGCTGAACCATCCTCACGAGACTGCTGCCCGCGATTTGCGGGCAGTTTTTCTTTGTGAGCAGGTCTTTCTTAGTGAACGGATCAACCGCCGCTCAGCGTGTGGCTGACGCGGGTCACGAGTGCATCCCACTGCCGCTTTTCGGCGGCCGGATAGTTGATCAGCACGCAATGCACGTAGCGGCGGCCAAAGTTGCAGCGGTTGTACCAGATCTTGCCGCCCCGGGTGCTGGAGACCACGAAGAAGCGCGGCGTGATGCGCTTGTAGGTGATGCCGGACGGCGGATTCTTGCGCGCCAGGAAAGCCGCCGGTGAGCTGCCGTCGCTTGGAACGGCCTGCACCGTCAAATCCGCCCGGCCGTCGCTGGTCCGGTACTGCATGCCATAGCCGTCGGGCCGACCGGCTTGCTCGGTGAAGATGGACGAAGGGATGTCGACACTGGTCCCGGTCTCGGGAATGCGATAGCCGCTCCAACTCTCCGCACCGGCGGCAGCCGGCAAGGCAGAGAGCATCACAAGGATGGTGGCGATCTTCTTCATCGTATGGCCCGGTTTGCGCTGGTGGGCCGACAACGTGGGGAAACGCCGGACGTTCCTTTCCGCGGCATGAACGCGCGTTGCGCCGGACGTTGCAAGCCCGGATGACGACGGATCCTCGTCAAGCCGCGAGCGTCTCGTCCACACGTCCAAGAGCCCGGCGAAGAGCCGCAAAGCAGTCCGCGTCGATTTGGGTGCCGATCATCTCCGACATGATCGCAAGAGCTTTCGTCACCGGCATCGCAGCCCGATACGGCCGGTCCGCGGTCAGCGCATCGAAGATATCCGCGGTTGTGATGATTCGGGTGTCCAGGCAGATCTGGTCTCCCACGAGCCCGCGGGGATAGCCTTTGCCGTCCAGCCGCTCGTGATGCGCCCCGGCGATCGGCGCGAGATCGCCAAACGCGCCGATGCGCGACAGGATCGCTTCCGAATGCGCGGAATGCTTGCGCATGATCTCCCATTCGTGGTCGTCAAGCTTACCCGGCTTGTCGAGGATTGCGTTGCTGACGCCGAGCTTGCCAATGTCATGCAACAGCGCGGCCCGCTTGAGCCAGCGGCGCCGCTCGGCAGTGAACTCCAACTGCTCCGCAATCATATCGGTAAAGAGCGTGACGCGCTCGCTGTGGCCGCTGGTGTAGGGACTTTTGGAATCGACCACCTGGGCGAAGGCAGCCGCGATGTCATCCAGATAGTCCTCATCCACCGGCACGCTCGCCTGCTGCGGCAGCAGAGGCACAGTCTCGGGCCCATCTTCAGTGCCGAGCATGTCCCAGAATCCAGGCCGCGCCGCGATGCGCTCAAAAGCGGCGACCAGGTCTGGATCGAACCAGGTTCCGGCTCGATTCCGGGCCTCACGAAGGGCGGCTTCGGGACCGTTCGCGATGTAGAACACATCGACCACCTGAGCCAACAATGCGAGGCGGGAATAAATCGGGATGGCCGTTCGGGCAAGGCCGAGCGGCTTGCCGCCGCCATCCCAATGCTCGTCGAGATTCTTGATGCCGTCGGCGACCGGCTCGGAGAAGCGCATTTTGCGGGCGATGTCGGCGCCGCGATGGCAGCGCGTCTCGATCAGCTCGCGCGCGATCTCGCCGCCGTTCTGGAAGATGTTGACGATGGCGCGAAACCGTTCGGCCAGGCCGGCTTTCAGCCCGGTATGGCCCAGCACGAAACGCAGCGCCTGCGGCAGGCTGCCGTCAATGAGCTTGAAATCCTGTTTGAAGGAGAGATCATCGGTCAGATACAGCTCGCAAATGCGCGCAGCGTTGCTGCTGCAGCCGAGATCCTTCAGCAACAGCGCGTAGTAAAGTTCGACTATCGCGTCCTCGTCGAGGCCGATCTCCCTGCCGATCAAGACGCCGATGCGGCTGCATCGCACGCAATGTCCGGCCGGCTGCCCCTCGGAGAGATCGAGTGCGTGGCTCAGCGCACCCAGCAGTTCGGAAAGCGTGATCCGATCGAGCGGCTTGGGGGCGTGCAGGATGGGGTCCATCGACGGGGGCTCCGGGGCTGGTTCGGCCTGTGAAGACGCGGATCACATCACATCACCAGCCGATCAACTGATCACCAGAGGATTAACAAGAGGTTTGTTTGGGGGGTGATCTGTTCGAAGTGACGCCCTACGCCGACCGCTTCGCCGTGGGCGCGCCGGCCGGTGCAATGTCGAGACGAGCCAACATCGCCTGCGCCTGCTCGGCGCAGTGCTCGATCAGCCAGCGCTCGAAGGCTACAGGCGCGAGCGCGGGCGCGTAAAGAAAGCCTTGCACGACGTCGCAGCCGAGTTCGGCCAGCACCTTGCGTTGCGCCTCGGTCTCGACCCCTTCGCCGACGACGGTCATGCCGAGGCCCTGCCCGACGCGCACCACGGCGGTGGCGATCGCGAGCGCGCCAGCGTCACGCTCGATGTCGCGCATGAAGCTGCGGTCGATCTTGAGCTCGCGGATCGGCAGATGGGCGAGCCGGCTGAGGCTGGAATAGCCGGTGCCGAAATCGTCCACCGAAAGCCCGACGCCGAGCTCCCGGATCGCGTTCATCGTCTCGAGCGCGGCGACGCTGTCCTGCATGAACGCGCCCTCGGTGATCTCGAGCATCAGCGCGTCCGCCGGCAGATCGTATTCGGCGAGGATGTCCTTGAGCCGCGCGGCCAGCGTGACGTTGCGGAAATTGATCGGCGACAGGTTCACCGACACGGATGGAATGTCGAGCCCGGCGCGACGCCAGCTCGCCATCTGCCGGCAGGCCTCGCGCACCGACCACAGGCCGATCTGCTCGATCAGGCCGCACTCTTCGGCGAGCGGGATGAATTTTGCCGGCGAGACGTCGCCGAGCTCGGCATCATGCCAGCGCGCCAGCGCCTCGACGCCATGGATCGCGCCGTCGCAGCTGCGGATCTGCGGCTGATAGCGGAGGGTCAGCGCGCCCTCGGCGATGGCGCGGCGCAGCGCCGCAATCAAGGCCAGCCGCTGCTCGGTGAGCCCGTTCATCTCGGCGCTGAACAGGCGATGGGTCGAACGTCCCGCCTGCTTGGCCATGTACATGGCCGCGTCCGCCTGCTGCATCAGGGTGTCGATGTCGGTCGCATGATCGGGATAGAGGCTGACGCCGATGCTCGCCGACATCTGCAGCTGCCTGGAGCCGAGCCGCAGCGGCGCGGCCAGCGCTTCGGTGATTCCGGCCGCGACGCGCTCGGCACCCTCGGCGTTGCGCCGCGGCAGCAGGATGACGAACTCGTCGCCGCCGAGCCGCCCCAGCATGTCCTCGGGTCCGATCTGCTCGCGCAGGCGCTGCGCCAGCTGGATCAGGAGCTCGTCGCCGGCGGCATGACCGAGCGTGTCGTTGACGTCCTTGAAATGATCGACGTCGAGGAAGGCCAGCGCGACGTGGCTGCCGGTCGGGCAGGCATCGATGGCGGTGGTGATCAGGCGCCGCAATTGCGCGCGGTTCGGCAGGCCGGTGAGGATGTCGTGATAGGCGAGCCGCGCGATCTCGGCGCGCGCTTCCTTGCGCTCGATCGCGAAGGCGCCGAGATTGACGCAGGCCTCGACGATGCGCCGATGCCAATTGCTCGGCGCGCGGGGTTCCCGGTAGTAGAAGGCGAAGGTGGCGATGACCCGTCCGTCCTTGGCCTTGACCGGCGTCGACCAGCATGCGCGCAGGCCAATCGCGAGCGGCATCGCCTTGTAGGGCTGCCAGCGCGGGTCGGTCTCCAGATCGGTCGCCAGCACCGGCTCGCCGTAGAAGGCCGCGGTTCCGCACGAGCCGACATTGGGCCCGATGGCAATGCCCTCCAGTACGCGGGAATAGTCCTCGGGCAGGCTTGGACCGCCGAGCGGATGGATCAGGCCCGCGGCGTCGACGTGCAGCAGCGAACAGACGACGTCGGGCGCCATCTGCTCGACACGGCGGCACAGCCGGTCGGCGATCTCGCCGATCGGAACCTCATCAGCGAGCGCGCCCATGATGAGCTGCTGCAGCGAGCGCAGCTGCTTGGCCTCGGTGATGTCCTCGAGCAGCGCGAAGAAGTGCTTGACCTGGCCCTTCCTGTCGCGGAAGGCATCGATGCGGGCGCAGACCCAGATCTCCTCGCCGTCCTTGTCATAGGCGAGCATCTCGATCTCGCCGCGGTGGCCGCCATGCATCAGGCGCTTGACGAGTTTCGCAACAGCCTTGCGATCGGTGTGGCGGCCGGCGATCAACCCCCTCGCACGGCGGCCCTCGGCCTCCTCGCTGGTGTAGCCGAACAGCGTCGTGAAGGCGGAATTGACATAGACGATGTTCTGGTTGGTGTCGGTGATGAGCACCGCGCGGTTGGTCTGGTCGGAGACGGCGTGGAGAAGCCCGATCCTGACGCGGCGTTCGGCGTCCGCGGTGACGTCGCGCGCGAACACGATGCGATAGGCAATGCCGCCACTTGCAATGGATGAAAGCGAGATGGCCGCGCGGATCCGGCTGCCGTCACGGCGCACCAGGCTGATCTCGTCACGGAATTCCGCACACGGTTCGGCCTGAAGGCATTTGAGAGTGAGAATTTCGGAATCGTGACCGAGCACGTCAGCGCGTGCGAGATTCCAGATCCGCTCTGCACCGGCATTGAAATGCGTGATGCGATGCGCGCTGTCGACGATGACGATGCCCTCTTCGGCGCGTTCGAGCGCGGCCAACAGCACTTCCGGAGTTTCTGTCATGGCACAATCGGAGGCGGACATCGCTAGACCCGGAGGCATCGGGAAGATATTGCAACCGAGGCTAGCGCCGCGATGGTGTCCAAGACGTTTTTGCAGTCCCGTCGCAACGCGACATGCTTAACATTCCGCAAAAGACGGGAAGGTAATGCGGTGCGTACGGAACCTATTCGGCGCCGCCGCCCGTCTGAAGCTTGCCGGCGACGGCGCGCACCTTGCGCGGCGCGGCTTGCCAGATCGAGAGCGCCGATAATCCGCTCACGACGATGGCGACGCCAAAGGCGAGCGTGTAGTCGCCGGCCCGATCGTAAAGCAAGCCGGTGACCCAGGGACCGGCGGCGCCGCCGGCCAATGCTGCCAGCATGATCGTGCCGAAAATGCTGCCCTGGTGCTTGCCCTGAAAAATCTCGAACACCACCGCGCCCATGATCGAGGTCAGGCCGTAGCCGAGCGCGCCTTGGGTGAACACCATGAGGTAGACCAGCCACAATGACGGCTGGAATTTCAGAGCCATCAGCGCCGCGAAAGAGATCGCAAAACCGGCGCAGCTGATCGCCCACACCCATTCCCGCCCGATCCGGTCGGAGACATGGCCGAGCAGGATCTGGCCGGGAATGCCGAGCAGGCTGACGATGCCGAGTGCCCACACCGCGACACCCGGGTTGAAGCCGATGTCGAGCAGGAATTTGGTCTGGTGCACCTGCACCGCGTACCAGATGTAGAGGCCGCAGAAATAGCCGAGCGCGATCCACCAGAACCGCGTCGTGGCGACAGCGGTTCGGAGCGTCCATTCGGTCCGGGCCCAGACGGGATCGACGATGTTGGAGGCCGGTTTTGCGGCGCCCGCGGCCGGCGCGGCATCACCGTCAGGCCGCAGACCGATATCCTCGGGGCGCCTATGCAGGAACAGATTGATCGGCGCCAGCACGATCAGGATCATCAGGCCCATCGCGGTGCAGGCGGTGCGCCAACCGGTCCCTTCGATCATGTGCTGCACCCACGGCAGCAGCGTCACCGAACCGATGCCGACCCCGGCGAAGGCGATGCCGATGGCGAGGCCGCGCGTGCGGATGAACCAGTTCGGCAGGAACAGCGACTGGCCGGAATAGCCGAGGCACACCGACCCGGCGCCGACCATGACGCCGATGGTGACGTAGAGATGCCAGGGCTGGCTCGTGAGCGGCGCGAGCAGCAGTCCGCCGCCCATCAGAACCACGCCGAGCTCCATCACCGCACGCGGCCCGGCGCGGTCCATCAGCCGGCCGATCAGCGGGCTGACCATGCCCGATACGACGAAGCCGAAGGAAAAGGCGCCCGCGGTGACGCCGCGCTCCCAGCCGAATTCGGAGATGATGGGAGGAAAGAACAGTGAGAAGGCGGTGCGCGCGTTGACGCCGATGGCCATGGTGACGAAGGTCACCGCGACCACGACCCAGCCGTAGAAGAACGGAAGCCGCATTGTGTGTTTCATCCCTGGACGGTCCTTCCGACCATCCGGGACAGCCCGGGTCAAGGGTTTTTCGCGCATGACCGTTGAGCGAGAGCGCGATGGATTCGAGAGCGGTTTCCCGTGGCCCGTCCTTCGAGGCGGGCGCTCAGGCCGCGTCGCGTTGGGACGGTTTGACCGGCGCGTCGAACAGAATCCGTTCGATGGGGTGCGGGCGGCCGAACAGATAGCCTTGCGCGAAATTGACGCCGAGCGCCTTCAGCCGCTCGTACTCCTCGCGGGTCTCGACGCCTTCGGCGGTGACCGACATGTCCAGCCCGCGTGCCAGCGTCACGATCGAGGAGATGATGGCGGAGCTGCGCGGCTGATGCGTGAGGTTGCGGATGAACGACTTGTCGATCTTGATCTTGTCGAACGGGAACGCGGTCAGATAGCTGAGCGACGAATAGCCGGTGCCGAAATCGTCCAGTGCGAGCGCGATGCCGATGCTCTTCAGCCGTTCCATGAAGGCGTGGTTCTCGACGCCACGTTCCAGCAGCACGGATTCCGTGATCTCGATCTCCAGCCGCTGCGGCGGCAGCCCGGAATCCGCGAGCGCCGCGCTGATCATCTCGAACAGCTCGGCCTCCTTGAACTGGATCGGCGACAGGTTGACGGCGACCGCGAGGTCGGTGGGCCAGCCGGCCGCGTCCGCGCAGGCGCGTCGCAGCACGAACTCGCCGAGCGGCACGATCAGCCCGGTCTCCTCCGCAAGTGCGATGAACTGGTCCGGCGCAATCAAGCCGCGCGTCGGATGCCTCCAGCGCACCAAAGCCTCGAAGCCGCGCCGCGCGCCGCTGAGGGCGTCGACGAACGGCTGGTAGTGCACCTCGAGCTGGCACCGCGCGATGGCGTCGCGCAGATCGCCTTCCAGCGTGCTGCGCGCCTCGAGCTCGGCCGACATCGCCTTGTCGTAGATGGTGAAGCAGTTGCGGCCCGACGATTTGGAGCGGTAGAGCGCCAGGTCGGCCTTCTTCAGCAGCTGCTCCTGGTCGCTGCCGTGATCGGGCGCGATCGCAATGCCGATGCTGGTGCCGATCTCGACGCGGTGTCCGGGAAGAAGGAACGGCTCGGCCACGAGCTTGGCGATCCGTCCCGCCAGTTCGGTCGGGCAGACGCGTTGATCCTCGCAAGCTTCCTGGATGATGGCGAATTCGTCGCCGCCGAGCCGGGCCAGCACGTCGCTTTCGCGCAAAGCGGATTTCAGCCGCTGGGCGACCTGACGCAGCAGCGCATCGCCGGCACCGTGACCGAGCGAGTCGTTGACGTTCTTGAAGCGGTCGAGGTCGAGCATCAGGATCGAGAAGGTCGGACCGCCGTCCTTCAAACGGCCATTGAGCTCGTCGAGCCGGGCGAGGAAGAAGGCGCGGTTCGGCAATCCGGTCAGGATGTCGGTCTGGGCGAGTTCGAGCACCCGCCGGTTCGCCAGCGACAGCCGCTGCGAATTGCGGCTTGCGAGCATGAGATAGGTCGAAAGCGACAGCGTCAGCAGCATGCCGACGATCAGCACCGCGCCCGCGCGATCGTAAGTCGTCTCCAGCGGACCGCCGGCAGCCGGAACCGCCCGCACCTGCCAATCCATGTCGCCGATCTTGAGATTGCCCGACCAGTGCAGGGCCCGTGCGACGTCCCGCATCGACTGCGGCGCCGTGGCGGCCGACGAATAATCCGGCAGCATGTCCTCCAAACCGACGATCTGCCCCGTAAACGGCGGATAGACGTTGACGCTGACCGCGGGGCTTGCCCCGGTCGTCACGCGAATGGACTGGATCAGCAGCGGCAGGTCGAAGACGCCGACGACGAAGCCGGCGAGATTGCGGCGCCGGTCCACCACCGTGTCGCGCGACGTTCCCTTGGCGTAGACCGGAATGGCGACGAGGACGTCTGGCAGCCGGCCGCCCGCCTTCGGCTCGAAGAGGCGGGTGCGAATGGTCGAGACCCGGTCGGTGTCGCGTGCGCGCTCGAGGACCGCGCGGCGCTCCGGAATGGTCGCGTAGTCCATGCCGTAGACCGGAGACGTCTTCGGCTGGGTCGAGTAGAGCACCGGAAAATATTCGTCGCTCTGCGGCGCGGTCGCGAACGCATCGCCCTGGAGCGACTTGATGCGATAGCCGGACACGCCGTCCGTGATCGCTGCGGCCTCGTATTCTGCGCGCTCCTTGCGGTTCACGCGCGGCACCCAGGAGATGCGCAGCATGCCGGGGTGGCGCTCGAACAGGCGGGTGCTGAAGGTCTCGAATTCGCTGCGGGTGATCTCCTGGTTGGTCGATTCGAACAGCGTGCGCAGCGCGACGAGCCTGGAGATGTACTCGCCCATGCCGTTCTGCATGACGATCACTTCGGTCTCGGCCGCGTTCTCGAACTCGATCTTGTTGACGCGGCCTTCCCATCGCGCCACGGCGGCCGCAGCCACGACCGAAAACAGAAGACCGATTCCGACCGCGACGAGCGCAGGGCGATAGAGCCCGAGCAGCGGCGCAGCACGCCACCATCCGGTCATACGTCCCCGATCCTGATCGTTCTGATCCCGACCGCCCATTGCAGAAATCGCCGTCCCCTCTCCCGGCCATCCGAACCTCTGGTTGAGCCGCCGGAGCCACTATCGGAACAGGACCGCGGTTAAGAACTGCACAATTTCGGAACCCGGCTTTTCCGCATTAGCCGGCTTAGTTAATGAAGTGCAGGATGATCCGGACTTTGTCGAAGCAAGTTGCCGGTTTCCCCGGAGTAGTACGGAGCCGTCGATACATCGCCGATTCATCCCGCGGCGATAGCTTTTCCGAAGCTACTCACCGCACCCGGCAAGACTTTTCCTGATGTATCGATCTCGATCTGCCACATGCATCGTCATGACGGTCGCCCTCCTGGCGGCAATCATGCTGCCGGCGAAAGCCGACGAGATCGGCGTCAGCGAGGATGCGATCCTGTTCGGCCAGGCCGCAGCACTCGAAGGTCCCTCCTCCGCACTCGGACAGCGGATGCGGCAGGGCATCGTCGCGGCCTTCACCGAGATCAACGCCAAGGGCGGTGTCCACGGCCGCAAACTCCAGCTCATCAGCCGCGACGACGGCTACGATCCCGACCGCTCGGTAGCGCAGACGCTGCGGCTGATCGAGGACGACAAGGTGTTCGCGCTGATCGGTGCGGTGGGCACACCGACCGCGGTGGCGACGATACCGATCACCAGCGCCAGGAACGTGCCCTTCATCGGTCCGTTCAGCGGCGCCGAATTCTTGCGCGACCTCGAGCTTGCGAACGTGGTCAACATCCGTGCGAGCTATGGCGCCGAGGCCGAGGCTTGGGTCAAGCACCTCACGGAGGATCGCCATTTCACCCGCATCGCCATCTTCTACCAGGACGATTCCTTCGGGCGCGACGGCCTTTCCGGCGTGAAGCGCGCGCTTGCCAAACGCGGTCTCGAGCTCGCAGCCGAAGGCACCTTCGAGCGCAACACCCGCGCCGTCGCGTCAGCCTGGCGCACGATCAAGCGCGTCGAACCCGACGCGATCGTCATGGTCGGGACCTACGGTCCCTGTGCTGAGTTCATCAAGCTCGCGCACCGCAGCGGCGCCAATCCGACCTTCGTCAACATCTCCTTCGTCGGCGCCAATGCGCTCGCCAATGAGCTCGGCCCCGAGGGCGAAGGCGTCGTCGTCTCGCAGGTCGTGCCGCTTCCCTGGGATCGTTCGCTCAAGCTCGTCGCTGACTATCAGGCCGCGCAAACCGCGTTCGACCCAACGCTGACGCCGAATTTCGTGTCGCTCGAAGGCTACATCGCCGGCCGTCTCGCGGCCGCGGCGCTGGAACAAGCCGGGCCGCAACCGACGCGCGCGAACCTGCTGCGCGCCATCAACGATGTCGGCCGTTTCGACATCAGCGGCAGCATCGTCACCGTCGGCATGCGCATGCTCGACGCGCCACCGCAGGTGTTTCTGACGGTGATCCAGAAGGACGGGACGTTCAAAGCGGTGGACCGGCTGTAGCGCCGATCAGGGACGCCGCGTCCAGCGGTCGGCGTTCACGGCACCTTGCGGCGCTTCGCCTCTCACGATCGCTTCGACCTGGCGCACGGTTTCCAGCGACTGATATTCGATCGCCTGCGGCGTCAGTCCGCCGACATGGGGTGTGGCGATGACGTTGGGACACTTCGCGAGCTCCGGGCTCGGCATCTGGTCGGGCGCGCGGCCGACATCCATCGCGGCACCCGCGATACGATTCGCGAGCAACGCCTTCGCCAGCGCCGCTTCGTCGACGAGGTTGCCGCGCGAGAGATTGATGAATACGGCATGCCTTTGCATGCCCGCCAGCGCCGCCTCGCCTATCAGATTTTCGGTCTGCTCGTTGGCGATGGCAAGGCAGACGACATAGTCCGAATCGGCGAGGAGCTCGTCGAGGCTGACCTGCCGGATGGCGCTGTCGCTCACGGTCGCAAAGGGATCTGCGACCAGCACCTCCATGCGCATCACCTTGGCGATCTCGGCGAGATAGCGCCCGATGCTGCCATAGCCAATGATGCCGATCTTGCTGCCGGCGAGCTGACGGCCCATCCGCGCCTCCGGCTTGCGGCCGGCCTGGTAGTCGGCCGTCGCCCGGGATACGCCGCGGGAGAGATCGACCATGAAGCCGAGCGCGAGCTCGGCGACCGCTTGCACGAAGCCGGGCCCGGCGCGGGTCACGAGCACGCCGGCGTTCGAGGCGGCCTCGACATCGACGTTGCGGATGTCGACGGCGCAGCGGACGAAGGCGCGCAGGCGCGGCAGTTGCGCAAAAATCTCGCCGCGTCCTTCGGTCATGCGGTCGGCCACGATGATGTCGACATCTTTGGCAGCGCGCACGAGGCTGTCTGAGACCAGCGTCTCATCGCTCTCGTGCAGGACCACCTCGGCGGCCGCGCGCAAACCGCTCAGGCTGCGATCACCGTAGTAATTGCGGCGCATCTCCGGCGTGTGGGCCAGCAGGACTTTCACGGCAACACTCCCTCAATAGCCGAACGCGCGCGGCAATGCCGTGCTGAGCCATGGCACGAACGCGATCACGAGCAGGCAAAGGAACAACAGGCCGAGATAGCCCATGATCGGCTTCACCGTCTGCTCGATCGGCACGTTGCCGATCAGGCAGGCGCCGTAAAGCCCGAGCCCGAGCGGCGGCGCGAACAGGCCGATGCCCATCGCGATCACGAGCACCACGCCGAAATGCAGGGGATCGATACCGAGCTGCACGGCCACCGGCAGCAGCAGCGGCCCGAAGATGATCAGCGCGGCCGCGCCCTCCAGCACCGAGCCCATCACGATCAGCACGCCGATCGCGAGCAGGATGAACAGCCAGGTGCCAGAGGTCTTGGACAATCCCAGCATGAAATCGCCGACCGCATGCGGCACCTGCTGCAGGGTCAGCGTGAAAGCCAGCGATTGCGCCGCCGCGACGATGAACAGCACGAGCCCCGCGCGCGTCGCCCCCTGCACAAAACTGTGCGCGGCCGATGTGAAGCTGAGCTCGCGAAACACGACACTGCCGACGACGAGCGCATAGGCCACGGCAAAGGCCGAGATTTCCGTCGCGGTGGCAAAGCCGCTCTTGAAGCCGAAGAAGATCATGAAGATCAGGCCGAACGAGGCGATCGCGCCGCTCCACAGGCCCGACACCGGCATCTGCGGCGCCATGTCCTCGGCATCAACCGGAGTCTCAGTTGGAGTCTCAGTTGGAGTCTTGCCGAAGATGATGGAGACGGCGATCAAGGCCAGCGCCATCAGCGCCGCCGGCAACAGCCCTGCGACGAACAGGCCGCCGATCGACAAATTCGCGACGAAGCCCAGGATGATCAAATTGATGCAGGGCGGAATGGTCTCCGCCATCACTGCGGAGGCTGCGAGCAGCGCCACGGCGCCGCCCGGGTTCTGCCTGGAGCGGCGTGCGGCCGGAATCAGCACGGAGCCGACAGCGGCGACATCGGCCATCTTCGAGCCGGAGATGCCGGAGAACAGCACCATAGAGGCCACCATCACGACGTTGAGGCCGCCGCGCATGCGCCCGACCCCGCGCTGCAACAGCTCGATCAGCCGCACCGACATGCCGTTGGCTTCCATGAGGTAGCCGACGAGAATGAAGAACGGGATCGCGAGCAGCACGAAATTGTCGATGCCGCGCGCCATCTGCTGGGCGAAGATCACGCCGGGCAGTGCGCCCTCGACCCAGATGAAGATCAGCGCGGCCAGCGCCAGCGCAAAGCCGATCGGCAACCCGCCGACCAACGTCGCGAAGAAACCGATCAGCATAAGCGTTCCCGCCGACGGCACCGTGGCGGGCGACAGATAATCCCAGGCGAGATAGAGGCCGGTCACGACGGCAATCGCGATGAGGCCTCTGACGATGTCAGGGAGCGGCCTGGCGCAGAGCTGGTCGATCGCGAACACCGTCATCAACAGCGCGCCGGCGCCCATCGGGTAGAAGGTCAGCTCCAGCGGCAGGCCCGACCCGGTGGTCTGGCCCGCCGTCAGCGAACCGAGCTTGATGGAATTGTAGGCGACGTAGCCCGAGATCAGCACCACCAGCAGCGCACTTGCGGCATCGACCAGCGCGCGCAACCGTACCGGAGCCAGGTCGCGGAAGAAGGAGACGCCGACATTCTCGCCGCGCGCGAGCGCACTCGCCGCGCCGAAGAAGGCCGAGCCGACCATCAGTCCGCGTGCGACGTCGTCGGACCACTCCACCGGCGCGTTGAAGCAGAAGCGCAGCAGCACGGAACCGCAGACGACGAGGAGATCCGCGGCCAGCAAAATGGCCGCGATCGCGTCGCTGACGCGAAGCAGCAGGGCGATACTCCCGTGGCGGCCGCCCGAGAGAGGTACGGCAGCTGTCATTGCCACGTCAGGCCTGCGTGGCGCGGATGATGTCGATGACGGCCTTGGAGTCCGGCCGCGCCTTGATGAAGTTCTCGATCTGCGGCGCGACGCGCTTCTTGAACGCCTCGCGGTCGCATTCGGCCACCGTCACGCCCTTTTCGGTCAAAGCCGACAACGCCTCCTTCTCGACCGCGAGCCCGTGGGTGCGCGTGTCGGCCGCAGCCTTCTTCGCGGCATCCAGGAAACCCTCGCGCAGCTTCGGATCCATGCGATTGTAGGTCGTGTCGCTGAAATAGATCGCGAGCGGCGAGAAATTGTGCTGCGTCAGTGAATAGAATTTCGCCGTTTCGAAGAACTTGCTCGCCAGGATGGTCGGCGGATCGTGCTCCAGCCCGTCCAGCACGCCGGCCTGCAATGCCGTGTAGATTTCGCCGAAAGCCAGCGGCGTCGCGGCGGCGCCCATCAGGCGCAGGCATTCCGTGATGACGGGATTGGGCAAGGTGCGGATCTTGAGACCGGCGAGATCTTCCGGCGTCTTCACGGGCTTCCTCGCAAGTACGCTGCGTGAGCCGAAATTATAGGCCCAGGCGATGATGCGGATGTTGCTGCCCTTGAGCAGCGCGTCCTCGATCGGCTTGGCGGCGCCGGCGTCGAACGCCTTGGTCTGCTGCGGAAAGCTCGAGAACAGAAAGCCGAGGTCGTAGGTGCCGACCAGCGGCACCAGATTGGCCGAGATCGACGAGCCCGATACCATGAGGTCGATGACGCCGAGCTTCACCGAGTTGATGACGTCGATTTCCTGACCCAATTGGTTGTCGGGAAAGAACGCGACCTCGACCTGCTCACCGAGGCCGTTCGCCTTCAGGTTCTTCACGAGATTGTCGTAATAGACGCGGCCGTTGGCGAATTTGGGATCGTTCGGCAGCGAGGAGGAGCATTTCAGCTTCAAGGTCGCGGCTTCGGCGCGGCCGATGAGTGCGGGGGAGAACACGAGGCCGGCGGCAAGTCCCGTCGACGACTTGATGAACGCGCGACGGTTCACGGGCACGATGGACATAATGCGGTTTCTCCCCAATTATTATTTTTCGAGCTACGGTCGTTGCCGCAGCCCGTTGCGCGGACTGTATGGCCAAAGCGGCGGCGCAGGCAAGGCTTGCGGCCAGCCGCCGCAAAGCGGCGCGTCGCGAAGATCGACGGCATCCGCGCGCGGCGAAACAGCCATGTTTTTTGCGGGATTCTCGATCAGATCGGCATGGACCCGATGTGCGAGAAGATGCTTTCGCGCAGCATTGGGCATCAATCTAATTGGCGCATGGATCAATGCGCAATTCACATGGATGGAGCCAGAACGATGCCGCACTGGCTCTGACAGACCTCCCGCCCCATTTTGCCGCAGCTCAACCGTGATCCAGTGCACAGACAGACGCATGGCGGCCACCTAAAAAAGGTGACATCATCGCGCGCATTGCCGATGGAGGTGACACCATGCGCCGTCCAGTTCTTCGCAGTTTGTTTCTTGCATCCGGTCTTCTCGCGCTCACGCAATTGACGATTCCGACGGAGGCCGCGGCCGAAGCACGGCTCGCACTCGTGATCGGTCAATCGGCCTATCGCACCGTGCCGGAACTGCCCAACGCAGCCAACGACGCCAAGGGCATGACGGAGCTGCTCGGCAATGCCGGCTTCACCGTCACCACGGCATCCAATCTGGCGCAGAACGACATGCGTCAGGCGATCTCGGATTTCGCCGGCAAGGTCAGCGCCAGCGGCGCCGACACCGTCGCGCTGGTGTTCTATGCCGGCCACGGCCTGCAGATCGACGGCGAAAACTATCTCGTTCCCGTCGATCTCGACCCCAAGCGCGAAGCCGACATTCCGCTGCAGGGCGTACGGCTCAACGATTTGCTCAACACGCTCGGCGCGCTGCCGACACGAGCCCGCATCTTCATGCTCGATGCCTGCCGCAACAATCCGTTCCCGGCGCTGAGCGGCGCCGGACACGGGCTTGCGATCGTCGACACCAAGGCCGGCGCGCCGGGCTCCTTCATTTCCTATTCGACCTCGCCGGGCTCCGAAGCCGAGGATGGCTCCGGCATCGACAGTCCCTACACCACCGCGGCGCTGACCGTCGCCAAGCAGCCCAATCTGCCGATCGAAGAAGTGTTCAAGCGCATTCGCGTCGCCGTGGCGCAATCGACCGACGGACGCCAGATCCCCTGGGAAAGCTCGTCGCTGACGACCGACTTCAAGTTCTTCGGCGGCGACAGCAGCGGCAGTCAGGCTGCGCTTCCTGGCGCATCCTCCATGGCACTTGCGAGCGGCACGCGCAGCCTCGAGGACTGGCGCAAGGACTTGCAGGGCAAGCCGGCCATGGTCGCCTATGAGATGGTGATCACCGACGACACCGTGCCGGCTTATCAGGCCTATATCGAGTTGTATGCTCAGGACACCCGTACGCCGCGGCTGCGCACGATTGTGGAGCGCCGGCGCCAGATGCTGGCGTGGGAGCGCGCCACCGCGATCAACACCCGCGCCTCGTTCGAGGCTTATCTGGCGAACTGGGACAACAGCGATCTGGCTGCGACCGCACGCAGGCTGCTGCTCCGCGTACAGAACCGCAACTACGTCTTGCCTGCTGTGGTCGCGGCCGCTCCTGCCCCGGTCGCCGTCGCAATGGCCCCGACCTGCCCGTGCTCGACGCCCACAGCTCCGGCCTCGCCGGTCAACCCGGCGGTCGCTCCCGTGATCAAGAAGCGCGTCGACGACACGCCGCCGAAGCGCAAGGTCGTCGACACGCCGCCCAGGCCGCGCCGGCCGCCGCCTGATGAGGTGATCTACGAGCGCGCGCCGCCGCCGGATCGCGGCCCGCCGCCCGGCGCCATCATGCAAGGCATCGGAATTGGTGTCGGAATCGGCATGGGTATGGGCGGCGGCCGCGGCGGCGACTATCACAACGACCGCGGCCGTTACTGAGACGACCTCTCGCAATACGGAGGACAAATCTGTCCTCCGTCATTGCGGGCGCAGCGAAGCAATCCAGAGTCTTTCCCGCGGAGGGGATGCCGGATTGCTTCCGCCTTCGCTAAAGCTTCGGCGGACAAGTCGCTGCGCTCGCAATGACGACGGATGGAGATAAACTGCGTCTGCTGCTTCCCGATACGGAAATGCTGTAGTCTAACCGACTGACGCCAGCCTTTCCGGGGACTCCACATCGATGCCGCACGACGCTCACGCCAAGCCAGCTTGGCCGCTGTTTCGCTCACTCGCGTCCTATTCGCTGCCGGGCGATTTGATGGCCGGCCTGACGCTGGCCGCGATCGCGATTCCCGAGCAGATGGCGACCGCACGGCTCGGCGGCTTCGCGCCGCAGATCGGCTTCTTCGCCTTCATGGCGGGTTCGCTCGGCTTTGCCATGCTCGGCGGCAACCGCTTCCTGTCGTGCGGCGCCGATTCCACGATCACGCCGATCTTCGCCGGCGGACTGGCGGCGCTGGCCGCTGCCGGCTCGCCTGAGTATCAGGGCCTCGCGATCGCGCTGGCGCTGATGGTCGGTGCGATGATGCTGGCCGGCGGCGCCTTCCGCCTCGGCGGCATCGCCAATCTCTTGTCCGTGCCCGTCATGGTCGGCTTCCTCGCCGGCATCTCCGTCCACATCATCGTCTCGCAATTGCCGGGCGTGCTGGGTCTGGACTCGCCGAACGGGCCGACGCTCGATCGCATCGGCGTGCTCGCAAGCGAGCTCGGCCGCACCAATCCCTTCACGCTGTGCATCGGCTTCGGTGTGCTGGCCGTGGTCTTCCTGGCCGAGAAGATCAGCGCAAAAATTCCGGGCGCGCTGATCGGGCTCGTCGCCGCGACCCTGGCCACGATCGTGCTCGGCCTCGAGAGCAAGGGCGTCAATGTCGTAGGCGCCGTGCCGGGGACGCTGCCGCGGCCGACCTTCCCCGAGCTTGCACCGGAGCAATGGGTCCGCCTCGTGCCGCTCGCCTTTGTCATCACGGTCGTGGTGATGGTGCAGACCGCGGCGACGACGCGCTCGTTCCCGTCCGATCCCGACAAGCCGGCCGATGTCGATCGCGATTTTCTCGGCGCGGGCGCCGGCAGCGTGCTGTCGGGCCTGTTCGGCGCGTTTCCAGTCAATGCCAGCCCGCCGCGGACGGGCATTGTCGCCGAGACCGGGGGACAATCGCAGCTCGCGGGCCTTGCGGCCGCTGTCATCGTGCTGGCGCTGCTCGCGTTTGGAACGGGATTGCTGCAGCACGTTCCGGACGCGGCCCTCGGCGGCATCCTGCTGTTCGTCGCGTTGCGCATCATCCGCGTGAAGCAGATCGCCACGATCTATCGCCAATCCCCAAGCGAATTCCTTCTGATCGCCGCCACCGCCGCGCTGATCATCGTGCTGCCGATCCAGCAAGGCGCGTTCCTCGGCATCGTGCTGTCGCTGCTGCACGGCATCTGGAGCACGACGCGCGCGCGGCTGGTCGAGTTCGAGCGCGTGCCGGGCACCACGATCTGGTGGCCGGCGCATCCCCACATCGCCGGCGAGCGCATCGCCGGTGTCGCCGTGATCGGGCTGCAGGCGCCGCTGTCGTTCCTCAACGCGCCCGGCTTTCGCAGCGACGTGACCAAGGTGCTCGGCGCAACGCCGCCGCAGCTGCTGGTGCTGGAGGCGAGCGGCATGGTCGAGATCGACTTCACTGCCGCGCAGATCCTGCTCGACGTCTTCAGGGCTTGCAGTGAACAGGGCGTCACGGTCGCGCTGGCCCGGCTGGAATCGGTGCGTGCGCAGGACGCATTCGAGCGGTTCAGGCTGTTCGAGGCCCTGCCCCGGGAGAACGTCTTCCACAGTGTCGACGAGGCCGTGCGCAAGCTGGCGAAATAGGAACAGCTTTGGTTCGCGCAGGTCGAGCCGCGAACTCGCTGTAACCTCTCCCGCTTGCGGGAGAGGTCGGCGCGGAGCGCCGGGTGAGGGCTTTGTCCCCTTGGGGATTGTCCCGTTGCGGAGACACCCTCTCCCCGACCCTCCCCGCAAGCGGGGGTGGGAGCGCACCGCTCACTGCGCCAATGTCGGATGATCCCGCTGCACCGTTTCGCGGATCCAGCTGGCATGGATCGCGCGAAACAGGATTTGCGCCGTCTTGAGGTCGTTCGCTGTCATGCAGAGATCGACGATGCGACGCACTGCGTCGTCGCGCATCAGCCCATCCGAGATCTTCATCGCGATTTCCATCGCGACTTTCGCCGCGCGCTCGTAACGCTCGCTCTCGCGCTTGTCGCTGCGCGCGGACCCTGCCGCGCTCGCCGCGGCGGCGTCACAGATCGCGCGGATACGCTCGGCGGCCTCGATGTCGCCGAGCGGCCGTTCGATCGCCTCGTCCCAGATGTCCCGGCGCGTCTTGCGGGCGAACCACTGCATTGCCTGCTCCGTGGTGAGGGAGCGAGCATAAACGGCGGCCACGCCGCGCGCTACGCCTCAGGTACGATCTTGCCGGGGTTGAAGATGTTCTGCGGATCGAGCGCCTTCTTCAGTGCCCGCATCGCGTCGATCGCCTCGGGGCCGAGCTCCGCCTTGAGATATTTCTGCTTGCCCTGGCCGATGCCGTGCTCGCCGGTGCAGGTGCCGTCCATCGCCTGCGCGCGCTCGACCAGCCGATGCATGAACTCTTCGCCGCGCGCCATCTCGTCGGCATCGTTGGTGTCGCAGACCAGCGAACAGTGGAAATTGCCGTCACCGACATGGCCGACGATCGGCGACAACAGGTTGAGACGCTTGAGATCTTCCTCGGTCTCGCCGACGCATTCGGCAAGCCGCGAAATCGGCACGCAGACGTCGGTCGCGACCACACCGATGCTGTCGCCCGGCCGCAGCGCCTTCACCGACCAATAGGCGTCGTGCCGCGCCTGCCACAATTTTGTGCGATCCTCCGGCTTGGTGGTCCAGGAGAAATCGCCGCCGCCACAGTCCTTTGCGATCTCGCCGAAAGCCTTGGACTGTTCGCCGACCTCGATCTCGCTGCCGTGGAATTCCATCAGCAGCAGCGGCGTTTCCGGCAGCGTCAACTTCGAATAGGCGTTGCAGGCCCGCACCTGCGCCGCGTTGAGCAGCTCGATGCGCGCCACGGGAATGCCGGTCTGGATCGCCAGGATCACGGCCTGACACGCCCCGTGCACGGTCTCGAACGACACCGCACCGGCCGCGATCGTATCGGGGATGCCGCGCAGGCGGATGGTCAGTTCCGAGATGATGCCGAGCGTGCCCTCGGCGCCGACGAACAGATGCGTCAGGTCGTAGCCGGCGGATGATTTCTTCGCACGCGTGCCGGTCGTGATGATCTCGCCGTCGCCGCGGACCACTTTCAGCGCCAGCACACTGTCGCGCATGGTGCCGTAGCGCACCGCGTTGGTGCCGGAGGCGCGGGTCGAGGCCATGCCGCCGAGGGAAGCGTCCGCGCCGGGGTCGATCGGGAAGAACAGGCCTTGGTCGCGCAGATGCTCGTTGAGCGCCTTGCGGGTGACGCCGGGCTGGATCACGCAGTCGAGGTCCTCGGCATGCACCACGAGCACCTTGTTCATGTCGCGCAGGTCGATGCAGATGCCGCCGGCGGGTGCGTTGACCTGGCCCTCTAGCGAGGTGCCGGTGCCGAAGGCGATGACGGGCACGCCGTTTTTCGCGCAGATCCGCACCACGTCCTGGATGTCGGCGGTCTCCTGCGCCATCACCACGCCGTCCGGCGGCTGGTTCACGATCCATGTGGTGGTATGGCCGTGCTGCTCGCGGACGGCCTGCGAGGTAATGAGGCGGTTGCCGAACCGCGCGGCAAGCTGCTCCAGCGCGCTCGCGAGGGCTTTCGGCGCCGGCCGCGGCGGATTATTGGTGATGGTCGTACCCACGGACGTTCCTCCCGACGAGACGAACCGTGGCAAAGGACATCTCACCGGTCAAGTCAAGCGACCGGACGCATAGCTGGGGAAGGACACATGCCGCAGACTGCTGCCACAACGATCGAGGGCGCACCGTTCCGCGCGTCGATCATGCAGATCGAGCCGCAATGGATCGACTACAACGGCCACCTCAACATGGCCTATTACAACGTGATGTTCGACCGTGCGATCGACCAGATGTGGCTGACGCTCGGGATCGGTCCGGGCTACATGAAGGAGCGCGGCGGCTCGACCTTCACTGCCGAATGCCACGTGCGGTATTTGCGCGAAATCCACCTCGGCGATCCCGTGCAGGTCTCGGTCTGGCTGCTGGAGGCCGACGACAAGCGGCTGCACACGTTCCAGGAGCTGCGACACGCCACCGAAGGCTGGTTGTCTGCGACCTCCGAAAACATGTCGCTTCACATCGACATGGGCTCACGAAAGGTGGCGGCCTTTCCAGCGGACATCCGTGAGCGCATTGCGGCGGTGGTCAAGGCTCATAGCGGCGTGCCGCGACCCGAGGGCATCGGCCGGAACGTGGCGATGCCCTCGAAGCGGTAGTGCATGATCCGGAAAAGTGCGAAGCGGTTTCCGGCAAGATCATGCACCAAATCAGACCGCGCTAAACCCTGGTGCGGCCGCGGGCCAGACCGACAACGGCCGAGACCAGGAACAGCACGACCGCGATGAAGAAGATGATCTTGGCGATTTCGATCGACGCGCCGGCGAGGCCGCCAAAGCCCAGAATACCGGCGATCAGGGCGATAACCAGAAACGTAACTACCCAGCTAAGCATGATCCGAACCTCTGTTTCGATGTCTGTCTGCGATCGGCGCGGCTGACGCGCCTCACTTGCAGAACCAATCGCCGACTCGGAACAATGGTTCCGGGCCGCTGGGGTCGGAAATTCGCCTGACCCGCAGGAACAAATTGGCTTTCCGCGCACGTGGAAAACCCCCGTCCGCGGCCCCATATAGGGACCAATCCCTGTTAAGAAGGCTCCCCTTTCACCACCCCGCGGTGCCAACGTGGGGCAAATGATTCGCATGACCGAGCCGAGCAAGATCACGTCCCAGAGTGTCCCCGACCACCAGCCCGCAGCCGGCGGCATTGCCGCGCGTGCGCGCGCCTCGGTGGGCCCGCAATACCTGTCCGGGCTCAATCCGGAGCAGCGCGAGGCTGTGGAGACGCTGGATGGCCCGGTTCTGGTGCTGGCCGGCGCCGGCACCGGCAAGACCCGCGTGCTGACCACGCGCATCGCCCATATCCTGAGCCAGGGCCGCGCCCGCCCCTCCGAAATCCTGTCAGTGACCTTCACCAACAAGGCCGCGCGGGAGATGAAGCACCGGCTCGGCCAGATGCTCGGCCATGCGGTCGAAGGCATGCCGTGGCTCGGCACCTTCCACTCCATCGGCGGGCGTATCCTGCGCACCCACGCCGAGCTGGCGCAGCTCAAGTCGAACTTCACCGTGCTCGACGTCGACGATCAGGTGCGGCTGTTGAAGCAGCTCCTGCAAGCCGACAACATCGACGACAAGCGCTGGCCCGCGCGTATGCTCGCCGGCCTGATTGACGGCTGGAAGAACCGCGGCCTGACACCGTCGCAGGTGCCGTCGGGCGAAGCCGCCGTCTTCGCCAACGGCAAGGGCGGCAAGCTCTATGCGAGCTACCAGGAGCGGTTGAAGATTTTGAACGCCGCCGATTTCGGCGATCTGCTGCTCGAGGACATCCGCATCTTCCGCGAGCACCCGGATATCTTGCGGCAGTACCAGCAGCGCTTCAAATTCATCCTGGTCGATGAGTATCAAGACACCAACGTCGCGCAATATCTATGGCTGCGGCTGCTCTCGCAGGCGCCATCGTCCAATCCGTCATTGCCCGGCTTGCCCCGGCAAGCCATCGAGTCTCCGCCGAGTGATGCCGAGAATGACGATGAAGCGCCGCCTCCGGCGCAAGAAAAAACACACGTCAAGAACATCTGCTGCGTCGGCGACGACGACCAGTCGATCTATGGCTGGCGCGGCGCGGAGGTCGACAACATCCTGCGCTTCGACCATGATTTCCCCGGCGCCAAGGTCATCCGCCTCGAGCGCAACTACCGCTCGACCGGCCACATCCTCGCCGCCGCCTCGCATTTGATCGCCCATAACGAGGGCCGGCTCGGCAAGACGCTGCGCACCGAGGACCATGACGGCGAGAAGGTCACGGTGACGGGCTCGTGGGATTCGGAAGAGGAAGCCCGCGGCATCGGCGAGGAGATCGAGCAGATCCAGCGTCAGGGCGACAAGCTCAACGAGATCGCGATTCTCGTGCGCGCCTCCTACCAGATGCGCGAGTTCGAAGACCGCTTCGTCACGCTCGGCCTGCCCTATCGCGTCATCGGCGGCCCGCGCTTCTACGAGCGCGCCGAAATCCGCGATGCGCTGGCTTATCTGCGCGTCATCAATTCACCGGCCGACGACCTCGCCTTCGAGCGCATCGTCAACACGCCCAAGCGCGGCTTGGGCGATGCCACCGTGCAGATGCTGCACGACCACGCCCGCAAGCGCCGCATTCCGCTGTTCGAGGCGGCGCGCGCGGTGGTCGAGACCGACGAGCTGAAGCCGAAGGCGCGCGGCTCCTTGCGCGACGTCGTCGCCCAGTTCGACCGCTGGCGCGCCCAGCGCGAGGTCACGTCGCACACGGAGCTCGCCCAGATCGTGCTCGACGAGAGCGGCTACACCGAGATGTGGCAGAAGGACCGCTCGGCGGACGCCGCGGGCCGGCTCGAGAACCTCAAGGAGCTGGTGCGCTCGATGGAGGAGTTCGAGAACCTGCAAGGGTTTTTGGAGCACATCTCGCTGGTGATGGACCGCGACAGCGGCGCCGATGAGGACGCGGTGTCGCTGATGACGCTGCATTCGGCCAAGGGTCTGGAGTTCGACAACGTGTTCCTGCCCGGCTGGGAAGAAGGCCTGTTTCCGAGCCAACGGACGCTGGACGAACAGGGCCGCGCCGGACTTGAGGAAGAGCGCCGGCTCGGCCATGTCGGCCTGACCCGCGCCCGCCGCCGCGCCAAGATCTATTTTGCCACCAACCGGCGGATCCATGGCACCTGGTCGACCACGATCCCGTCGCGCTTCCTCGACGAACTGCCGGCGGCCAATGTCGAGATCACGGAATCCAAGGGCGGCTCCGCCTGGGGCGGCACCGGCGGCTACGGCGCCTCCCGCTTCGACGACATGGAAGCGTTCGGCTCCACCTATTCGACCCCGGGCTGGCAGCGCGCCCAGGCCAATCGCAATCGTGGCGGCGGCGGGGGCGGCAATGGCGGCCGCGGCAGCTTCGAGGAACAGGCCTCGTCGTTTTCGTCCCAGTCGTCCTCGCCCGATTTCGGCAGCTTCTCCTCGCGCCGCCGCGGGCCCCTGACGATCGAGGGCGAGTTGGTGGCCAAATCCACCGGCACGACCTCGGAATTCTCGCTCTCCGACCGCGTTTTCCACCAGAAATTCGGCTACGGCCGCGTCACCAGGATCGACGGCAACAAGCTCACCATCGCCTTCGACAAGGCCGGCGAGAAGAAGGTCGTGGACAGCTTTGTGCAGCGGGCGTGAGGCCCGCATGCCGCACTACATCGCCATCATCCAGGACGCCGGCCCGGACGAAGCCGTCGGCGTGTGGTTTCCCGACCTGCCCGGCTGCATTTCCGGCGGCGACGACGTCGATGAGGCCCTGGAGAATGCGCCCGAGGCACTCGCGTTCTATGCACAGGAACTGGTCGCGGACGGCCGCCAGCTTCCCCCGCCGCGGACATTGGACGAGCTCAAGGCCGACCCTGATGTGGCCGACGAGCTCGGGAAGCACACAGTCGCCCTGATCGAATGGCCGCCCCTCACTGAGGCCACGGAGTGAGGACTGTTCGCCGCACTGGTCGGACTCTCGACACTTCTCGCCCGAACAGCCCTTGACCACCGCGAACTTCCCCGTATCAGATGCGGCCATGGTCCGGGGCTCCATCACACTGATCTTGCTGGCATTGGGTATGCCGTCGCTTGCAGCGGCGGAGACCATGAGCTTTGGCGACTCGATCGGGATGCTGGCGAAAAGTTGCGGTGCGGAAATCGTCGCGAATTGCCGCGGCGTCAACCCGGATTCGACCCGCCTGAAGGAGTGCCTGTCGCGCAACCGCGACGTGCTCTCCCAGCAGTGCCAGAGCGACTATCTCGGCGCCTTCGATGCCATCCAGAAGCGTGTCGCGGCCCGCGTCACGGTGGCGAACGCCTGCCAGCGCGAGATCGTCAAGGTCTGCGGCGGCTCGACCAAGGAGACCAGCAAGGCGGTCCCCTGCCTGGTCTCGACGCCCAAGGGCATCAGCAACAACTGCCTGAAGGCCGTCGACGACGCGGGGTATCGGTGATGCCAGCGAACAGGCTTTCCAACGCCGGAATATGCATCGCGCTCGGCCTCGCTTTGCTCGCGGGCACAGCCGAAGCGCAGACGGCGCCGCCGACCCGCGACGACATCGTCGGCAAGCTCAACCATTTCGAACAAGCCGCCGAGATCGATCTTCCCGCGCTGAAGCTGCAGGTGATGGAGCGGGCCAAGGCCAGGATCAAGAACGATCCGGGTCCGGTGAACCGGCCGCTGATCGCGCCTGATCTGGCCAATTTGCCGACCTTCACCGCGCAGATCCAGTTCGACGCCGACACGCCGATCATCCAGCCGGCGTCCTACCAGACTGTCGGGCGCCTCGCTGACGCGCTGGTCCATGCCTCGCTGCTGCCCTACACGTTCCTGATCGTCGGCCATGTCGAATCCAACGCGAAGACGCGCGAGGCCAACGCCATCCTGAGCCAGCGCCGGGCGGACGCGATTCGCGACGTGCTGGTGAACACGTTCAAGATCTCGACCAAGCGGCTGCATCCGATCGGCCTCGGCGAGGAGCAGTTTCTCGACCGGGCCAAGCCGACCTCCGCCGCCAACGCCCAGTTGCAAATCCTGACCTACGCCAAGGTACCCGAGGAAGCGCCTGCGCATCCGGCTGCGACACCTGCGCCTGCGGCGAAAAAGCCCGCCAAGAAACGCTGAGCGGACGCGGCACGGCGGCTGACGGAACCCTTTGAAGTCTTGATCATTTTGTGACCTGTCTCACAGCGCAACAGGGCGGTTTCACGCGACAATCGCGCCGGTTTGTGCACCGCCCTATCAGGTGCTATAGGCTTTTTTCGCCCTGCCTGACCCCATGCTACACGAGACCGAGATGGCCAGTTATTTTCAACGTCAGCTGGCCGACTACGTCGAATACCATCGCGATCCCTGGAACTGCGCGATGCACGTGGTCGGCATCCTCCTGCTCTTCACCGGCGCCGTGCTGCCGCTGACGCTGGTGCATTTCCCGCTGTTCGGGATCGAGGTCAGCCTGGCCGTGGTTCTTGCCCTGCCGGTGCTGGCCTACTGGCTGATGCTGGACGCTGGGATCGGGCTCGGCATCCTCGCCGCGATGATCGTGCTGCTTTCGGTCGCAACCGCGATCGGCAATCAGGTCTCGATCGTCATGATGTGGTCGATTTTTGCGGTGCTGATCGGCCTTGGCGTCGCGTCGCAAATCGTCGGCCACAAGGTTTTCGAGGAGCGACAGCCGTCGATGGTCGACCACCCCACGCATTTTCTGCTTGGACCGATGTTTGTCATGGCAAAATTATTCATTGCATTGGGCTTCCGTCGCGACCTTGCCGCGATTCTGGCGCCTGCTCCGACCAATTCCCTTTCAACCCGATAGTTCTAGACGCGAAACAGCAAACCTACTGCATGGCTCTCGTACTGGTTACCGGTGGCAGCGGCTTCATCGGACATCATCTTGTAGAAGCGCTCCGCGCCCGTGGGCAGCGGGTGCGCGTTCTCGATGTCCGTGCGCCTGCCACGCCCTATGCCGACGTTGAATATGCCCAAGGCTCGGTGCTGGACGGCGCCGCGGTCGATGCCGCGGTTGCGGGTGTCGATCAGGTCTATCACCTCGCCGGCCTGCCCGGCATGTGGGTTGCCGACAAGCAGGCCTTTCACGACGTCAATTGCCGCGGCACCGAAATCGTGCTCGCGGCCGCGATGAAGCGCGGGGTCTCGCGCTTCCTGCACTGCTCGACGGAATCGATCCTGTTCCCCTATTCCGACCTCAACGGTGTTCCCGCCGAGGAGGCGCTGCAGCCGGCCGAGGCGATGCCGGGCGCCTACACGCGGTCGAAATCGCTGGCGGAGCATTGCGCCGCGAAGGCCGCAGCCGCAGGCTTCCCGCTGGTGATCGGCACCCCGACCATGCCGATCGGTGCGGCCGACCATAATCTGACGCCGCCGACCGCGATGCTGTGGTACTTCCTGCAGAAGAAAGTGCAGCCGCATCTCGACTTCCCGGTCAATCTCGTCGACGTCCGCGACGTCGCCATGGGTCTCGTGCTGACCATGGAACGCGGGCGTAACGGCCAGCGCTACATCCTCGGCGGCGACTGCGTCAGGCTCGGCCAGATTCTGCGGATGATGTCGGCGATGAGCGGCCGGCGGCAATTCCCGGTCGTCGTTCCCGGCAAAATGGCCGAGCTGTCGGGCATCATGCTCGAATATCTCTCCGATCGTATCACGCGCCGGCCGCCCAACGGCACCGCCGAGGGCGTGCGCATCGCGCTCGCCGCGAGCGACCTCTCGATCGGCAAGGCGCGCACCGAGCTCGGCTACGCGCCGCGCCCGATCGAGCCGGTCCTGCGCGAAACCATCACCCATCTTCTCGCCCGCGGCGGCGCGCTTGCCTCCGGCGCCATCGAGCATCACGCGCTCTCCTCGCGCGCCAGCTGAGCTGCCGCCCAACCCAAAGAACCTTTCCGCATGTCCTTCGATTTCAGCAAGCTTCTCTCTGTCGCCTGGGGTGGTTGGACCACGACCTGGCCGACGCAACTGCTCGCCCTGATCTGGCTTGCCTGGCTCGCAAGCTGGGTCGGCGCCTCGTTCTGGCAGGGCCGCACCCAGAAGCAGGTGATGACGCTGGAGTCCGGCCGCTATCGCATCCCGATCCTGGTCGGCGGCATCCTGTTCACGCCGTGGACCGCCGAAGTGCTCGGCGAGAAGCCGCTCTGGGTGTTCAGCAATACAGCCGTCTACGTCGTGGCGCTGATCGTGCTGGCCGGCATCTCCTTCACCTGGTGGGGACGGCTGCATCTCGGACAATTCTGGTCCAACACCATCACTCACAAGCAAGACCACCGCGTCATCGACACCGGCCCGTACGGCATCGTGCGTCATCCGATCTACACCGGCCTGATCCTCGGCATGCTGGTGACCGGCATCGCGGTCGGCACGGTGACGGCGATGCTCGGCGCCATCCTGATCTCGCTCGGCATGTGGCAGAAGGGTCGGATGGAAGAAGTGTTCCTGTCCAAGGAGCTCGGCGAAGACGCCTACGGCGCCTATTGCCGCCGCGTGCCGATGATCATCCCGTTCCTGTCGCCACGCTGAGAGCGGGTATCGCTTCACGCTGTCATCGCAAGCTTAGCGCGGCTGCACCTCCGGAGTCGTCCTGGCGAAAGCCAGGACCCATTACCCCAGGGAGCGGTTTGGCGAGGATTGCCCGGAACCCGAGGCCGCACGCAATCGATGGATTCCGCGGTATGGGTCCTGGCTTTCGCCAGGACGACGTTGAGGAAGCTGTGTGCGCAACACACCTGCTTCCAGGAACCCCTGCTGCCTGCGCCCGTTAGCCTCGATACCTGCCACACACCGCAGAGCATCGAGCCATGTCCGACGCCTACGATTATTTTCGCGAGCACGCGATCGCCGCCGTCCGCAAGGCGCGGGCGCTGCCGCCCGGGCGGCCGAAGCAGAAGCAGCGCACGGTGGCGCGAGTCTATCATCTGCTGTCCCGGGAGGCGGCGCTTGCGCCGAACATCCATCACCTCGATGATTTTCGCGCGGCGCGCCGGGCGGAGCGGCAGATCGGCCGCTGATCTCCGGCACACCCCGTCGGCATTCGTCCCATGCAAAATCGAACGGCAGCCATTCCACGGGAATAGAGCCCCGCGGCCCGTCGCACAGGTTGACGTCTGCCCCGCCAGCCCGTTGGATGCGCGCGCAAACAGGGGCCTCTCATGACTTTTTCCAGCATCTTTGCGCAGTTCGTTGCGCTTCTCGGTGGCATCGCGCTGCAATGGCGAAAGCTGTCGGGCACCGTGCCTGCGCCGGCCTGGGGTCAGTCGCCCGCCATTCCCAAAGCCAAGCCGCAAGGCGCCATCCCGACACTGAAGATGCCGACGGCGCGGGGCTGGAGCGAAGGACAGAAGCCGACGGTCGCACCCGGGCTCAAGGTCAACGCCTTCGCGACCGGCCTCGACCATCCGCGCTGGATCGAGGTGCTGCCCAATGGCGACGTGCTGATCGCGGAGGCGACGCAGATCGCGGGGGCGCCGCGGTCCGTGTTTCACTACGCGATGCAGGCAACGATGCGGCGCGCCGCCGCGCTCGGCGTCAGCGCCAACCGCATCACGCTGCTGCGCGACAAGGACGGCGACGGCGTCGCGGAGTATCGCGGCGCGTTCATGGAAAATCTCAGCCAGCCGTTCGGCATGGCGCTGGTCGGCGACACCTTCTATGTCGGCAACACCGACGGCGTAATGGCCTTCCCGTACGTGGCGAATGCCGATCGCATCACCGTGCCTGGCAAGCGCCTCACCACTTTCAAGCCGAGCGGCCACTGGACCCGCAGCCTGCTCGCAAGCCCGGACGGCAAGAAGCTCTATGCCGGCGTCGGCTCGCTCAGCAACATCGCCGAGATGGGTATGGAGGTCGAGGAAGGCCGCGCCGCGGTCTACGAGCTCGATCTCGTCGCCGGCACGCACCGCATCTTCGGCGCCGGCCTGCGCAACCCGGTTGGTCTCGCCTGGGAGCCGACGACCGGTGTGCTCTGGACCGTCGTCAACGAGCGCGACGGCCTCGGCGACGAAACGCCGCCGGACTATCTGACCTCGGTGCGCGACGGCGGCTTCTACGGCTGGCCTTATTGCTACTGGGGCAAGACGGTGGACGATCGCGTGCCGCAGGATCCGGCGATGGTCGCCAAGGCGCTCACGCCGGACTACGCGCTCGGCGGCCATACCGCCTCGCTCGGCCTGTGCTGGATGCCCGCGGGCACGCTGCCGGGCTTCCCGGACGGCATGGCGATTGGCCAGCACGGCTCGTGGAATCGCAGTACGCTGTCCGGCTACAAGCTGGTGTTCATCCCGTTCGAGAACGGAAAGCCTTCGGGTCCCGCACGCGACATCCTGTCCGGCTTCCTCGCGCCCGACGAGAAAGAATCCTACGGCCGCCCGGTCGGCGTCGTGATCGGTCCCGACAAGAAGTCGCTGCTGATGGCCGACGACGTCGGCAACGTGATCTGGCGTGTGACGGGGGCGTAACCCTGACGAAGGTGCGTTCCCTCCCCCCTTGTGGGGGGGCTAGGGAGAGGGGTAGCCCAGCAAGAGGTGCCGATTGTTGACGATGCACCGAGGGTCGGTGCGCGATGGAGAATCCCCGCGCGGCACCCCCCTCCCTGCCCCTCCCCCACAAGGGGGAGGGAACGGAGAGAGCGATGCTGTTGGTCGAACTTGACTCGACCTCAACTCGTCACGCTTTGAAACTCACGTCCCAACACTGAGCGTGGCGCGCTGCTTGCGGAGCAGCGCGATCACCGACAGGGCCGTGATCAATCCGGTCTTGGGATTTTCGGACGGGATGTTCTCGATAGACATCGAGAAGCGTGCGGAATCCGCCTCGACTTCGATGCGATGAACATTGCGCGTCACGGTCGGGTCGGCCCAGATCTGCACCTGGGTGCGATCCGGCCCGACGCCCGCGAGCGACAGCGCCACCGCGACGTTGAGATTGGCCGGAAAGCCTTTCGCAGCCTCCCGCGCGGTGCCCTCGAACAGCTTGAGCGGCTCGCGCAGATTGTCGATATCGATGTTGTTCTGGACGATGAACGGCGCGCCCTTCAATCCGTCAATCGGCTTGCGCGTGACCATCTTCACCGAATGAATGGTGCCGATCGCAGCCGCGTTGACGGCGTCGAGCCCAATCAGCGCGCCGGTCGGCACGAGGATACGGCCGCCATTGGCGCGGGCGAGATCGACAAGATCGAAATTGTCGAGCAGCCCGCCGACGCTGACAACGACCGCGGCCTTGCCGCGTTTCACTGCGGGCTCGACGATCGCACGCAGTTGGCTGCTCGGCGCGCATTCGACGACGATGTCGGCGAGGTCGCCGAGCTGGTCGAGCGGCAGTACGGATGGCGGACGACGCAGGCTGCCGAGCAATTTCTGATGCTTTGCGGGGTCGCGCACCGCCACGGCCGAGAGCGTCAATCCCTCGATGCCCTCATCGAGCGCGGTCGCTATCTTGGTACCGATCGAGCCGAGCCCCGCGATGGCGACCCGCAGTTCGTTCGAAGCTTGCCGTTCAGTCATCGCATTACCCCTCTCGCCCAGCCGATGTCATAGCGCCTCAGGCGCCGCGCGCATAGCTGCGCAAGCGCGTCTCGAGCACGGACAGCATCGCGTCACGGGCCGGATCACGCGAGCCGCGCAGCCATGCGGCAGCGAGCGGCAGCCGGCCGACGGGTCCGATCTGCTTTGGCCGCAGCGGCACGAAGCACACGCCTGATACCGCCATTCGCGTGGACCAGCGCGGCACGATCGCGACCCCGAGCCTGGTTGCGACGAGATTGATGATGGTCTGCTTCTCGTCGGCGACCTGCACGATGCGTGGCGTGAGGCCTGCCTGCTCGAACAGTCTTATCGTGAGGTCGTGGCTGTGCGGCCGCGAGCGGCGGTCCGGCACCAGCATCGCTTCGCCGGCGATCTCCGCCAGCGTGATCGACTTGCGTTTGGCCAGCGCGTGGCGCTGCGGGAAGGCCACGATGGCTGTCTCCTGCAGCAGATCGCGGAATTCGAGCCGCTTGTCCCGCTGAGCCGGCGGACGCACGAAGGCGAGATCGAGCGCGCCGGTCAGGATCTTCGGCAGCAGCCGGACGGTCTTCTCCTCCAGAAGCTGCACCGCGATATCAGGGTGCTTTGCGCGGAAGTCGCGGAGCAATGCCGGTAACAGCCCCGCCGCGGCACTGTCGATGGCGCCGACCCGGAGTTTTCGAGCAGCCCCTGCACGCGAGCGATTGCGCAGATTGGTCTCGATCGCCCCGACGCGGGCGAGAATGGCACGGGCATCGCGCAGCAGCGTCGCGCCATCTTCCGTCAGCGACACCGCCCGCGTCGTCCGCGCGAACAGCCGCGTGTCCAGATCTTGCTCCAGCAGCTTGATCTGGCGGCCGAGCGCGGAGGGCATCATCTGGAGATGCTGCGCCGCGCGGCCGAAATGCAACTGCTCGGCCGCCGCCACGAAGCATCGCAACTGATGCAATTCCATTCGCTGTCCTCTGATCCTGTGACGGGATTATATCATTTTTTTGTATAAACCAGTGCCGATTGAGTCCCCCAGCCGCTCCCGCCTAGCTTGGCCTTCGAAGTGGACCTTCAGGGTCCGCCGTCACAACGAATACCGGGAATTAGGGAGGCTGGGATGGCGAGCGAGATTCAGACGCGCGTGCTGCGCAAGATCTCATGGCGCATCGTTCCCTTCATCATGCTGCTCTACTTCGTGGCCTTCATCGACCGCGTCAATATCGGCTTCGCCTCGCTGACGATGAACAAGGACATCGGCCTGTCGCCGACCGTCTACGGCTTTGGCGCCGGCATCTTCTTCTGGGGCTACTTCCTGTTTGAGGTGCCCTCCAACATCATTCTGCACAAGGTCGGCGCGCGGATCTGGATTGCGCGGGTGATGATCACCTGGGGCATCGTGTCGGCCGCGATGGCCTTCGTGCAGGGCCCGAACAGCTTCTACGTGCTGCGCTTCCTGCTCGGCGTCGCCGAGGCCGGGTTCTTTCCCGGCATTATCCTCTATCTCTCCTATTGGTTCCCGGCACGCCAGCGTGCCGCGGTGACTGCGCTGTTCATGGCGGCGGCGCCGCTCTCGACCGTGCTGGGATCGCCAGTCTCGGGCGCGCTTTTGGAGATGGACGGAATGCTCGGCTTCAAGGGCTGGCAATGGCTGTTCGTGCTGGAGGCGCTGCCGGCGGTGCTGCTGGGATTCGTGGTGCTGGCATTCCTCACGGACCGGCCGGAGAAAGCAAAATGGCTCGCGGATGACGAGCGGCGCTGGCTGGTCGAGACCATGAACGTGGAGACCACCAGCAAGGCTGCGACCTCGAAGCACAGCATCTGGCGCGGGCTCGCCGATCCGCGGGTGCTGGCGCTGGCGCTGATCTATTTCGGCACCTCGGCCGGCCTCTACACGCTCGGCGTCTGGGCGCCGCAGATCATCAAGCAGTTCGGCTTGTCCTCGCTCCAGGTTGGATTCCTCAACGCGCTGCCGGCGAGCGCCGCCGTGGTCGCCATGGTGCTGTGGGCGCGCCATTCGGATCGCACCGACGAGCGCACCTGGCACGTCGTTCTGGCCTGCCTGCTCGCGGCGACGGGGCTCGCCTTTGCCGGACTTGCGACCGGCGTCGTGACCGTGCTGATCGCGCTGGCGCTCGTCAACATCGGCATCTCCTCGGCGAAGCCACCGCTGTGGAGCATGCCGACGTTATTCCTCTCCGGCCCTGCTGCGGCGGCGGGAATCGCCACGATCAACTCGATCGGCAATCTCGGCGGCTTCGTCGGTCCCGCCATGATCGGCTGGATCAAGGACCAGACCGGCAGTTTCGTCGGCGGGCTCTACTTCGTTGCCGGCCTGCTGGTTCTCTCCGCGGCCCTGACCCTGCTATTGTCACGCGTGAAGACCGCGCCCGTCGAACCCGTCACACAATCCCATTGATATCTGAAACGGAGCACTCCCATGCGTACCCATTCGATTGCAGCGATCCCCGCCGACGGCATCGGCCCCGAGGTCATCTCCGCGGGCGTTCGCGTGCTGGAGGCGCTGGCCAAACGCAGCGGCGACCTCGCCTTCAACATCAAGACCTTCGACTGGGGTTCGGACTATTACAAGAAGCACGGCGTCATGATGCCGGCCCACGGCCTCGCGGAGCTCAAGAAGTTCGACGCGATCTATTTCGGCGCGGTCGGTGCGCCCGACGTGCCCGACCACATCACGCTGTGGGGCCTGCGCCTGCCGATCTGCCAGGGCTTTGACCAATATGCCAATGTGCGGCCGACCAAGATCTTGCCGGGCGTCGCCTCGCCGCTGCGCAATGTCGGCGTCGGCGACCTCGACTGGGTGATCGTGCGCGAGAATTCGGAGGGCGAATATGCCGGCATGGGCGGCCGCGCCCACAGGGGTCTCCCGGAAGAGGTCGGCACAGAGGTCGCGGTGTTCACCCGCGTCGGCGTGACGCGGATCATGCGCTATGCGTTCGAGCTCGCGCGGTCGCGTCCGCGCAAGTTCCTGACCGTGGTGACCAAGTCGAACGCGCAGCGCCATGGCATGGTGATGTGGGACGAGATTGCCGCCGAGGTCGCGGTCGAATTCCCTGATGTGACCTGGGACAAGATGCTGGTCGACGCCATGACGGTGCGCATGACGCTGCATCCGAAGAGCCTCGACACCATCGTCGCGACCAATTTGCACGCCGACATCCTCTCCGACCTCGCCGGCGCGTTGGCGGGAAGCCTCGGCGTGGCGCCGACCGGCAATATCGATCCGCAGCGCCGCTTCCCCTCGATGTTCGAGCCGATCCACGGGTCGGCCTTCGACATCACCGGCAAGGGCATTGCCAACCCGGTCGCGACGTTCTGGACCGGCGCGCAGATGCTCGAGCATCTGGGCGAGAAGGATGCCGCGGTGCGGTTGATGGCGGCGGTGGAGAAAGTATGTGCAGCCGGCGTGCTGACACCCGACGTCGGCGGCACGGCGACGACGAAGGACGTGACGGATGCCGTGATCGAGGCAATCCACGGATCGAACGTCTAGTCCGAGCTGCGTCTCCTCCCTCCCCCATTCTTGCGGGGAGAGGGTTGGAGCCGGAGGCGCCAGGGATTCCAAAAAATTTTGGAGCCCCTCTTGAAACCAGAACGGGCTTTTTTTATTTTTCCGCTGCCGCCGAGAGGTGGTGTTCCCGACGCCTGGTGGGTCGGGAAGCTGAGACGGGCACCGGTCGTGTCCGGTGTCGTTCGTATCCATTTTGCTCCTTGGAGGATCTGGCTATGCGCACTTACGACTTCTCTCCCTTGTGGCGTTCGACCGTTGGCTTCGACCGCCTTTTCGACCTCGTTGAAACGGCACAGCGTGCCGGCGAGGACAACTATCCCCCCTACAACATCGAACGTCTCGGCGAGGATCGCTACCAGATTTCGCTTGCGATTGCGGGCTTCTCGCCCAACGAGGTCGCGGTGACGGCCGAGCAGAACGCGGTGACCGTCGAGGGAAACAAGCCGGACAGAACCGAACGCGAATATCTCTACCGGGGCATTTCCGCACGGCCGTTCAAGCGGCAGTTTAACCTGGCCGATTATGTTCAGGTGCACAGCGCCTCGTTCGAGAACGGCCTGCTCAAGATCGAACTGGTTCGGGAAATCCCTGAAGCCATGAAGCCGCGGCGAATTGCCATCAATGCCGCGCCGTCCGGCAACGTGCATCAACTCGAGGGCAAAGCCGCCTGAATTCGGTCTGTCGGAGACCTGGTGATCCCGCCCGATCGCCGGGCGGGATCGACCATGGCCTTCGACTGCGTACCCGAATGCAAGTCAGAGGTTTAGAGAAAGGAGGAGGACCTCTCATGCTCGATCATGTCGACAACATCATCGATCTGAACGCGATACTGCACCCTGGCTCTGTCTATGATCATCCCCGCGACGTCATAGCCGATCCAACTCTGTCGATCCGCGAGAAGCGCGCGATCCTCGCGTCCTGGGCTTCGGACGCAGCCAGTGTCGCCTCGAGTCCGGCACTGCGGGAGATGCCCGGCTCGGGCAAAACCGTCACCATCGACGAAATTCTGGAAGCGCTCGCGAGCCTCGACCACCATCCGAAGGGACCTCCGGGCGGCAAGCCGGTCCGCACACGATCGGTCGAGCGAACCGGCCTCGCAGCGTAGGCAACGACAGCTCGACGGGGATTACGATGATGGTTGATGAAGAGCTGGCCTTGTTGCGCGGCCACCGCAGCAACATCAGCCGCTATCAGCGGTTGCTCAAGACCGAGCTGACCGAGTTCGAACGGCGGTTCATCGAGAGACGTGTGTCCGAGGAGCGCTCGGCGATCGAGAAGCTCGCTGTGTCTGCCTTTCCGCTCACCCTTCAGGCTCCGAACGGCGCGATGGGGAACGCAACCACGCGCCTGACGGCAAGCAGCCACGGGTGATCGACATGCCCGAACACCTCCCGACCTTCGAAGTGTTCCTGAAGAAATGCGGTCGAAGGACATGGCGGTGGCGTGTCTGCACGACGGAAGGACGCCTGGTCATGCACGGCTTCGAAAATGGCCGACCCGCCGCAAAATATGCGGCTGAAAGGGCATTGTTTCTGATGCTTCTCGCCGCGCCCTATCGCCCGGCGGGCCGGGCTTCCGCCACGGCGCGCTCCTCCCTGGCGACATCAGCATCAAGATGGCTGCCGCGACACAAGATGCGTGAATGACAGGGGCCGCGTGGGATGGTGCCTGGCATCAGCCAAGCCCATCCCGGCCATCTCCGTTGCTGACGCTTACCGCCGTCCGGGCGGTGGGGTCGCCATGGCGGCTGTCGGGTCGGGCGGCGTCAGGTGGCGCGGGACGATGATGGACTGGCCGGGGGTAAGCGTCGCGTTCTCCGGCAGCGAGTTGCTCTGGGCGAGCGACCACAGCGGCACGCGATTGGCTGCCGCGATGCTCTCCATGGTGTCGCCGCGGCGCACCGGTAGCCGCACGCCACTGTCCCACAATTCGACGAGCGTATTCGCCGGCACGAGATAACGCAGGGGCACGGCATCGACCTGCGTCTGGGGCGGGATGCGCGGCAACTGCGCGACCATGTCGACGATCTGACGGTGGATGTCGTCGGACTTCTCGATGTTGATGTGGCTGACCCGCGCGTTCTCCTTCAAATCATAGCTCGCATAGTGACCGCGATAACCCGGCACAGCGACCACGTTGCCGCCGCCAAGCACGCTGTCGGAGAGGTAGATGTTGATGAAGCGCTCGACATTGAGCGGCACGTCGCCGGTCGCATGCGCGGGATCGATGGTGATGACGAGGCTGATCGGGATGTTCTCCTTGGCCGCCATCTCGGAGATGACGATCGAGCAAAGCCCGCCCATCGAATGCCCGATCAGCACGATCGGCGCCGGCGTTTCCTTGTAGCTGGAGATGGCACGATCGCCGATCCATCGGCAGATGGTGAATTCATAGACGTTGGCCGAAAAGCCGGCCTGCGTCAGCTTCTCTTCGAGCCGGTCCATGCCGGTGGAGAAGAACGGCCCCATGGCGCCACGGAACAAGTAAATCTTCGGCGGCGGCAATGGCTCGAACGGTGGGGGCGGCGGCGCGGCGGGTGCGGCCGCGGCGGGCTTCGTCTTGGCAGGTGAGGCAACGGCCGTCCCGGTGCTGAAAGCAAGCAGCGCAACGGCTGCCAGCGCGAGAAGTCGCCTCAAATCGATCATCAGTCCAGCAGTCCCACTCCGGGAGGCTGCAGCCTCCCCCAAAGGCGCTTAGTGACGGCCGATTGGGTGGAATTTGGGGCACGGAACCAGGGCTCGATCGCCGCTGATTTGAGCATCTCGGCGCCCAATCACTGCATGCTTTTGAGCCTGCTGCGGTGGGCGGCCTGTTTCGCGCGGTTGCCGCAGACCGCCATGATGCACCATCGCCGCGCGCGCCTGCGCGTGTGGTCGGCGAACAGCATGGTGCAGTTGTGGCCCTCGCACGCCTTGACGTTCGAAAAATCCTCGTCGCAGACGAACTTCGCCATGGCTTCGCCAACCGGCAGCAATAGCGCTTCCGGCGATCGCCAGCGCCGCCTCATTCGCAATGCGAGAGCGCCGCCATCGTCATGCCCGGGCTCGATCCGCCTGAAGGATTCGTCGCGCTCCAGCAGGCTGTTCAACGGACCGAGCTCGCGCAAGGCATCTGGCGTGAGCGGCCGGCCTGCATGCTTGCGCACGAATCCCCTGAACCATTCGCGCAAGGCGCGCGCCTGATCCGCGACCTTGTCCAGCTCGTCCGGCGTGGCGCGGGCCGTCAGCGCGTGCAGATCATCCGGCGGCACCAGCTTCGCCTGCGCCAGCCAGTCGATCAGGCCATGACCATCGTTGATCCAGTCCACCGGCGTATCGACCGGTGTCGCCACCGAGTTGAGAAAGTCGAGGCCGAGCGAGTCGGCGATGAACATGGCGGGCGGGCGGTCCATGAGCGGTCCTTGGCCGGTCGGGAGAACATGGACGAAGATAACCAGTTAAAGCGTCATTGACAAGTTACGTAAGCGCGAAGTAACCTCTCAAATAGCTTTTGTACGGTTATATCCAAGGGAGAATGCCATGGCCGCAATTACGTACCGCAGCGCGGATGTCGACGGATTCAAGGTGGCCTATCGCGAGGCCGGCACTGTCGGCGGGCCAAAACTCTTGCTGCTGCACGGCTTCCCGAGCGCAGGCCACATGTTTCGTGACCTCATCCCATTGCTGGCGGGCAGGTTTCATATCGTGGCGCCGGACCTTCCCGGTTTCGGCCAATCCGACATGCCTTCGCGCGAAAGCTTCCGTTTCACGTTCGATAGCATCGCGCGCGTGATCGAACGCTTCACCGAACTGATCGGCTTCGACCGGTTCGCGGTCTACGTTTTCGATTACGGCGCGCCGACTGGTTTCCGGCTTGCGCTCAGTCACCCCGAGCGGATCACGGCGATCATATCGCAGAACGGCAACGCCTATGAGGATGGCCTCAGCGACAACTGGACTCCGCTCAAGACCTATTGGCAGGATCCCTCGCCGGCCAATCGCGACGCGCTCCGCGCGCTCCTCACGCCGGAAGCGACGCGCTGGCAGTACACGCATGGCGTTCCCGATCCGACGACCGTGTCACCGGACGGCCAGAACCTCGACAATTTCTACCTTGCGCGCCCGGGGTCAGACGACGTGCAGCTCGACCTGTTCGGCTACTACAAGAGCAACGTCGCGCTCTACCCCGCCTTCCAGGACTATTTCCGCAAGCACAAGCCGCCGATCCTCGCGGTCTGGGGCAAGAACGATCCGTTCTTCATTCCGCCCGGCGCCGAAGCGTTCAAGCGCGACAATCCGAACGCCGTGGTGCAGTTCTTTGACACCGGTCATTTCGCGCTGGAGACGCACGCGAAGGAGATCGCGGACAGCATTCGTATCTTCCTGACGTAACGGGGGCTGTCCGCCGCGACGTTTACGCCGCCAAGCTCTGCTGATCGCGGAATGCGCTGATCGCCATGTGGACGAGATGCAGCTTGCCTTTGACCGCCGGCGATATGTCGAAGGGATATGCGTCGCTCATCCCGAGCGAGCGGTTGAGTTCGTTGATGCTGCGGGCAAGCGGCATCCACAGTGCCAGGAGTGCCTCGAAGTCGCTCTCGAGATAGGGATCCGTCAGGGTCTGGCGGGCGCGCTCGTCCAGCGCCAACGGCAAACCTGCCAGCGAGTCGAGCGTCGACACGATATGCAGGAAATGCGCGAACGTTTCCGCCCAGTCCTCCCAGGGGTGGGACGTGGCGTACTCGCTGATGAAGCCGCTTCGGTCGTATGAACGATCGGCGCGGCTGTAATAGGAGTTGATCGCGGCCTGATAGTCCTGCGCCTGGTCACCGAAGATCAGCTTGAACGGGGCCTGGAATGTCGTGCCGTCGACGAGCAGGTCCCAATAGAAGTGACCGATCTCGTGCCGGAAATGCCCGAGCAGCGTGCGGTACGGCTCCCGGAATGCAACGCGGCGAGATTCTCGCTCGACATCGTCGGCCTCGGCAAGGTTGAGCGTGATGAGGCCCGAGAGATGCCCCGTCAGGATCGGACTGACCTCGTCCGAGAGAATGTCGAAAGCCAATGCTTCGCCGGTGCGCGATGCGAGCGGAAGCCTGAGGCGGCCGAGATCATAGAGGAGACGGCGCTTGGCTACCTCCATGCGGCGCCAGAGCATGACGTTTCTGGTGCTGCCGAGGTCTGGAATCGTACGCGTGAGGCGGCACGAGCCGCAATACCAGTCCGCGCCCTCGACAGACCAATTGCAGCCGATGATCTCGCGATTGCGGCAAGCTTGATGGGATGCAAGTTTCGTCATCTCGATGCGCGAGGAATCGAACGCCAGCTCGGTGCTGCAATTCGTGCACGCGACGTGCTCGAACGAGACAGGATGGCGGCATGACGGGCACTGAAAAAACTTCACGTGGACTAGCCCCAGACAGACGGCACGCCGGAAAACCGGCCTGTCAATTAGAGGAACTCTTATCGCTTGCGACCGTCGCTGTTGCCGGCGAGCAGCGCACGCTGCGTTCGGAGCGCGTGCTGCCTCAACAGGCCGGCTCGCTTCGCGCTCAATTGGCTCGATTGAGGCTGCGGCTTTTTCTCAAGGACATTTTCGGAAACAGGTCGACCGGCCCACGCTCGCTCGGGCTGAACCGCCATGGGGCCGACGTTTCGTTTCCTTGTCATGGTGTGACAACACCAGATCGTGTGCCGAGTTCCCTTCCTTCGACCGGCAGGTGATCGAGTTTGGCTCTGCAGATACGACAATGCCGCCGTCGGCATGACGGCGGCATTGTCAATTCAGCGGCTTGCGGCGAAGGGGTTAATTCCGGGGAGCCGTTGCCGCCGCCGAGCGGGCGGACCTGGGCGCGCCGGGTTCGGCAACGGGAGCAGGTGCGCGCGAGCGCATGATTGCGGCGTCGATCTCGGCAATCACGCGGCGCTGGATCGCCTCGTTCTTGTCGATCGAGATGTGGCCGACGCCGGAGCCGCGGACGTCGACATTGTCGAGCTTGCCGCGAAAACCGTCCGCGCGCTTCACCGGCTCGCCGGGGCCGTCGCCGATATAGATGTTGATGTAGCGCTCCGCGCCGGTCGACAGCTTGGTCTTGAACACGGAGTCGAGCCCGATCGCGAGTTTCACGGGCACGCCGAGACGGTTGAGCTTGGCGATCATGTCCGGCAGCGCGGTCGCGCCGGAGGAGTGCCCGACCAGCACGATGGTCTTGAGCCGGCCGGCCTTGTAGGCGGTTGCGGCCTCATCGGCGAGCGAGGACCAGGACACGAAATTCGCGACGGTCACCGGGATGCCCTGCGCCTGGAGCCGGGCGCCGATCGTGTCGAGCCCGAGCGAGAAGATGTTGAGCACGCCGCGGAGCAGATAGACATGCGTGGTCGCGACCGCAGCCTGGCTCGGCGCCGCCTTGGCGGTGGTCGGGCTGATGGCAACAGCTGACAGCAGGAGCAGGCCCATCGCCCACGCACGGAGGGCGGACAACTGGCTGGCGCCAGCGGTGTGACGGCCGTTCGGTGTCATCGATCTTTTCCCTGGGAATATGCTTCGGCCGGAATCGTAGCCATGGCCTGCTCGCAGACGCAACAAAGAGCCGCGTGAACGACGATCTTAGCAGCAAGCCGTGACCATCGCGCAACACTTGCCCGAAACCTGCCACGGAAGGGCCTGTTTTGAGGCCATTCTTCTCCAGCTAATTGCAGCCGCGCGAGGCCCTTCCTATCTCAGGGCTCCGCTGACCCGCCCCTCACGGCTGGTTCCAGCCCCCCTCCCAGCCTTATCCCCTCAGACTTGCGGCCATCATGTCCTCCATCATTTCCGTCGCCAGTTTGTCGAAGACCTATGGGTCCGGCTTCAAGGCGCTCAAGAACGTCAATCTCGACATCAAGCGCGGCGAAATCTTCGCGTTGCTCGGCCCCAACGGGGCCGGCAAGACCACGCTGATCTCGATCATCTGCGGCATCGCCAATCCGAGCGAAGGCAAGGTCCTCGTCGGCGGCGAGAACATCCAGACCTCCTATCGCAAGGCGCGCTCGCTGATCGGGCTGGTGCCGCAGGAATTGCACACGGACGCTTTCGAGAGCGTGTGGGCGACGGTGAGCTTCTCCCGCGGGCTGTTCGGCAAGCCGAAGAACCCCGATCATATCGAGAAGGTGCTGAAGGACCTCTCGCTGTGGGACAAGAAGGACAGTAAGATCATCACGCTCTCCGGCGGCATGAAGCGCCGCGTGATGATCGCCAAAGCGCTGTCGCACGAGCCGCAGATCCTGTTCCTGGACGAGCCGACCGCCGGCGTCGACGTCGAGCTGCGCAAGGGCATGTGGGAGGTGGTGCGCACGCTCCAGCAATCCGGCGTCACCATCATCCTGACCACGCATTACATCGAGGAAGCCGAGGAGATGGCCGACCGCATCGGCGTCATCAACAAGGGCGAGATCGTGCTGGTGGAGGACAAGGCCACTTTGATGCAGAAGCTCGGCAAGAAGCGGCTGACGCTGCATCTGCAGGCCAAGCTCGATGCGCTGCCGGAGAGCCTCAGGCATTACGAGCTCGACCTCTGCGACGGCGGCGCGACCCTGGTCTACGACTACGACACCAAGGGCGAGCGCACCGGCATCACCAGTCTGCTCGGCGACCTCCGCACCGCCGGCATCCGCTTCAACGATCTCGACACGACGCAATCGTCGCTCGAGGACATCTTCGTCGATCTCGTGAGGGCGTCATGAACTACCGGGCTGTCCGCGCCATCTATCTGTTCGAAATGGCGCGCACCTGGCGCACGCTGCTGCAAAGCATCGTCTCGCCGGTGGTCTCGACCTCGCTGTATTTCGTGGTGTTCGGCGCCGCGATCGGCTCGCGCATCAGCCAGGTCGAGGGCGTCAGCTACGGCACCTTCATCGTGCCGGGCCTGATCATGCTCTCGGTACTGACGCAGAGCATCGCCAACGCCTCGTTCGGCATCTACTTCCCGAAATTCACCGGCACGATCTACGAGATCCTGTCGGCGCCGATCTCCTATTTCGAGATCGTGCTCGGCTATGTCGGCGCGGCCGCGACCAAATCGATCATCCTCGGCCTGATCATCCTCGCCACCGCCGGACTGTTCGTGCCGCTGCACATCCATCATCCGGTCTGGATGCTGGCCTTCCTGGTGCTGACGGCGGTAACGTTCAGCCTGTTCGGCTTCATCATCGGCATCTGGGCCGACGGGTTCGAAAAGCTGCAGATGATCCCGATGCTGGTGGTGACGCCGCTGACCTTCCTCGGCGGCAGCTTCTATTCCATCGACATGCTGCCGCCCGCCTGGCGCACGGTGGCGCTGCTCAATCCGGTCGTCTATCTGATCTCCGGCTTCCGCTGGAGCTTCTACGAGATCGCGGACGTCAGCGTGGCCGTCAGCATCGGCATGACGACGGCATTCCTGGTGATCTGTCTGGTCGTGATCTGGTGGATTTTCCGCACGGGGTATCGGTTGAAGAACTGATCCTGGCCGTCATTCCGGGGGCACGCGCGCGCCCCGGAATCGCCAGGGGTTACCGATAGCAGTGGAAGCGGTTGTATCCGTCGTAATAGCCGCGGCAGCGACGGTGGCCGCGATGGGGAATGCCGAACACCCCCTCGACCGCGCCCACGGCACCGCCGACACCCGCGCCGACCGCGCCACCCACCACGCCGCCGACGGGGCCGGCGATCCGGTTGCCTTCATAAGAACCTTCCTGTGCGCCCCGAACGATGCCCTGGGCATGGCCAGGCTGGGGGACGCAGGACAGCGCGGCCAGAACGGCGGCGCCGGCGAAGAGCAGACGGAAAGGCAGACCAGCCGGCCGTGAAGCGGCGGCGACGCAAACTTTGTTCATCTTCATTCCCAAAGGTAAAACCGGCCGCGGAAGCCGCCGGTCGAGGCGGGTTACTTCTAGTGCCGATGCAGCCAAATGGTTGCACCATTGTGATGAATTGTCGGCGTTGTGAACGCATCTCCGCTCGCGAAAATGTCAGCGCCGCCGCTGGCTTTGCGGCGCTAAGCGGCCTTGCTTACGCCGGGCGTCCCGTTAACGATGGCAATAAGGTTAGCTTTGCAGCCCGCTGGAACGAAAGCCGGATTGCAGGCATAGTGCACGCCGGGGGACGGAGAGCCGCGGCGCCTAGTGTGAACAGGCCGGAGGCCAGAAGTCAGATGCGTTCGTTTTTTATTGCTTTCACCTCCCTGATGCTTTTGAGCGCGGGCACCGCGCAGGCCAAGGTCGAGATCACCGTCGACAAGGACAATCAGCAGATGACCGTCGCCGTCGACGGCGTCGCGCGCTACCACTGGCCGGTGTCGACAGGCATCCCCTCGCGGGAGACGCCGAACGGCGCGTTCCGCACCTTCCGCATGGAAGAGGATCACTATTCCAAGGAATTCGACGACGCGCCGATGCCGCACGCGATCTTCTTCACCAAGGTCGGGCACGCCATCCACGGCACCGACTCGGTCGGTCGGCTCGGCACGCCCGCCTCGCATGGCTGCGTGCGGCTGTCGCGCCAGAATGCCACGACGCTCTACGCGCTGGTGCAGCAGCAGGGCGTGCTCAACACCACGGTGACGCTGACCGGTTCGGCGCAGGTGGCGCTCGCCCGCAATCCGCGTGGCCGCAACCCCACGGCAGTGGCCCGCGCGCCGCAGCCCGCGGAAGAGCAATACGCCACATCGGGCGATCCCGTGAATCTGACGCCTCAGGCCGCACCTGCCCGCCGCTACATGCCGCAGGACGACAACTACATCTATCCGGCCGACGGCAGCGACACCGGCGCGCGCTACCCCGCGCCGCGCGGCAGCCGCCCGCTCTATGACGCACAGGTCTATCAGCAGCAGCCGCAGCAATATTACAACCAGGGCAACGGCACCTATTATCAGCCGCAGCCCCGGCAGGTTTACCAACCGCGTGGCTATTACTACCAGAACTGACGCTATCTGGACGCGGCGTTGCCGGGCAATCGAATCAGAAAGCCGCTGCCGCGACGGGCGCTTGCCGCAGTCGACCGCAGGAAATAGCGCCGGCCTGTGCACGGATTGGGCACCGGCCGACGCAAGGAAGCAACAGTCCACAACCTTCAACGCCGCGGCGTTCCGGCCAAATTGACAACCAGGGGGTCGCCCGTATTGTCGTTCCCATTGTTTCTGGGACATGACATGACACGCGAGCAGATTTCGGATTTCTGCGTTACCGCCCTGGCAAATATCCTGCGAATTTCGAGCGACCGCGTCGACATCGGCACGAAATTCAGCCGCCTCGGGCTCGATTCGGCGATGCTGGTCTACCTGATGATGGAACTCGAGGAGAAGCTCGACCTCGAACTGTCGACGGACGACTTCTACGACCATCCGACCGTTGAGGCGCTGTCGCGATTTCTCGCCGACAAGCGCGCAATTCGCCCCGCCGCCTGAGGGCGGCTGAAGCCGGCGCAGCCCATGGAAACCTTCCGCTCGCTCGTGGCACTGCTGGCCCGGCGTGCGGCGGAGCAGGCCGACGACCGCGCCTATGTCTTCGTCTCCGATCGCGGGACGGAGGAAGCTGTGCTCACCTTTCGCCAACTGCATCACTCCGCATCCGCGCTCGCGTCGCGACTGACCGTGGCCGCGCGCCCAAGCGACCGCGCCATCCTGGTGTTTCCCCCCGGCATCGAATTCATGGTGGCGTTCTTCGGCTGTCTGATGGCCGGCATCATCGCCGTGCCGATGATGATGCCGCGGCGAAACAGCGCCCGAGATGCCAGCGCCGCGATCCTCGCCAATTGCACGCCGGCGGTGGCGCTGACCAATTCGACCGTCTTGCTCCGTGGTGATCTGCGGGCACGCTTCGCGCATGAGAACATTCGCTGGATCGAGGTCGATCTCGCGGCGGCCGACGGTGAGACGATCGAACTACCCGAGCCGGCGCCGGACGACATCGCCTTCCTGCAATACACCTCCGGCTCGACGTCCGCGCCCAAAGGCGTGATGGTGAGCCACGCCAATCTGCTCGCCAATCTCGAGATGATCCGGCTCGCGCTCGGCAACACCCGGCAATCGACTTACGTCAATTGGGTGCCGCTCTATCACGACATGGGGCTGATCCTGAACGCACTGCAGGCGCTCTATGTTGGGGCGACCTGCGTGCTGATGGCGCCGAATGCGTTCATGCAGCGGCCGCTCGGCTGGCTGCGCGCGATCTCGCATTTTCGCGCGGAAGTGGCTTGCAGCCCAAATTTCGGCTTCGACCTCTGCGTCAGCCGCTATCGCGCCGACCAGATGGAGGGCGTCGACCTGTCCTCGCTCAGGATCACGCTGAACGGCGCAGAGTCGGTGCATGCGGAAACCATCGAACGGTTCGTCCAGACATTTGCGCCGCACGGCTTCGATCCGCGCGCGATGTATCCCGCCTACGGAATGGCGGAAGCGACGCTCCTGATTTCCGGCGGACGCCGAGGCGGCGGTCATGTCACACGCAGCGTGAGCCGCACGGCGCTTCAGGCGCATGCGGCGCAGCCGCCCTCCAGCGCCGAAGATACCCAGATCGCCGTCGGCTGCGGCCGCGCGCTGACCGCCGAACGGATCGCCATCGTTGACGCGGACGACCAGACGCGCCTGCCGGCCGACCGGGTCGGTGAAATATGGGTGAACGGCCCCAATGTCGCACGCGCCTATTGGCGCAACGACGAGGCGACGCGCGAGGGGCTCAATGCGCAGATTGCCGGCGAAGACGGGGCGTGGCTGCGCACCGGCGACCTCGGCTTCCTCGACGCCACCGGCGAATTGTTCGTCACCGGACGGATCAAGGACCTCATCATTATCCGTGGCATCAACCATTATCCGCAGGATTTGGAGCGCACGGTGCAATCCCTCGACCAAGCTTTGCGCGAAAACTGCGGCGCGGCGTTCTCGGTGCCCGACGAGAGCGGTGAGGAGGCACTCGTCATCGTCCAGGAAATCGAGCGCACCGCGCGCCACTCAATCGACACCGAAGCCATCAAGGGCCGGATTCGCGAGGCCGTCGCAGACAACCACGAGCTCTCCGCGCGTCACATCGCGCTGATCCGGCCCGGCACTCTGCCGAAGACCACCAGCGGCAAGATCCAGCGCAAGCTCGCACGCAAGCTCTGGCTCGATGGCGGATTCGAGCAGCTCGGCTGAGACGATTCAGAAATCGATCTTCGCGCTCTCTCCATCGCGCAGGCTCGCAGCGATCCCCTGCTCGATCTTGCGCGCGAGGATTGGGCGATAGTGGATGAAGTCGGCAAAATTGGCGCGGTCGCGCGTGAGATCATTGTCAACGCGATAGCTGATGAAATTGCTGCGCGGTCGGCCCGCGACCACTTTTTTGAGCGCGGCGTCGCAGGCGCTGCGCTCCAGGGCGGGTTCCGTGGCGGGCTTCGGCACGGTGGTTGCGAAGGTCGGCGGCACGATGATGACGACGGGCACATCGGCCGGCAATGTCCTGACGGTAGCTGCCAGCGCAGCGATCTCGGGAAATGCCGCCCGCATCTCGGCTGAAAGTGACGGCGCCGGATCCCTGGGCCAGCCGACTTCCTTGAATTGACCCGGCGGCCAGATGTCCTCATAGCTGACAAAGCCGTCCGGGTTCATCCGTGGTCGCCGGCCAAGCCCGATACTGATCCGCTGAAAAGCGTGCTCGACCGCCTGCCAGGAGATCAGCCGTGCTGCGTAGGTGACGACGCTTCTGTCATAGAGCCACTCGGGAAACGGGACGCCGCCCTCCTCCTTGGCCCGTGCATGCACGCACCAGCCGGGGTCGGTTACGATCACCAGTGCGCCGACCTCCCGGTGATTCCGCAGGAAGAAGTCCAGCACCGCGAGCTCCTGGCGGGGAAACGCACCGGTCATGTAGAGCTGTACGAACCGCAGGCCGGTTACGCGCGACAATTCCGTCGGCTCGATCATCTGCGCCGTCGAGTTGCCCAGGATCGCAGCATTGAAATCCGGATTCCGCGCGCGGCTCGCAGCCGTGATCTGGGTGAGGCGATTATCGACGCCGTCGATACCGAGCAGGCCGAGCTTGCCGCTGTCATAGGGATCGACCGCCACCATCAGTGCGAGCACCAGCAGCGCAGCCCCGATCAGCGTGCCCAGACAAGCGATCAAGCTCCGGCCCCAGCCGGGGTCGGTCTCAGAACTTGAAGTAGACGAAGTCATGGAGATCCCGACCACCCATGTGAAGCAGCAGTGCGAACAGCCCGAGACCGAGCAGGCCCGCGAGCCACGGATTGGGACGGCGCGTGAGCACCGCCACGATGTCCTGGCTCGCCGGCAGCAGGAAGGCGAACAGCGGCGCTACAATCAGCGGCCACAAATGCTTTCCGCGCTCGAGCGGCAGCGGTGAAACCAGTCCGGCGAAGACATGCCAGGCCGCCTCCACCGATCCCGCACGAAAGATCACGCCGGTCGCGAGTACGAACAACACGGTGAGCGCCCAGCCGAGCCATGACGGGAACTCCGGGCCATAGCGACGCCACAGCGTGCTGGCGACCAGCGCAAGCCCGTGCAGCAGGCCCCACAGCACGAAGGTCCAGCTCGCGCCGTGCCACAGGCCACACAGCGCCATCGTGATCATCATCGCGCCGAAGAACTGCACGGGCAGCCAGCGCCGCGGCAACAGGCGCAGATTGACCAGCGGATAGAACACGTAATCGCGGAGGAACAGCATCAGGGTGATGTGCCAGCGCTGCCAGAAATCCTGGATGTTGGTCGAGCGCAGCGGCGCATCGAAATTGTATGGCAGCTGCACGCCGAACAGCAGGCCGAGGCCGATCGCGATGTCGGAATAGCCGGAGAAATCGAACAGGATCTGGAAGGAGAAGCAGAAGGCGAGCCAGGCGTCACCGCTCGCGAGCGGCCCGTTCGCTGCCTGCACGTAGATGGGATCGAGCAGATGCGCGAGGCCGTCGGCGATCACGATTTTTTCAAACAGGCCGATCGCGATGAAACAGGTCGCGACGCAAAACTGACGCTGCCAGCCCGGAACGTAGACCTGCCTGCCGAACTGATGCATCACCTCCGACCAGCGCGCCAGCGGGCCGGCAATCGCCTGCGGAAAGAAGGCGATGTAGAGCGCGTAGCGGTCGAGCGCATAGAGCGGCGCCCTGCCGCGCTTCAGGTCGACCAGATACATGATGTGGTGGAAGGTGAAGAAGGAGATACCGAGCGGCAGCCCGACCTCGAGCACCGGCAACCTCGTACCCAGCACGAGACCGAGATTGGCGAGAAGGAAGTTGGCGTATTTGAACAGCGCCAGCAGCGCGAGATCAAGCCCGATCACCAGCGTCAGCACCGCCGGCCATTTCACGCGCCCATAAGCGACCGAAGCGAGCCAGTTGATCGCGATGGAGCCGATCAGGAGCAGGATGAAGGACGGGCTGCCCCAGGCATAGAAGGTGAGCGACAGCGCAACCTGCACACCGATGCGCAACTGCGGATAGGGATCGGCCAGGCGATAGATCAGCAGCGCCGCGGGCAGGAAGACCAGGAGAAAGGGATAGTCGTTGAACAGCATCGGTTCACAGCCGCGCCATCGCCGGCGTGAGCCGGCGGATGATGCTCAGCCCGTTTCGAGGTCGGGCGCAGCGTCGCCCGGCTGCCGCAGCATGCGTCGCGCAATCTTTTCCTCGCTCGGCACCTTGACGTCCCAGGCCAATCCGAGCGCTTCCAGGGCGCGGATGAAGACAAAGCCGGGATCGAACTCGAACCAGCGCAGGCCGAAGGCCGCGGAATAGGGAAAGGCGTGGTGATTGTTGTGCCAGCCCTCGCCCCAGGCGAGCCAGGCCATCACGCCGAGATTCCGGCTGTTGTCGTCGCGGGTGACGAAGGGCTGCGCGCCGAAGCTGTGCATCACGGAATTGATGGCCGACATGGTCTGCTCGACCACGAACATGCGCACCACGCCGCCCCAGAGCAAGCCGGTCAGTGCGCCCCACGGGCTCATCGTGGCGAGGCCGCCGATCGCGGCCGGCAGCACCAGGCCAAGACCGACCCAAGTGTAGTAGTAGCTGTTGACGGCAACCAGCCTGCGATCCGCCATCAGATCCGGGACATAGTGCGCGACGTTGGGATAATCGTGCGCGATCATCCAGGTCAGGTGCGCGTGCAGGAAGCCGCGCAGGCGGCCGAACGCGCCCTCGCCGTGCAGCCGCGGCGAATGCAGATCGCCGTCGTGATCGGACAATTCGTGGTGCCGGCGGTGCATTGCCGCCCAGGACAGCATGGGACCGCGGCCGGCCATCGATCCCATCACGACCAGGATCGCACTCATCGCCGTGGAGGTCGCGAAGGCGCGGTGGGTGAAGAGCCGGTGATAGCCGACGGTGAGGCCGAGGCCGGTGACCAGCCAAAAGCCGACAAACAGGCCAAGCTCCATCGCGCCGATCGGGCGGTAGAGCAGAAGCGCCAGCGCCAGCAGCGTGCCGAGGAAGGGCAAAACGTCGAAGATGATGAAATGCCGGCGCTGCATCCGGCTAAAATGCCGGCTACGGATAATTCGATGATCGCGTTGCTGCTGCACGGGCGGGATTCCAGGGCGCCGACTATGAGTACATACCCCCGCGGCGGCCGCAACCCAAGTCACCGCCGAAGCTTTCAACAGCCCCGAAAGCCTATACTATGGGCCGGACACGCCCAAATGCGTTCAAATATCCCTTTCCGCTTGCCCCACGAGCCGCCATGCCGTCACGTGCTGCGACGATCTTGATCGTGCTATTACCTCTCATTGCGGGACCCGCCATGGCATTCGATTCGGAGGCTCATCGCGGCGGGCGGGCACTGCTGCCGGAAAACACGCTTCCGGCCTTCGCCAACGCGCTGTCGATGGGCGTGGACACGCTGGAGCTCGACGTCGGCATCACCGCTGACGGCGAAGTCGTCGTGTCGCATGAGCGCGGGCTTAATCCCGATATCACACGGGATGCGAGCGGCGCCTATGTCGCGGCCCCCGGCACGCCGTTCGTAAAACTGCGGCTCGCCGACGTCAGGACCTACGACGTCGGCCAGATCCGGCCAGACAGTCCTTACGCGAAGCAATTCCCCGACCAACGCGCCATGCCGGGGACCCGCATTCCAACCTTGAGCGAGCTGTTCGCGCTGGTGCGCAAATCCGGCAATACGCGCGTGCGCTTCAACATCGAGACCAAGATCGATCCGAACCATCCCGACGAAACGCTCGATCCCCAAGCTTTCGTCACCAGACTGCTCGCCCTGATCGAAGCCGAAAAATTCTCCGACCGCGTCATGATCCAGTCGTTCGACTGGCGGACCCTGCTGCTGGTCCAGCAGCGGGCCCCGAAGATGCCGACGGTGTACCTGACGCTCCAGCGCGGCTCGGGCCAGACGGTGGCGCTGGACAAGGCGACCAATTGGACGGCGGGATTCAGCCCGGCCGATCACGGCGGGTCGCTGCCCCGAACCATCAAGGCTGCGGGCGGCGCGATCTGGTCGCCCTATTTCGGCGATGTGACCGCGGCGCTGATCGCCGAGGCCCATGCGCTCGGGCTGCGGGTCGTGGTCTGGACGGTCAACAAGCGTGAAGACATGGTGCGCATGATCGAGATCGGCGTCGACGGGATCATCTCCGACAGGCCCGATTTGTTGCGGCAAGTCGCGGGCGAGAAGGGAATTGCGTTGCCCGCGGGGAGCCCGGTGGAGCCGTAGAAGCAAGTCTCGTGTCCCGGCTCTGCAGCGCATCGCTAAAGAAGCGCTGCGCTGCGTCCGGGGCACGAGAGTGTTGCCATGTCGTCCCTACTCCCCGTCCCGCAAGCGCCGGTACAGCGCGCCCAGAATGTTGGAGTAGTCGTCGGTCCAGACCCGCACCCTGTCGTCGGCTTCGGTCTGCTCCCAAGATTTGGACGATGCGAGCCTGCCGACGTCGGCATCCTCTCGGGCGGAGATGACGACGTCGGTCGAGAAGATGTAGTCGCCATCGCGCCCCGAATCCTCGTTGTAGACCCAGCTCTTGAGATCATTGGCATCGGCGATGCCGACCACGACGGTCTCGAGATCGAGGTGGCGGTTGGAGACGTGCATCACCACGGCGCCGTGCGGAGCGAGCTTGTCCTTGTAGATCTTCATCGCCTCTTCGGTCGCAAGATGGATCGGGATCGCATCCGACGAATAGGCGTCGACGATGATGAGATCATAAGCGCCGTCCGGCTCCTTCGCGAAGGTGAGACGGGCATCTCCGATCACCGGCTTCAGGCCCGGCATGCAGCTCGAGATGTAGCGGAAATTCTTCGGATCGCTTGCCGCGTCGACCATAGACTGATCGATCTCGAAGAATGTCCAGCTCTCGTTTGGCTGGGCGGCGCAGGCGAGCGTGCCCGATCCGACGCCGATCGCTGCGACCTTCAGCGGCGCGCCCTTCCGCTCGCGGATCGCGGTCACGGCCTGACCGATGCCGCCGTCCCTGTGATAGTAGGTGATCGGCTCGGGCCGGCCGGTCACCGGCGTGCCGTCATTGTTGAGGAAGCGCTCGGCGCCGTGGATCGTGGTGCCGTGCATCAGCACGTGGAAATAGCCGCCGGGCGTCACCACGATCTTGTGCACGCCGAAGAAGCTGCGCACCGTGGTGACGCGGCCTTCGTCCGCCGGATAAACCCGGATCAACGCCAGCGCGAGCGCGATGGTGGCGAATATCTTCCAGCGGCCGGCGTTGACCGTCAGCGCCAGCAGCGCGGCGAGCACGCCGACGCCGCCGGCCGTCCAGACGCGGTGATCCTCGAACCAGGTCGACAGCCCGCCCGTCGTGGTGGACGGCACAACGAGCACGACGGCCAGCGCTGCAAGCGCCAGCCAGTACCATTTGACGATGCCCGCCAGCCGCTCGTTCGCGGGCGGCCGGCACAGCGCGGCCAGCGCGATCAGGATCGGATATTCGGCGATCCAGGAGAATGCGAACGGCGCGACGAGCCCCGCGAATAGGCCGCCGACCATGCCGCCGAACGACAGCGCGACATAGAATCCGGTGAGATATTTCGCGGCCGGCCGTGTCCGCGCCAATTCGCCGTGGCAGGCCATCGCGATGACGAAGAAGCACAATTGATGCCCGCCGAGCGTCAGCAGCAAATTCTGTTCGCCGCCGAACGCCAGCAGCAAGACGACGCCCGCGATCGCGACCGGTTGGAGCATCAGCATCCATTTGTGCGGCAGCAGCGGCCGCGACTGGAACACCACCACCCAGGTCAAGAGGTACAGCGACAGCGGCAGCACCCACAGCAGCGGCGCGGCCGCAACGTCGGTCGAGATGTGCGCGGTGACGGCGATGAGCAGGCCGGACGGCACGCCGGCGGGGAATATCCAGCGCAGCCGCGTCATGAAACCGGGCGCCGGCGCATTCAAATCCTCGGTTCGCGCATCGACCATGGCGAGCTTCGGCGAGCGCAACAGCAGCACGCCGCATGCGGCGATCAGGACGATCAGAATGCCGTAACCGCCGGTCCAGAGCCGGTTCTGCGTGTGCAGCGTGAACATCGGCTCCAGCAGGAACGGATAGGACAGCAGGGCGAGGAAGCTGCCGATGTTGGAGGACGCATAGAGGAAATAGGGATCATGTCCGGCGGGATGCCCGGTGCGGACAAACCAGGCCTGCAGCAACGGATTGTTGGCGGCGAGCGCGAAGAACGGCAGCCCGATCGAGATCACGAACAGGCCGAGCAGCCAGATTGCGTAGCCCGAAGCGGGCGGATCGCCATAGGCCGAGGCGATGCCGAGCGGCAGCGTGGCGAAGGCCGCGATCAGCAGCAGGAGATGCACCACCACGGGAACGATGCGGTTCCTCACCTGCATCAACACATGCGCATAGGCGTAGCCCGCCAGCAGCAGCGACTGGAAAAACACCATCGCCACCGACCACACCGCCGGCGAGCCGCCGAGCCGCGGCAAAACCATCTTCGTGAACAGCGGCTGCACCGAGAATAGCAACAGCGCGCTGACGAAGATCGCGGCGGTGTAGACCGTCAGCAGCAGCCGGTTGCGTGACGAGGACGGCAGCTCCGTGGCGGGTTGCACGATCGAATCCATGGAAGCTCCAGCATCTCCCGGCGGGCGCCGGGCGCGCGCAATGGAGCACAAGGCGCCTGAACGGGCAATAAAGGGTCTCCTGATGTTGCAGCGGGAAATGCTTGATATACAGATGTCATTCTGGGCCGGGTCGTTCCGACCGTTCCGGAATGAGCGTGGAGCAGCTTGACCCCTTCATGACCGAAACCGACGTCGTCATCATCGGCGCTGGCCATAACGGCCTCACCTGCGCGGCCTATCTCGCGATGGCCGGCTTGCGTGTGCGCGTGGTCGAGCGCCGCAAGGTGGTCGGCGGGGCCGCGGTCACGGAGGAGTTTCATCCGGGCTTCCGCAATTCGGTCGCGGCCTACACCGTGAGCCTGCTCAATCCGCAAGTGGTCCGCGACTTGAAGCTGGCCGAACAGGGCCTGCGCATCGTCGAACGGCGCGCGCAGAATTTTCTGCCCGCTCCCGACGGCAGCTATCTCCTCACCGGCGAGGGGCGGACGCAGGCATCCGTCGCACGGCTGAGCGCGCATGACGCAAACGCGCTCGACGGGTTTTCGCGCGAGCTGGAAGATATCGCCGACGTGCTCAGGCAATTCGTGCTGCGCGCGCCGCCAAACCTGCTCGATGGTTTCGGCACGGCCTCGATCCGCGAGGCCGTGAACGCATTCCAGAGCGCCAATATCCTGCGCGGGTTGTCGCTGGAGCAGAGCCGCAGCCTGCTCGATCTCTTCACCCGCTCGGCCGGCGAGATGCTGGACGAACGTTTCGAGCATGATCTGGTCAAGGCGCTATTCGGCTTCGATGCCATCGTCGGCAATTATGCCAGCCCCTACGCCGCGGGCTCGGCCTATGTGATGCTGCATCACGCCTTCGGCGAGGTGAACGGCAAGAAGGGCGTCTGGGGTCACGCCATCGGCGGCATGGGCGCGATCACGCAAGCCATGGCACGCGCCGCACGCGACCGCGGCGTCGTGATCGACACCGATGCGGGCGTGCGCGAGGTCATCGTCGAGCGCGACCGCGCGGTCGGCGTGGCGCTGGAGAACGGCACGACCATCCGCGCGAAATATGTCGCAGCCAGCGTCAATCCGAAGCTGCTCTATACGCGGCTGGTCGCCGCCAATGCGCTGCCGGCCGACTTCCTCGCCCGCATCCGGCACTGGAAGAACGGCTCCGGTACCTTCCGCATGAACGTCGCGCTGGACCGGCTGCCCTCCTTCACGGCACTGCCGGGCGACGGCGATCATCTCACCTCGGGCATTATCCTGGCCCCTGATCTCGGCTACATGGACCGCGCCTTTCTCGATGCCCGCGCGCACGGCTGGAGCCGAGAGCCTGTCGTGGAAATGCTGATCCCATCGACGCTCGACGACACGCTCGCGCCCGCAGGACACCATGTCGCGAGCCTGTTCTGCCAGCACGTCGCGCCGGAGCTTCCCGATGGAAAGTCGTGGGACGACCATCGCGACGAGGTCGCCGACCTCATGATCGCGACGGTGGACAAATACGCGCCGGGCTTTGCGACAAGCGTGCTCGGCCGCCAGATCCTGTCACCGCTCGACCTCGAACGGCAATTCGGCCTGCTCGGCGGCGACATCTTCCACGGCGCGCTGACGCTGAACCAGCTGTTCTCGGCCCGGCCGATGCTGGGCCATGCCGATTATCGCGGGCCCGTGAGGGGCCTCTATCATTGCGGCTCCGGCGCCCATCCCGGCGGCGGCGTCACGGGCGCGCCCGGCCATAACGCCGCGCAGGCGATTTTGAGGGATCACCGCAGCCTGTTCGGAAACCGTGGATAAGCCCGTGGATAAGCTGTGGACAGACTGTTGGCAGAGCTGTGAAAGGGCGGTGGGTTACGCCCCTCCAAGCCTGGTGCAAATTGGTGGAAAATCCGGGGATGAACGGCGGGAAAATCCGTGGACAAGCCCGGAAAAACCAGCGGATAGCCTGTGGCCACCCTATTGCAAGCCAATCCCCAAAAACGACTTCGCCCGCCAGGGGGCAATTCCCCCGACGGGCGCGGCTCGGAAGCAGTCGTATGGAGAATTGGCCCCGCCGGGAAATGGAAGGCGGAAATTACTTCAAGGAGCTGCTAATCGAAGTGAACTTGTCGTTCATGGTGGTGCCCAGGCCGTTCACCACGGTGATGATCGCCAGCGCGATACCGGCTGCGATCAGACCGTACTCGATTGCGGTTGCACCTGAATCGTCGGTCCAGAACTTCAAAATCATGCGCTTCAAGTCTCGCCTCCTATTCTATTTCAAGCTGTGTGGGTTGCCCAACACCCGGAAATGTACGGGATACAACCTGCGGGCGGGTTAATCTCCTGAACGCAAGTTATGCGAAAAATTGGGAACAAAAGTTCCAAAAATTGAACCGGACGGAACCCTGAGAATGCAGCCTTCCACCCATCGCGTCAGTTTTTCGATCGGCAGCGAGATCGCCGCCAGGCGCATTGTCGACGTCCTCACCGAAATGTTCTTCGAGGACGATGCGGCGGTCGCCGCGTTCGAGCAGCCGAACGGACAGTGGGACGTCGCGCTGCATTTCGCGAACGCGCCGGACCGGGCGTGGCTGCGCGAACTCGTTGCAACCTCAGCAGGAAATGAGATCGCGGACACGCTGGCCTTCGACACCGTCGAAGCCAGGGACTGGGTCAAGTCGAGCCTGGAAGATCTCGTGCCGGTGCCGGCCGGGCGCTTCGTCGTCCACGGCAGCCATGACCGCGATCGCGTGGCGCCGAACAAGCTCGCCATCGAGATCGAGGCGGCTCTCGCCTTCGGCACCGGCCATCACGGCACCACACGCGGCTGTTTACTCCTGCTTGACCATGTCCTGAAAAGCACCCGGCCCGGCCGCGTGCTCGACCTCGGCACCGGGACCGGCGTGCTGGGGATAGCGGCGGCGAAGGCGCTGCATCGCGCGGTGCTGGCCTCCGACATCGACCCGGCCTCGGTCAAGGTGGCAGCCGAGAATGCCTTGTTGAACGAGGTCGGTCACAATGTGCGCGTGATCCGCGCCACCGGCTTCGCAGCGGCTGATTTTGGCAGATGCGGCCCGTTCGACCTGGTGCTGGCGAACATCCTTGCCAATCCGTTACGGCAATTGGCGGGCCCGTTGACGCGACACCTCGCCCCTGGCGGGCGCGTCATCCTATCCGGCCTGTTGACGCCCCAGGTGCCCGCCGTGATCGCCGCCTACCGCGCACGCGGCCTCGTGCCTCTGAAGCACTTGCGGATCGAGGGGTGGAGCAGCCTGTTGCTGCGGAAGATGGGGTGAGTACGGGTGCTGCCGTAGATGCCGCTACTTTGACGCCTTCTCGTCCCGGCGCATCGTGCGCTCGGCCTGCGAGGCGCGCCTCGCGCGGCGTTCGGCGAAACGGTCGATCATCTGGTTGATGAGGCCGCGCGGTTTCTTCGGTGTTGCCGCAGTCGGAGCGCGGCGCACCGGCGGCGTAATCTTCTCAAACGTGAACGCTGGCATCGAGTGTCCCCTCGTCGTTGAGATGAACAACTTGCTCGAATTTCCCTGTTATCCGGACGAAGCGCAAGTGCCGCATCCTGTACTCCACTCAATTCGAATGGAACTTGTTCAAGCACAGTCCATGCCAGATGCGACCTCAAATGCGTCTACATTGCGGAGCGATCCGCATGATCCTAAAGTGATCCACCATGTTCGAAGCGCACTTCCAGACATTCGAGGAGCCCGAGGCCGGCGTCGCATTGACGGCGCGGCTGGCCGCGCTCCGTGAAGAACTCGCCCGCCGCAAGCTGACCGGTTTCGTGATTCCACGCGCCGATCAGCAGCAGAATGAGTATGTGCCGCCGTCGGAAGAGCGCCTGGCCTGGCTGACCGGTTTTACGGGCTCGGCGGGACTGGCGGTGGTGCTGACGCACGAGGCTGCGGTGTTCGTCGATGGCCGCTACACGATCCAGGCGGCCAAGCAGGTCGATTCAAGGGCCTGGGCCGTGGAGTCTCTGATCGATCCGCCGCCGGAAAGCTGGATGTCGGCACACCTGAAGGCCGGCGACCGCCTAGGATTTGATCCGTGGCTGCACACTTTTGCGGCAGCCGAGCGTTTGTCCGCCGCCTGCACCAAGGCCGGTGCCGAGCTGGTCGCCGTCGACAGCAATCCGGTCGATGCGATCTGGCAAGACCGGCCACAGCCGCCGATTGCGCCGGTCACGGTGCACGGGATGCAACATGCCGGCGTGACTGAAGCCGAGAAGCTGACGCAGATCAGGAGCGAGATCGGCAAGCTCGGCGTCGATGCGTTGGTGCTATCCGACAGCCATGCCGTGGCCTGGACCTTCAACATCCGCGGCGCCGACGTCGCGCATACGCCGCTGCCGCTGTCCTATGCGCTGGTACCGAAGGACGGCCGTCCCACCATCTTCATCGATCACCGCAAGCTCTCAAATCTGACCCGCGACCATCTCGAGCAGTCCGCCGACGTGCGCGAGCCCGATGCGATGGCGCCGACGCTGATGGCGCTCGCCAAGAGCGGGGGATCGATCGCGCTCGACAATGCGACCGCGGCCGAGGCCCTCAGCCGGCTGATCACGAGCGCCGGCGGCAAGCCGGTGCGCGGCAGCGACCCGATCGCGCTGCTCAAGGCGGTCAAGAACACGACCGAGATCAAGGGCACGCAAACGGCGCACCGGCGCGACGCGGTGGCGCTGGCACGCTTCCTCGCCTTCATCGACCGCGAGGCGGCAAGCGGCAAGCTTACAGAGATCGACGCGGTCGAGGCGCTGGAGACGTTCCGCCGCGACACCGGCGCGCTGAAGGACGTGTCATTCCCGACCATATCGGGCACCGGCCCGAATGGCGCGATCGTGCACTACCGCGTCACCCGCAAGAGCAACCGGCGGATCGTGCCCGGCGATCTGCTGCTGATCGATTCAGGTGCGCAATATGAAGACGGCACCACCGACGTTACCCGCACCATGGCCGTGGGCGAGCCGACCGACGAGATGCGCGACCGTTTCACGCGTGTGCTGCGCGGCCATATCGCGATCGCGCGGGCGATCTTTCCCGACGGCGCGACCGGCGCGCAGCTCGACACACTCGCACGGCAATATCTCTGGGCCGCCGGCGTCGATTTCGAACATGGCACCGGCCACGGCGTCGGCAGCTATCTCTCGGTGCACGAAGGACCGGCGCGGATATCGAAGCTCGGCACCACGCCGCTGAAGCGCGGCATGATCCTGTCCAACGAGCCCGGCTACTACAAGACCGACGGTTTCGGCATCCGCATCGAGAACCTCGAACTGGTGGTCGCGGCCGACATCAAGGGCGCGGAAAAATCGATGAACGCGTTCGAGACCCTGACCCTGGCACCGATCGACCGCCGGCTGATCGATGTCGGCATGCTGGGCAAGGACGAACTCGACTGGCTCAACGCCTACCACGCGCGCGTCAGGGCCGAGGTGCGGCCGGCGCTGGACGCGACGACGAAGGCCTGGCTGGACCAGGCCACGGCAGAGCTGAAGGCGTAAGCGCGTCATTACACGGGCTCGACGCATAGCACCACGCGATTTGCGCAAGGCTGCTTCTCCACCACAGCTGTCATGCTCCGCGAAAGCGGGGCATCCAGTACGCCGCGGCCTCTCGATTCAATCACGACTGCCTCTGGAATACTGGATCGCCCGGTCAAGCCGGGCGATGACACCGATTATTTCCGCGCGCACCGCGCCCAATTTGCCCCCGTCCCGCCGCCATCATAACCGTCCCGGAATCCGTATAGCCGCATTCCGAAACGCCGATATCCGTCTTGCGCGCGCACGCTACAGTCCGATTCGAATTTCTACGAGACGGACACGCAATGCACGGCATGATCAGCAAACCGCCGGAAACGGCGCAACACAATCTCGCGACGTCGCGCCTGGTGTTGCTGCTGCTCGTCGTCATGACCGGGATCGCGCCGATCTCGCTCTACATGCTGGTTCCCGCGCTGCCGGTGCTGGCGACGACATTTGGTAGCGACATCTCGGTCGCGCAGATGACGGTGTCGCTGTACATGGTCGGCATCGCGCTGTCGCAACTCATCATGGGCCCGCTGTCGGACCGTTTCGGGCGGCGCCCGGTGCTGCTCGGAGGACTGGCGCTGATGGTGGTCGCCAGCGTCGGCTGCATCTTCGCCGAGACCCTGCCGCAGCTGATCGCCGCGCGCTTCTTCCAGGCGCTGGGCGGCGCCGCCGGCATGGTGGTGAGCCGCGCCATCATCCGCGACATCTACGAGCGCGATCGCGTCGCCTCGATGATCAGCCTCGTGGTCGCGGCGCTGATGATCGGGCAGATGGTCTCCCCGCTCACCGGCGGCCTGATCGAGACCGCATTCGGCTGGCGCGCGATCTTCTACGCCATCACCGTCGCCGCGATCATCGTCGCCGTCGGCATCGCATTCGCGCTGCCCGAGACGCGCCGAGACCGCGCCGCCGGCAGCGGCTTTCGCGGCGATGTCGGCATCCTGATCCGCAACCGCGCCTTCGTCGGCTACGTGATGTGCCAGGTGCTGGCCTCGCAGATCATCTTCACCTTCGCCGGCGGTGGCCCCTATATCGTGGTGACGCAGATGGGCAGGACCAGCGCCGAATACGGCGCGTGGTTCGCGACGACGGGTTTTGCGTATCTGGTCGGCAATCTGCTCTGCGTGCGCTTCGCGCCCAGGCACTCGCTGGAGAAGTTGATCTGGTTCGGCCTCGCGCTCCAGCTTTGCGGCAGCCTGTTGAACCTGCTCTGGAGCTTCACCGGCTGGAACGAGGCGCCCGCCTGGCTGTTCGGCACGCAGATGATCGTGATGGTCGGCAATGCCTTCGTGATGGCGAACTCCGCCGCCGGCGCGATCAGCGTCCGTCCCGAGGCCGCCGGCACCGCATCAGGTGCGATGGGCTTTCTCCAGCAGGGCATCGGCGCGCTGATGTCGCAATTCGGCGCCTATCTCGGCGGCCATTCCGCGACCACGCTGCCGCTCACCGCCGCGGTGCTGGCGGTCTCCCTGCTCTGCGCCTGCACGATGATCTTCGTCGTCCCCCGCCGCGAGGTGCTGGTGAGCGAGACACTGATCGGGCAGGCGGAGGAGGAAGAGAGCGGGATGATGTGAGGAGCGGGACGGTCGCAACGACCTCAGTGTCATCCCCCGCGAAAGCGGGGGATCCAGTACGCCGTGGCTTCTCCGTACCCTTGCACAATCTCTGGAATACTGGATTCCCCGCCTTCGCGGGGAATGACAGCGGAGCGAGACGCGCCAGCGCGCCCTCCTCACTCCCCGATCAGCGCCAGCCACTCGTCCTCGGTCAGCACCTTGACGCCATGCTTGTTGGCTTCCGCGAGCTTCGAACCCGCGCCGGGGCCGGCGACGACGAGATCGGTTTTCTTGGACACCGATCCGGACACTTTTGCGCCTAGCCGCTCAGCGGTGGCCTTGGCCTCGTCGCGCGTCATCTTCTCCAGCGAGCCCGTGAACACCACGGTCTTGCCGGCGACGGCGGAGTTGCTCTTCGGCTTCTCGGCGTCGATGATCTCGACCTCCCTGGTGAGCCGCTCGACGATGCCGCGATTGTGGCTCTCGCCGAAATAGTCGGCGATGCTCTTGATCACGGTCTCGCCGATCTGGTCGAGCGCATCCATCTCGGCCATCGCCTCCTCGTCGCCTTGGGCAACCTTGAGGCTGGCATCGTGGAAGGCGTCCCAGGAGCCGTAGCCGCGTGCCAGCGCCAGCGCCGTGGTCTCGCCGATATGGCGCATGCCGAGCGCGTAGATAAAGCGCTCCAGCGCGATCTTCCGACGGCTCTCGATCGCGCCGAACAGATTGCGCACCGAGGTTGCGCCGTAACCCTCGATGTCTTCCAGCTTGAGTTTCGAATTGCGCTTTTCCAGCGTGAAGATGTCGGCTGGCTCCTTCACAAAACCCTCGTCGAAGAAATACTGCAGCTGCTTCTCGCCCAAGCCGTCGATGTCGAAGGCGCGCCGCGACACGAACAGCTTCAAATGCTCGATCTTCTGATAGGGACAGGCGAACTCGCCGGTACAACGGGCGCGTGCTTCCTCTTCGCCAGCGGCCGTCTCTCCTCGCACGACGTCGGTATGCAGCGGACACGGGCACTTCTTCGGAAACTGGAATTCCCTGGCAGACTTCGGCCGCTTATCGAGGACGACGTCGACCACCTGCGGGATGACGTCGCCGGCGCGCTGGATCACGACGGTGTCGCCGATCCTGATGTCGCGACCCTCGCGCAGCACCTCGCCCTTGTTGCCGATGCCCTTGATGTAGTCCTCGTTGTGCAGCGTGACGTTCTGCACGATCACGCCGCCTACGCCGACCGGTTCGAGCTTGCCCACCGGCGTGAACGAGCCGGTGCGGCCGACCTGGATCTCGATGTCGCGCAACACCGTGGTGGCGCGCTCGGCCGGGAATTTGTGGGCAATGCCCCAGCGCGGCGTGCGCGAGACGAAGCCGAGCCGTTCCTGCCAGTCGATGCGGTCCACCTTGTAGACGACGCCGTCGATGTCGTAGTCGAGCTTTGCGCGCTGTTCCTCGATCGCACGATGAAACGCGAGCAACTCCTCGACTGAGTGACAGAGCCTGGTCAGCGGGTTGGTCTTGAAGCCGCAGCGCTCGAACCAACCGATCATGCCGCTCTGCGTGGCCTCCGGCATCGCGCTCATCTCGCCCCAGGCATAGGCGAAGAAGCCGAGGGGGCGCGAGGCGGTGATGGTCGGATCCTTCTGCCGGAGCGAGCCCGCGGCCGAGTTGCGCGGATTGGCGAAGATGGTGCCACCTTCCGCCTTCTGCCGCTCGTTGAGCGCCAGGAACGCCTTCTTGGTCATGTAGACCTCGCCGCGCACCTCGCAGATATCGGGGACGTTGCGTCCCCTCAGCTTTTGCGGCACGTCTTCGAGGGTGCGGATATTGGCAGTGACGTCCTCGCCGACCGCGCCGTCGCCGCGCGTCGCCGCGGTGACGAGTTCGCCGCCCTCATAGCGCAGCGACATCGAGAGGCCGTCGATCTTCGGCTCGGCCGAGAAATCGATCCTGTCGTCGTCGAGCTTCAGGAAGCGCACGATGCGGCCGACGAAATCGCGCAGATCCTCTTCCGCAAAGGCGTTGTCGAGCGACAGCATGGGAACGGCATGCCGCACCTTCTTGAAGCGGCCTGATGGTGCCGCACCGACTTTCTGCGACGGCGAGTCCGCACTGACGAATTCCGGAAAACGCTTCTCGATCGCGTTGAAGCGCTGGCGTAGCGCGTCATAATCGGCGTCGGTGACGGTGGGCGCGTCGTCCTGGTAGTAGCGTTCGTTATGCCCCTCGATCTCGAGCGCGAGCCGCATGTGCTCGACCTTGGCCTGCGCCTTGGTGAGGTCGGCGACGTCGCGAAGCGGTGTTGGTTTCGATTTTGCTGCTCTGGCCATGGTGCTTGGATACGATGGAGCGGGCGGGAGGGTAAAGGCGGTTACAGTTTCGTCCCGCGGTCGTAACGTTCTGGTCCCGGCACGCGCTTGCGCGCGTCCGGGACGCGAATCAAGCCGTCGCCGCCTTGAGCAGCCGGTCCGCGGCAGCCCTGGCCTCGGCGGTGATCTCGGCGCCGGCGAGCATCCGCGCGATCTCCTCGCGGCGGTGGTCGGCGGCAAGCGCATTGACGCGGGTGGCGACGCGCTTGCCCTTGTCCAGTGCGTCCTTGGAGATCAGCAGATGCTGGTCGGCACGGGCGGCGACCTGGGGGGCGTGGGTGACGGCCATCACCTGGACCTTGCCGGCGAGCCGCGCCAGCCGTCCGCCGATCGCGTCCGCGACCGCGCCGCCGACGCCGGTGTCGATCTCGTCGAAGACCAAGGTCGGCGCCGAGCCGCGGTCGGACAGCACGACCTTCAGCGCCAGCAGGAAACGCGACAGCTCGCCGCCGGAGGCGACCTTCATCATCGGCCCCGGCTTGGTGCCCGGGTTGGTCTGCACCCAGAACTCGACGCGATCGAACCCTTGCGGACCTGGAGCTGCCTCGTCGGTCTGGACCTGGGTCATGAACTTGGCGCGTTCGAGCTTGAGCGGCGCGAGCTCGGCATTGACCGCCTTGTTGAGCTTCTCCGCCGATTTCTGCCGCGCCATCGACAGCTTCTTGGCGGCCGCCGCATAGCGCGCATCGGCCTCGATCGCGGCCTGCTCCAGCTTCTTCAGCCGTGAGGCGCCGGCGTCGATCAGAACGACATCGGCGGCATATCTGGCGGCGAGCGCGGCGAGCCCGTCGACCGGCGTGGAATATTTGCGCGAGGCGGCGCGAAGTGCGAACAGCCGCTCCTCGATGCGTTCGAGCTCCGAGGGATCGAAATCGGTCGCGGCAAGCGCCGCCTGCAGATGCTGGTCGGCTTCCCCCAGCGCGTTGATGGCGATGTCGATCGCCCTCACCGCGGGCTCGACCAGCGCCGGCGCGTTGACGCCGCGGCGCTCCAGCCGCCGCACGGCCGCCGAGAGCGAGGCGACCGGCGAATGGTGCCCGCCGACCGCCTCCTGCGCCTCGCGCAGGTCGGAGGCGATCTTCTCGCCCTGCATCATCGTGGTCCGACGGGAGGCCAGCGAGGTCTCCTCGCCGTCCTTGGGCGCGAGCTGCTTCAATTCGTCCGAGGCGTGACGGAGGTAGTCGGCTTCGCGCGCAGCGCGCTCCATGCCGGCGCGATGCTCCTCCAGCGCATTGTTGGCGGTGCGGCGCGCGTCCCAGAGCGCTTCGACCGCCGAGACGTCCTTTTCGAGACCGGCGAAGGCGTCGAGCAGGCGGCGGTGGGTGGCGGCATCGACAAGCGCGCGCTCGTCGTGCTGGCCGTGGATCTCGACCAGGGCGGCCCCGACCGCCTTCAGCGTCTGCACGCTGATCGCCTGGTCGTTGATGAAGGCGCGGGTGCGGCCGTCGGCCAGCTGGACCCGGCGGAGAATCATCTCGCCGGTATCCTCCAGCCCGTTCTCCGCGAGGATTTTGGCCGCGGGATGGTTTTTTGGGATATCGAATACGGCAGTGACCTGCCCCTGCTCCGCCCCATGCCGCACGAGGCCGGCATCGCCGCGGCCGCCGAGCGCCAACGCAAAGGCATCGAGCAGGATGGATTTGCCCGCACCGGTCTCGCCAGTCAAAACCGCGAGGCCCGTTGCGAATTCGATATCGAGCCGTTCGATCAGGACGATGTCACGGATCGACAGACGCGCCAGCATGGAATTCTATTTCCTAGCCGAGACCCATTTTCTTGAAGGTCTTGCTAATCCAGGACCCCTGATTCTCGCTCGGTTCGAGACCGCCTGATTTTACAAGATTATAGGCGTCCTTGTACCAGCGACTGTCAGGAAAATTGTGCCCGAGCACGGCAGCGGCCGTCTGGGCCTCGCCAACGATGCCGATCGCCATATAGGCCTCGGTCAGGCGGTACAGCGCCTCTTCGACGTGGCGGGTGGTCTGGTACTGCGTCACCACGGCCTTGTAGCGGTTGATTGCCGCCGTGTAGTCGCGCTTCTGCGCGTAGTAACGGCCGACATTCATTTCCTTGCCGGCGAGCTGGTCGCGCGCACCTTCGATCTTGGCCTTGGCCGAGGTCGCGTATTCGGACGTCGGATATTTGCGAACCACCTCTTCCAGCGAGGCGATCGCCTTCTCGGTGCGGGTCTGGTCGCGGCTGATGTCCGGAATCTGGTCGTAATGCGAGGCGGCAATCAGATATTGCGCGTAGGCCGCATCCGGGCTGCCGGGATGCAGCGTGACGTAGCGGGTGGCCGCGCCGATACAACTATCATAGTCGCCGCCCTGGTAGGACGCGTAGGCCGACATCAGCAATGATTTGCGAGCCCAGTCGGAATAAGGATGCTGGCGGTCGACCTCTTCGAACTTCTTGTTCGCCGCCTTCATGTCCTTCTTCTCGTTCATGAGGTACAGGCCCTCATTGTAGATCTTGTCGGCGGGCTCCTCGACGAAGGTGTCGTCCTTGGCGGTGAACTTGTCCCAAAGCGCGCCGGTGCCGCAGCCGGCCAGCGGCAGCGCGAGCACGAAGAGGGCGACAACCTGAAGCAGCCCACGGACTCGAGACGAGACCTCTCGAGACGGGACTTGAAGATATCCGCGCGTCATACGCTGTGCCGACATGAGTATTGCCCTGACGCCCTGTGGTGCGGTTTCCGCCAGCCCATGAACCCCGTCCTGGGCGCGAAATATAACCGTGGTGCCTGCCGTGCGACCACGCCGATGTAACCGAAAAACGATCTTCAACCAACCGGATAGGCAGGCATTCCGCCCGGATTAAGGCGAACGCGCCGCAATCCTAGCCGATCATCGTTACCAGGAGTTTCGCGGGGAAAGCCGCCGCCGAACGGCCATCGCAACGGGTCTCTTCAGGACCCGTCTCTCTTTCAGGAAACGTCTCTCTTCGGGAAGGTATCGCTTCAGGAAACGTCGGGCCCGTAGACCGCGGCGATCCGACCACCGACGATGCCGCGACCGGTTTCGGCCACCGGACGCGTGGTGCGGCGGGCTGCCTCGCCCTCGACCACCCGCCAGGCGGTGCGGTCGGCGAGCAGCGCGGTCAGGACGGCGTGGTTGAGCTTGTGGCCGCCACGTACCGAGCGGTAGGCGCCGAGCAGCGGCAGACCGGCCAGCGCGAGGTCGCCAATCACGTCCAGCACCTTATGGCGGGCGCATTCGTCGGCGTAGCGCAGGCCTTCGGTGTTGAGCAGCCGCTCCTCGTCGAACACGACGGTATTGTCGAAGGAGGCGCCGAGCGCATAGCCGGCGCTCCAGAGCCGCGCAACGTCGCACATCAGACCGAAAGTCCGGGCCCGGCCGACTTCGCGGCGGAAACGCTCCGGGTTGAGGTCGAAGGCGTAGCTCTGCTGGCCTATGACAGGATTGGTGAAGTTAATCTCGACCTCGGCGCGGAACCCGTCGGCATAGGGCCTGATCTCGCCGAAGGAGTCGCCGATCTTGACCGAGATCGGCTTCAAAACCTGAATGAAGCGGCGCTGTGCCGGCTGGGTCACGATGCCGGCCTGGTCGATCGCCGCAACGAAGGCCGCGGCGCTGCCGTCCATGATCGGCACTTCCGGCCCGTCGATCTCGATGATGGCGTTGTCGACGCCCATGCCCCGCAGTGCAGCAAGCACATGCTCGGCGGTGGAAACCAGCGGACCGTCGCGATCACCAAGGACGGTGGCGAAATCGGTCGCGATCACCTGCTCGGCGGTGGCCTGAACCTCGCGGTCGCTTCCCTCAAGCCCGGTGCGGATAAAAACAAAGCCCGCGTCGACAGGCGCGGGTCCAAGCGTGAGCGTGACGGGAAGACCGGAATGAACGCCGACGCCTGCCACACTGGCTTGCGCACGAAGCGTTGTTTGCCGGCTAAATTTCATCAGGAACCGCCCCACTACGACCACCGCGACTTATACTGAACTCGACTGAGCGGCTGAGACCGCTCGCTTCCGAATCCGTATCCCCAAGTCACGCCAAACCATAGTCACTGCCTCAAACAGCGCCAACTCACGCTTTTTTACCGATTGTTACCCCAAACCCGCCGTATTCGCGCCAAGGCTTAACCAAATTGGACCGGAGTTTGGGGCCGTTTTCGGCAGTTTTACTGAACCATCGAATACGTAATTAATTATTTAAAATCAGTTGGTTGGCCACGCAATCCGGATCTGCACGGGGCAAAAGGAAAGGTCCCGGCAAGCTTCCCGCCGGGACCTTTTTTCGTCTGCCTTATTGTAACAATCCTCAGGTCGCCTGCCGTCGCAGGAAGGCCGGGATATCAAGATGGTCGTCTCCCTGTGGCGCCGGGGCAACAGGCGCGGGACGGCCATGCATGTCCAGGCCCTGCGGCGCGGGACGACGGGCATACTCGGACACCGGCTCGGCGGAAGCGATTTGCTGCGCCACGGTCTTCTGGGGGCGGCGATCGGGCAGCGGCGGCATCGCGGGACCGGCGGTGCGGGCCGCGATCGGCGCCTCGCTCTCCTCGTCACGACGGCCGAGGCCGACATTGGCGAGGCGCTGCAGCAGCGACAGCCGGGTCTTCTGCGGGGTCTCCTCCTCGACTTCGCCACGGGCCTGGCGAAGCTCGGCCTGGGCGGGCATCGGAAGTTCCTCGATCCGCGGCATCCGCGGTGTGCGGACCGGCGCACGCTCGGCCTGGGGCGGGATGAAGGTTTCCGGCGTCATCGGCTCATGCATGGCCATCGGCGCCTGCTCGGGCTCCGGGAACAGCGTGGGCTTCTGCGCGATCGGGCGCACGGTGACGTCGCCATAGGTCTGCATCGGCGCGGGAGCCTGCGGAACGTCCGCAACGGCGGCGGCGATGGCGGCAAGCGCAGCGCGCTCCACGTTCGGACGCGGAGTCGCGGGAGCGGCGGCAAACTGGCCCGATCCTGCGGCCGGGGTCTGCGCTTCGAACTTCTGGGCGCGCTCGGCCATGCGCTGATTGTCGGCGCGCAGCCGCGCGGTCAAATCGGCAAGACGGCTCTCGGCAGCCGCGGCCGGAGCAGCGGGAGCCTGCTGCGCCTGCGGAGCAGGATTCGCGACGGGAGCGCTGGTCGCCTGACTGTTGCGGGCGATCGCGGCCTGTTCGATGCCGGTGGCGACGACCGAGACGCGGATCAGGCCGTCGAGGGCTTCGTCGAAGGTGGCGCCGACGATGATGTTGGCGTCCTGGTCGACTTCCTCGCGGATGCGGGTCGCAGCTTCGTCGACCTCGAACAAGGTGAGATCCTTGCCGCCGGTGATGGAGATCAGGAGGCCCTTGGCGCCCTTCATCGAGCTGTCGTCGATCAGCGGGTTCGCGATCGCGGCTTCGGCGGCGGTCAGCGCGCGTTTGTCGCCGGAGGCCTCGCCCGTGCCCATCATCGCCTTGCCCATCTCGCGCATGACGGCGCGGACGTCGGCGAAGTCGAGATTGATCAGGCCTTCCTTGACCATCAGGTCGGTGATGCAGGCAACGCCCGAATAGAGCACCTGGTCGGCCATCGCGAAGGCGTCGGCGAAGGTGGTCTTCTCGTTGGCGACCCGGAACAGGTTCTGGTTCGGGATGATCAGCAGCGTATCGACGACCTTGTGCAGCTCGTTGATGCCCGCTTCCGCGGTGCGCATGCGGCGGCCGCCCTCGAAGTGGAAGGGCTTGGTCACGACGCCGACGGTGAGGATGCCCATCTCGCGCGCGATCTTGGCGATCACGGGAGCTGCACCGGTGCCGGTGCCGCCGCCCATGCCGGCGGTGACGAACACCATGTTGGCGCCCGAGAGATGGTCGCGGAGCTCGTCCATGACTTCTTCGGCTGCGGCCGCGCCGACGACCGGCTGCGAACCTGCGCCCAACCCTTGCGTGGCGGCCGTACCCATCTGCACGATGCGCTGCGCCTTCGACATCGTCAGCGCCTGCGCGTCGGTGTTGGCGACCACGAAGTCGACGCCCTGAAGGCCCGCCGTGATCATGTTGTTGACGGCGTTACCACCGGCGCCGCCGACGCCGAACACGGTGATGCGGGGCTTCAGTTCGTGAATATCAGGAACATTGATGCTGATGGTCATGTTTGCCTCTCGATCACGCGCGCGTGGGTTCGCCCCGGCCGGCGGCCGCGGGAGTTGGTGAAAATCGAATATTGCGGGAAGGAGTCATCAGAAGCCCTCGCGTAGCCATCGTCCGACCTTTCCGAAATACCCGCCGGTCCCCGTCCTGACCTGCTGCCGCGTATGCCGCGGTTCGACATGTTCGTGGTGAACATATTGCGGGTAGACGAGCAGTCCGGCCGGCACCGCGAAGGCGGCGTTCTTCGCCTCGTTGGGCAGCCGGCCGAAACCGAGCGGACGTCCGACCCGCACGGGCCGGCCGAGAATCTGCGTTCCGAGCTCAACGAGACCGGTGAGCTGCGAGGCCCCGCCCGAGAGCACGACACGGCCGTTGGGCTCCGAGGCGAAGGGCGAATCCTTCAGCTTGTCCCGAACCATTTCGAAGACTTCCTCGGCACGATGCTTGACGATGTTGGCGATGGTAGCGCGGGAGACGATCTGCGGCAGATCCTGCTCGTCACCGGCTGTCGGTACAGACATCAGCTCACGCGAGTCCGATCCGCCAGTGATGACGGTCCCATATAACGTCTTGATTCGCTCGGCATCGGCAATGGTCGCGGAGAGTCCGCGTGCCAGATCCATCGTGATGTGTTGCCCGCCGACCGCAAAACCCGCGGCATGCACGAAGCGGCCGCCGGAAAAGACCGCGATCGTGGTGGTGCCCGCGCCCATTTCGACCACGGCAGCGCCGAGATCGGCCTCGTCGTCGGTCAGTACCGACAGGCCCGCCACATAGGGGCTTGCCGCCATGGCTTCGACGTTGATGTGGCAGCGTTCGACCGCCAGCATCAGGTTCCGCGCCACGGTGGCGTCGCAGGTGACGACGTTCATGTCGATGCCGAACTGATGCGCGACCATGCCGCGGGGATCACGGATGCCCTTGACGCCGTCGAGCGTGTAGCCGACCGGCAGCGCGTGCAGCACGGTGCGGCCTTCCCCGGTGGCGTGGCGCATGCCGGTGGAGGTGACGCGGCTGACATCGGCCGGCGTCACGGCGCCGCCGCGGATGTCGGCCGCAGCTTCGACCAGCTGACCGGAAAGCCGGCCGCCGGAGACCGACAGCAGCACGGACTCGACCCGCACCTTGGCCATTTTCTCCGCGAGCCCGACGGCCTGTCGCACCGCCTGCTCGCATTCGCCGAGATCGATCACGGCGCCGGCTTTCATGCCGCGGGACTGGATCTGGCTGTAGCCGATCAGCTCCACCGCATGGGTCCGGTCGCGCAGGGCTTCGCTCGGCGCCGACGGCTTCAGCCGCGCGATCATGCAGGCGATCTTGCTGGTGCCGATGTCGAGGCAGGCGACGAGGCCGCCGCGCTTGTGCGGCATCGGGCGTGTCTTCGGTGTCTGGGTGCGATCAAGACCGGTCATGCAGCGTCCCCGGCCTTTTTCTTCTTCTTGTCCTTGAACAAATCGTCGCGCGCCTTGGCGGCGTCCTCGGACAGCTGCACCACCAGCCGATCCGGCAGGCGCAGGTCGACCGCGACGATGTCGCGGGAGAACAGCCTGTCCTCCTTGTCGAGCCTGGACAGCATCGCAAGCGCGTTGCCGACGTCCTGCTCGGGCAGGCGGATGTCGAGGCCGTCCTTGAGCCTGAGGTTCCAGCGCCGCTCCCCGACGAAGATCGCGGCCTTGGTGATGGAATTGACCTGCGGATAGCGCGCCAGCAAAGCGAGGAAATCGCGGGCCTGCGTCTCGGCACCCTTGCCGACCACGAGCGGCAGCGACAGGAAGCGGCGCGAGACATAGGGTTCGAGCACGGCGCCGTCATCGGCGATGACGGAGAGCCGGCCGGCCTCCTGCCACAGCGCGAACGCCTTGCGCTCGGTGAGCTCGATCATGAGCTGGCCCGGATAGAGCTTCAGCACGGTTGCATCCGCGATCCAGGGATTGGCCTTGAGCTTGTCGCGCACGGCGTCGGCGTCGAGGAACAGCAGCGAGGATCGGCCGCTGACGCCGCCGATCGCGAGGATCTCGTCCTGGCTGAGCTGCTTGCGGCCGTTGATCACGACGGAGGTGATGCGGAAGCCGGCGGAATTGGCCAGCGCGTTACGGGTGTCGTTGACCGCCGTGATGAAATCCTGGAGATGGCCGCCCTTGACGATACCGAAGCCGCAGCTTCCGATCAGGAGCAGCACCGTCATGCTGATCCCGACCCGGCGCGGCAGATAGCGCTCGACCAGCGCGACCAGCCGCGGCGGCGGCTCGCGCTCGATGACGGCTTTGGCCCGGGCTTTGGTTTTAATCTTTTCCTCGGCTGCAGCACGCGCGCCGTGAACTCGTTCCAGACGCTTGTCCTGCATCCACTCGCGCAGAAGCACGACCGCTCCGATAGCGGCCGCCTTCAGGTCAGCTTGGGGCCTCAGCGATCTGAAAAGCGACCGAGTGAGGCTTCCTGCTCCATCCATTGCACGAGCTCGTCAACAGTTTGCCCGCGACATCGCGCGGGTCCTGGCGAACATGACGTCTCGGACTTGCCGGGCCGGGTGCTGGTCTTCAGCAGAAGAAAACCTCTCCCCTTCAGAGCGTTCGCTAGGGGTGACAACACCCGCAACGGTCCACGCGCCGGCAGCCAAAGCGTCATATGCGCCGCCAGCGTTAACCTTCGGACGTCCTGGTAAACAAAAGGTAAAGTTCGTTAACGACGTGAGCTTTTTGCCCAGGCCTGTGAGGCATTTATGCCGCAATATCCGGCATTTTACCGGTTTTGGGTTCCAAAACCGGCCGTTTCGCCAGTTCGGCCGTTAACCAGTCCTAATTATTTTCGCACACCGGCCACAGCGAGCTCGACCAGGCCGCGCAGGAAGTCGACGAACGCGATGCCCTCGGCCTTCAGCGCCTTGGGGTAGAGCGAGGACTTGGTCAGGCCGGGCAGCGTGTTGGTTTCGAGATAGATCAGCCCCTTGTCCGAGACGATGAAATCCGAACGGGAATAGCCGGTACAGGACATCGCCCGGTGCGCCAGCATCGCCTGCTGCTTCAGTGCGGCGGTGAGTTCGGGCGCGAAACGGCCGGGACATATCTCCTGGGTCGACTTCAAAAGATATTTCGCCGCGTAGTCGAAACTGCCCTCGCCGGGAATGATCTCGATCGGCGGCAGCGAGATGATCGTGCCGTCCGGCCGCTCCAGCACGCCGCAGGTCGCCTCGACGCCGGCGATGTAAGGCTCGACCACGTACTCTTCGTGCTTCGCGGCATTGCGGACGGCGACGAGATCCTGCTTGGCGTTGACGAAGATCAGGCCGTAGCTCGAGCCATCCCTCGCAGGCTTTGCGATCAGCCGGCCGTATTCGGCGAAGGCCTCATCGATCTGGTCCAGCGCAATGTTGGCCGGCGGCGTCACGCCGCCGAGCGCGGCGAAATGCTTGGCCGCGAACTTGTCGAACGCGAGGTGCGAGGAGGCCGAGCCCGATCCGGTGAAAGGCACGCCGCGCGCCTCGCACATCACCTGCAATTCGCCGTTCTCGGCACGCCCGCCATGCAGGCCGAGCACCAGCACGCGGTTCTCCGCCCTGGCCTGGTCGAGCGCCTGCTCCAGCGGAATGCCCGACGTGCCCGGCTTGAACTCGTCCTCGAACGGGCGGGCATGTTCGAGCAGTTGCTTCGACTGCACGACATGCACCTTGTCCTCGACGTCCCACCACCAGAGATCGGCCTCGGGCAGCGTCTGATGCAGCGCCTGGGCTGAAGCGACCGAAACCAGACGTTCGCGGTTGGAGCCGCCGAAGAGGATGGTGATGCGCATGTTCTCTCGTCGCTTGTCCAAATTAGCCGGGAATTCCGATCCGCTTGATTTCCCAGTGTAGCTCAATTCCGGAATTCGTCTTCACCCGTTCACGCACGGTCTCGCCCAGCGCTTCGATGTCGTGCGCGGTGGCATTGCCCGTGTTGATCAGGAAATTGCAGTGCATCTCGGAGACTTCGGCACCGCCGACGCGCAAACCGCGGCAGCCGGCGGCGTCGACCAGCTTCCAGGCGGAATGGCCGGGCGGATTCTTGAAGGTCGAGCCGCCGGTCTTTTCGCGGATCGGCTGCGCGGTCTCGCGATGGGTTTGCACTTCCGCCATGCGCGCGCGGATCGCCTCGACATCCCTGATCTCGCCGCGGAAACGCGCGGAGGTGAAGATGATGGAGGGATCGACGCCGCTGTTGCGGTAGACGAACTTCATGTCGGCATTGGAGAAGACGTGCTTGGTGCCGTCGCGACCGACGCCTCGCGCCTCGATCAACACGTCCCTGGTCTCGCCGCCATTGGCGCCCGCATTCATGCGCAGCGCGCCGCCGATCGTGCCGGGAATGCCAAAGTAGAATTCCAGCCCACCGATATTGGCCGACGCGGCGACTTCCGCCACGCGCTTGTCGAGCGCGGCTGCGCCCGCGGTGACGACATCGGCGCTCGCGCTCGCCTCGCCGAAGGCACGCGGCACCAGACGGATCACCACGCCCGCAATGCCGCCGTCGCGCACGATCAGGTTGGAGCCGACGCCGACGACGTAGACGGGAATGTCGCTTGCGAGATGCGCGAGGAAATAAGCGAGGTCGTCCTCGTCCGCCGGCGTGAACAACACCTGCGCGGGACCGCCGACGCGAAACCAGGTGAGCTCGGCGAGCGACTGATTTGCGAGCAATCGGCCGCGAAGATCGGGCATCGCGGCTTTGAGCGAGGGTGTGATGTCGGGGAAGCTCATGCGAGCACGCTCACTGCAGGTGAAGAGCGCACACTTCTTCCGTTCCCTCCCCCCTTGTGGGGGAGGGAGCGCAGTTTGCCTTGTGGCTATATGTGAGACTCTCATGAGAGCGCCTACCCCAGCGCCTTCAATTCATCCGGCAAGGCATACGCCCATTGCGTGATGTTGCCGGCCCCTAGGCACACGACGAGATCGCCCGACTTCGCCACGCCCTTGACGATGCCGGCGAGATCGGAGGCCGCCGGCAGCGGGATCACCTCGCGGTGGCCGTGGGCGCGCAGGTTGGCGACAAGATTATCGCGATTGATCCCCTGGATCGGCGCCTCGCCTGCGGCGTAGACGTCGGCGACGATCACCACGTCCGCATCGTTGAAGCAGGTTAAAAATTCCTCGAACAGCGACTGCAGGCGGGTATAGCGATGCGGCTGCACGACGGCGACGACCTTGCCGTTGGTGGATTCCCGCGCCGCCTTCAGCACCGCCGCGATCTCGACCGGATGATGGCCGTAATCGTCGATCACGGTGACACCGTTCCACTCGCCGGTCTTGGTGAAGCGGCGCTTGACGCCGCCGAAGCCGGCGATCGCCTTGCGGATCGCCTCGTCCGACACGCCGAGCTCGCGCGCGACCGCAATCGCGGCCGTTGCGTTGGAGGCATTGTGCCGTCCCGGCATCGGCAGCATGAGATCGGAGATCTCATGCACGGCGCCCGTCTTGCGGTCGCGGAACGTAACCTTGAACTTCGATCCGCCGCCCATCGGGGCCAGGTCGACGAAGCGCACATCGGCCTGCGGATTCTCGCCATAGGTGATGATGCGCCGATCCTCGATCTTGCCGACAAGATTCTGCACCACGGGATGATCGATGCACATCACGGCAAAGCCATAGAACGGCAGGTTCTCGACGAAATGGCGGAACGCGTCCTGCACAGCCTCGAATGTCTTGAAGTGATCGAGATGCTCGGGATCGACATTGGTGACGATCGCGACCTCGGTCGGCAGCTTCAGGAACGTGCCGTCGCTCTCGTCGGCTTCGACCACCATCCAGTCGCCCGCACCGAGACGCGCGTTGGAGCCGTAGGCGTTGATGATGCCCCCGTTTATCACGGTGGGATCGAGGCCGCCGGCGTCGAGCAGCGTCGCGACCATCGTGGTCGTGGTGGTCTTGCCGTGCGTGCCGGCGATGGCGACGCAGCTCTTCAGCCGCATCAGCTCGGCCAACATCTCGGCGCGGCGCACCACCGGGATCCGCCGTTCGCGCGCCGCCGTCAGTTCCGGATTGTCGCGCTTGATCGCGGTAGAAACCACGACGACCTCGGCGCCGTCGACGTTCTCCGCCTTGTGGCCGACCGAGACCTTCGCGCCGTTCTTGCGGAGACGGTCGAGATTGTAATTGTCGGAGGCGTCCGAGCCCTGCACGGAATAGCCGAGATTGAGCAACACCTCGGCGATGCCGCTCATGCCGATCCCGCCGATCCCGACGAAGTGGATGGGTCCGATCTCGCGCGGCAGTCTCATGGCGTATCCCGCAGTTCCCTCGTCATGCCCGGGCTTGTCCGGGGCATCCACGAATCCTTACCACTTCTTGCAAGACGTGGATGGCCGGGACAAGCCCGGCCATGACGGCAAAAGTAGGAATTCTGGCTGATTTCGCGTCAGATTCCCGCGATTTTGGCCACCAGATCGGCCAGCCGCTCCGCTGCGTCGAGCCGGCCGGCGCCGCGGGCGGCCTGCGCCATGGCGGCAAGACGCGCGGGCTCGGCGGCGAAGGCGGAGATCTCGGCGGCGAGGCGATCGGAGGAAAACTCGGTTTGCGGAATGCGGATCGCACCGTCGACCTTGGCCAGCACGCCGGCATTGGCGAACTGGTCCTGGTCGATCGCGCCCGGGAGCGGCACCAGGATCGAGGGCCGCCCGATCGCAGCGAGTTCGGCCACGGTGCCGGCGCCTGAGCGCGACACCACCAGATGGTTAGAGGCGAGCCGTGCCGGCAGATCGGTGAAAAACGGCGCAAGCTCGGCCTTGATCTTCAGTCTGTCGTAGACCGCGCGCACGCGCGCCATGTCCTCGTCACGCACCTGCTGGGTGAGGATGAGCCGGCTCCACAGCGCGGGCTCGAGGCGTTCGATCGCGCCCGGCACGATATCGGCCATGATGCGCGCGCCCTGGCTGCCGCCGACGACGAGCAGGCGCAGCGGACCGTTCACTTCAGGCGCAGCATATGGCACGCCGGCTGCAGCGAGAATTGCGGGGCGCATCGGCGTGCCGACCGTCGTTGTCTTGCCCGATAGCGCCGGGTCGCGGTCGAGCACGCCAGGCAACGACGTCGCGATGGCACGGACGCGGCTCGACAGAAACCGGTTGGCGCGGCCGAGCACCGCATTGGCGTCATGGATGATGCCGGGCACGCCCGCGAATTTTGCGGCGACCAGCGGCGGCAGCGTCGGATAGCCGCCAAAGCCGACGACGGCAACCGGCTTCAATCGCTTGATCAGGCTGTAGGCGGACAGCGTGCCGGCCGCGAGCGTCAGGCCGGCATAGGCGAGCTGCAGCGGATTGCGGCCGCGCGCAGTCTCGCTCGAGACGACGTCGATCATGTCCTTGGTGAACAGGCCGCTGTAGCGCAGCGCGCGCTCGTCGGTGACGAGGCGGACGCGGAAGCCGCGCCGGATCAGCTCGACGCCGAGCGCCTCGGCCGGAAACAGATGGCCGCCGGTGCCACCCGCGGCGAGAAGAATCAGGGGGGAGGTGTCCATGGGGAGGAGTTTTACAGTGTCTCCCCCGTCATTGCGAGCCGCCCACACAATGCTCGTGCCCCGGGCGCAGTGCAACGCGCCGCCCTTCGCGGCGTGGTGCGCTGCTGAACCGGGGCCCATTGCTGCGACATTCTGGGACCCGGCTCTGCGCTCCGCTTCGCTGCGCTTGTCCGGGACACGCAATCACGCGTAACTGCGCATCGCCTCGGCGTGGCCGCTCGCCTCGACTTCGGTGCGCGGGCGCAGCCGCGTCAGCGCGAGCATCATGCCGACACCATACGCCAGCGACACGATCGAGGAGCCGCCATAGGAGATGAAGGGCAGCGTCATGCCCTTGGCCGGGATGAGCTGGAGATTGACCGACATGTTGATCGCAGCCTGCACGCCAAACAGGATCGCAAGACCCGAGGCCGCAAAGCGCGAGAACATGTCCTCATTGGCATAGGCGCGCGACAGCGTGCGGATGACGACGAAGGCAAACAGTGCCAGCATCGCGAGGCACAGGATGATGCCGAACTCTTCGGCGGCAACCGCGAACACGAAGTCGGTGTGGCTGTCCGGCAGGCTGCGCTTGGCAATGCCCTCGCCCGGTCCAAGCCCGAACCAGCCGCCATTGTAAAAGGCCTCCATGGCGGTATCGACCTGGAAGGTGTCGCCCGAAGCCGGATTCATGAAGCGCTTGATGCGGCCGGCGACGTGGGGAACAAAAAGATAGGCGCTGAACAGTCCGGCAGCGCCGAGGCCGGCGAGCCCGAACACCCAGATCATCCGCATGCCCGCGATGAAGAACAACGAGCCCCACACCATCAGGATCAGCATGGTCTGGCCGAAATCGGGCTCCATGACGAGAAGCGAGACCAGCATCAGGAGCAGCGCGAGCGCCATCGAGGTCGCCGGCATCTCCGGCCGCTTGGTGGACTCGGCAAACAGCCAGGCGGCGATGACGACGAACGACGGCTTTGCGATTTCGGAGGCCTGGATGTTGACGCCGATCAGCGTGATCCAGCGCCGCGAGCCCTTCACCTCGGGACCGATCGCGAGCGTCAACACGATCAGGATGATGCTGGCCGCGAAGATGATCAGCGCCGAGCGACGGATCGCCCGCGGCGACAGGAAGGACACCCCGAGCAGCACGATGCAGGACGGCAGCAGGAACAGCACGTGGCGGCTGAAGAAGTGGAAGGGATCGAGCCCGATGCGGGTCGCAACCGGCGGGCTCGCCGCCAGCGACAGGATCACGCCCGTCAGCATCAGCGCCAGGATGGCACCCATCAGCGGCTTGTCGACGGTCCACCACCACTCGGAAAAGGGGGTGCGTTCTTCACGGGAGAGCATGGCGGCCGCTTTCGGACAGAGGTCGGTCCATTGGTCGCCGAGGTTGGTTACCGCAGGGTTAAGGAAACGCGGATGATTGGAATTGCCTCACACCACCGGCTTCACGCCCGGCAGCGCCTGCACCAGCTCGCGGAACCTGGTGCCGCGGATTTCGAAATTGCGGTACTGGTCGAAGGAGGCGCAGGCGGGTGACAGCAGGACGACCGCATCAGTGATGCCTGACGCCTCCGCATCACGTGCGGCTTGCTCCACCGCGACGTCGAGGGTCTGGCTGATCTCGTGCGGCACCTGCGTGCCGAGCGTGCCGGAAAACTCCTGCGCGGCCTCGCCGATCAGATAGGCTTTTCGGATGCGCGGGAAGTAGCCGGTGAGGCCGGTGATGCCGCCGGCCTTCGGCTTGCCGCCGGCGATCCAGAAGATGTCCGAAAAGGACGACAGTGCGTGCGCGGTGGCGTCCGCATTGGTGCCTTTTGAGTCGTTGACGAACAGCACGTTGCCCCGGCGGCCGACCTGCTCCATGCGATGCGCAAGGCCTGGAAAGCTGCGCAGGCCGTTCTGCAAGACATCGAGGCCAATGCCCATCGCGAGCGCGGCGGCGGCGGCGCACGCCGCGTTCTGTGCATTGTGCAGACCGCGCAGAGAACCGATGCCGCCGAGCGCCGCGATTTCACTGCGCGCGCCGCCCGAATTGCGCACGATATTGCCATGCTCGACATGGATGCCGCTGGCCAGCGGATTCCTGACCGAGATGCGCACCACATTTTTGCCGGCACGGTCGAGCCGGTCGGCGATGTCGCGACAAAAACCGTCGTCGACGCCGACGATCGCGGTGCCGCCGGCCTGCACACCGGCCACGAGGCGTTCCTTCACCGCGGCGTAGTGCGCGATGGTGCCGTGACGATCGATGTGGTCCTCGCTGACATTGAGCAGAATGCCGACGGAGGGATCGAGCGAGGGCGTGAGGTCGATCTGATAGGACGACATCTCGATGACGTGGACGCGGCCCATGCCCGGCGGCTCCAGCGACAAGATCGCGGTGCCGATATTTCCGCCCATCTGGGTGTCGTAGCCGGCGACCTTGGTCAGGTGCGCGATCAACGCCGTCGTGGTCGATTTGCCATTGGTGCCGGTGATGGCGACAAACGGCGCATCCGGCGCGTGCCGACGCCGTTCGCGGCAGAACAGCTCGATGTCGCCGATCACCTCGATAGCGGCCTCGCGCGCCTTCAGCACGCTCCAATGTGGCACCGGGTGGGTCAGGGGCACGCCGGGCGCGAGCACCAGCGCGGCGAAATTTGCCCAGGAGACGTTGCGCAAGTCAGCCGTGATGAAGCCCGCTTGCGCGGCCTTGGCGACGTTCTCGGCGCTGTCGTCGGCGGCGATCACCTCGGCGCCGCCGGCCTTCAGCGCGTGGCAAGACGTGAGCCCCGAGCCGCCGAGGCCGAACACCGCGACCGTCTTGCCGGCAAAGGACGTGACGGGGATCATCGAGTGCTCACCGCAGCTTCAGCGTGGACAGGCCGGCGAGCGCCAGCATCACCGAGATGATCCAGAACCGGATCACGATCTGCGGCTCGGTCCAGCCGAGCTGCTCGAAATGGTGATGGATCGGCGCCATCCGGAAGATGCGTTTTCCCGTCATCTTGAACGACACCACCTGCACGATGACGGAGACCGCCTCCAGCACGAACAGACCGCCGATCACCGCGAGCACGATCTCGTGCTTCACCGCGACCGCGATCGCACCCAGCATGCCGCCGAGCGCGAGCGAGCCGGTGTCGCCCATGAAGATCGAGGCCGGCGGCGCGTTGAACCAGAGGAAGCCGAGGCCCGCGCCCAGCAGGGCGCCGCAGAGCACGGCCAGCTCGCCGGTGCCGGCGACATATTTGATCTGGAGATAATCGGCGAACACCGCGTTGCCGGCGAGATAGGCGATCATCGCAAAGCTCGCGGTCGCGATCATCACGGGCACGATGGCGAGGCCGTCGAGACCATCGGTGAGGTTCACCGCGTTGCCGGCGCCGACGATGACGAAGGCGCCGAACACGACGAAGAACCAGCCGAAATGCAGCACGGTGTCCTTCAGGAAAGGAATCGTGAGCGCCGTCGACGCGGGATCGCGGTTCAGCCGCACCAGCGCGTAGCAGGCAACCAGCGCGATGGCCGCCTCGATCAGCAGGCGGAGCTTGCTGCCGAAGCCGGTCGTGGTCTGCTTGGTCACCTTGAGATAATCGTCGTAGAAGCCGACGAAGCCGAAGCCGAGCGTCACCGCCAGCACGATCCAGACGTAAGGATTGAGCGGATTGGCCCACAGCACCGTGCCGACCGTGAGGCCGGACAGGATCATCAGCCCGCCCATGGTGGGCGTGCCTTTCTTGGCGAGATGCGATTGCGGACCATCGGCCCGGATCGGCTGGCCCTTGCCTTGTCGGATGCGCAGATGGTCGATGATCCAGGGCCCGAACAGGAACACGAACAGCGCGCCGGTGACGACGGCGCCGCCGGTGCGGAAGGTGATGTAACGGAAGACGTTCAGGAAGGTGCGAACGGCACCGAAGCCCGGAAATGTGTTGGAGAGCTCGATCAGCCAGTAAAACATTCAGACGGTCCTATGGCGCCTTTGCACGCGCCTTGATCTTGGCCTTGTCAACCTGCCTCACGCGCATTCGCTGGTCTTCATCCTGGGGTCGGGCGACCTCTAAAGAAAACGAACGGCTTCGCGCCGGAAAGGGTGGGATTCGGGAACAGCGCCTTCCAAGCAGTTTACGCCCTTGCCTGCAAGGCGGCCACTAGGCCCGGCACAAACTTGTTGACCCAGAACATCTTCTTGCTGCCCTTGACAACCACGACATCGCCTGCCCTCAGCAGATTTGCGACCTCGCCCGGCTTCAGCGTCACGGGGTCGTCGTGCCAGCCGAGACCCTTGCCGGTTGGAAGCACCTCGAACAGGTGACGCATCAGGGGCCCGACGCAATAGACGCCGTCGATGCCGTCGAGATGCCTGGCGAGTTCGGTGTGATAGGCCGGCGCGCCATCACCCAGCTCCAGCATGTCGCCGAGTACCGCAATGCGGCGGCCGCCGGTCGTGTTGCGCGCCTGCAGGCTTTGCAGCGCGGCGGCCACGCTGGCCGGATTGCCGTTGAAGCTGTCGTCGATCACGGTGACGCCGCCGACCGCCTGCTCGACGCCGCGGCCGGTCATGATGCCGACGCGGTCGAGCTTGATCGCAAGCGTTGCCGCATCGAGGTTCGCCGCACGGATCGATGCGAGCGCGGCGAGCGCATTCTGGACGCGGTGCGGCGCGCCCGGCGTCAGGCTGAACGCGATCTCCTTCTTGCCAAGCGCGGCCACGACCTGCCAGCTGTCGCCATGCGGCGCGTGCGCGACCTCGTGCACCTCGGCTTTGTCGCCGAAGCGTATGATCTTGCCCTTCCAGTCCGGCGCCTTGATCCCGGCGGGCAGCACCAGCACGCCTTCCGAAGGCAGGCCGAGTGCAATCGACACTTTCTCGCGGCGGATGGCTTCGAGCGAGCCAAGCTTCTCCAGATGCACCGGCTGGACGTTGACGACCAGCGCGACCGTCGGCCGCGTCAGTTCGCTGAGCCGCGCGATCTCGCCGGCCTGGTTCATGCCCATCTCGACGACCCAGAGACTGGCATCGGGCCGCGCATTGCACAGCGTCAGCGGCACGCCCCAGAAATTGTTGAAGCTCGACGGGCTGGCATAGGCATTGGGGTAGGCCGCGAGGAATTCCTTGGTGCTGGTCTTTCCCGCGCTGCCGGTGAGCCCGATCACCGGTCCGTTGAAGCGCGCACGTGCCGCGCGCGCAAGGCCCCAGAGGCCGTCCATCAGCGTGTCCTTGACGACGATCTGGGGAACGCGGATGCCCGCGATCTCGTGCGGCACGATCATCGCGACCGCGCCTGAGGCTTCCGCCTTGTCCGCGAACTCCCAGCCGTCGCGCGCGCTGGCGAAGGCCGAGATGAAGCCGCCGCTCGGCGTGCCGCTCAGCGCGACGAACAGGCTGCCCGGCTTCACCAGCCGGCTGTCCTGGGTGACGAGATCGATCGGCGTGTCCGGGAACGATCCGGCGGCGCCCAGCGCGCGCGCCACTTCGGCCACTGTCCATATGGGCGCGCTCATACAATCCTCGACGCTAATGCGGCGGCGACCGCCTCGTGATCACTGAAGGGCAACACCTCTCCGCCGACGATCTGCCCGGTCTCGTGGCCCTTGCCCGCGATGAGCAGCGCATCGCCATCTTCCAATTCCGCGATCGCGGTGCGGATCGCCGCGGCCCGGTCGCCGATTTCGCGGGCGCCCTTGGCGGCGGCGAGGATTTCGGCGCGGATCGATTCCGGCTTCTCACTGCGTGGATTGTCGTCGGTGATGATGATGCCGTCGGCGTTTTCGGCCGCGATCTCGCCCATGATCGGACGCTTGCCGGCATCGCGGTCGCCGCCGGCGCCGAACACCACGACCAGCCTGCGCCTGGCGTAGGGACGCAGCGCCTGCAGCGCCTTCGCCAGCGCATCGGGCTTGTGCGCGTAATCGACGAAGATCGGCGCACCGTTGCGTTCGCCAACGCGCTCCAACCGGCCCTTGGCGCCTTCGAGACCTTCGAGGCTCGCGAATACGTTTGCGGCGTCGCTGCCGGTGCCGATGGCGAGGCCGGCCGACACCAGCGCATTCTCGATCTGGAATTCGCCGACCAGCGGCAGCCGGATCGTATGCCGCTTGCCGCGATGCTCGAGCGCGAGCACTTGCGAAAATCCTTCGACCTCCGCACCGGCGAGACGAATGCCCTCGCCGGCCCCGTCGCCGTTGCGACCGACCGCCATCACGCGCAAGCTGCGCGACTTTGCCGCGTCGATTGCCTCCGCCGAGCAATCATGATCGGCGGAGATCACGGCAGCGCCTCCCGGCGGGACAAGTTCGCGGAACAGCCTGAGCTTGGCCCCGAGGTAATGCGCGACGGACGGATGGTAATCCATGTGGTCGCGCGAGAGATTGGTGAAGCCGCCGGCGGACACGCGCACGCCGTCGAGGCGATGCTGATCGAGCCCGTGCGAGGAAGCCTCGAAGGCGAGATGCGTGACGCCCTCGCGCGCGATCTCGTCGAGCTGCCGATGCAGTGCGATCGGATCGGGCGTCGTCAGGGAGCCGTAGACGGTGCGCTTGGGCGAGACCAGGCCGATGGTTCCGATGCTAGCGGAGGCGTGCCCGAGCCGCTCCCATATCTGCCGGGTGAATGCCGCCACCGAGGTCTTGCCGCTGGTGCCGGTCACCGCCGCGATGGTCGCAGGCTGCGCGGGGTAGAATTTTGCCGCGGCCAGCGCCAGCGCGCGGCGCGGATTGGCGACTGTGATGAACGGCACCTTGCAGCCATCAGGCGCATGGTCGCCGAGAACCGCCACCGCGCCGGCGGCAATCGCCGCATCGATGAAGCGCGCACCGTCGGTCTTGCTGCCCGCAAGTGCGAAAAAGAGATGACCCGGCTTGACCGCGCGGCTGTCGAGGGCAACGCCGGTTACGTCGAGCGCCGCGACCGCGGGCTCGATTGCGGCGTCGTTGCCCTGAACGTCCTGATCGAGGAGGTCGCGCAGCTTCATGGTCTTCCAGTCGACATGCCGGACCGGATCGCCGAATCTGCCGGGAAATCCCGACTCAGCAGCGGCAACGGCCCACCCGGTTGATTACTGGGTTGTCCTGGATGCTGCAAGAATAAGGCGCTCGGACGGCGGCAGGTCAAACCGCGGCTCGACACCCAGAAGCGGCGCGATCCGCTCGATCACCTTGCCGCCGGTCGGCACCGCGTTCCAACCCGAGGTGATGAAACCCTTCGTCTCGGGAATCGCCTGGGGCTCGTCCAGCATGATCAGGATCTGATATTTCGGATCGTCGCAGGGCATGATCGCGGTGAAGGAGTTGAGCACCCGCTTCTTGGCATAGCGGCCGTTGATGACTTTCTCGGACGTGCCGGTCTTGCCGCCGACATAGTAACCCTTGACGTCGGCGGTCTTGGCGGTGCCGATTTCGGCATTGAGCCGCATCAGGAACCGCATCTTGTCGCTGGTCTCCGTCTTGATGACGCGCTTGGCCATCGCCGCCGCTTCGGATTCGGTGCGCTTCATGAAGGTCGGCGGAATCAAATAGCCGCCGTTCACCAGCGCGTTGATGCCCATCACAGCCTGCAGCGGCGCCACCGACATGCCTTGGCCGAACGCGATGGTCACCGTGTTCAGTTCGCCCCAGCGGCGCGGTATCAGCGGAGCCGCGCTTTCCGGCAGTTCAGTGCGCAGCCGCGTCAACTGGCCCATCTTGGCGAGGAATGCCTTGTGCGCCTCGACGCCCTGGCTGAGCGCGATCCGCGCCGCGCCGATGTTGGACGAATAGGTGAACACTTCTTTGGTGTTGATGAAGCGTCCAAGCGCGTGGCTGTCGTGAATGGTGAACTTGCCGTAGTGCAGGTTTCCCCGTGCATCCCACATCGAGTTCAAATTGATCTTGCCGGAATCCAGTGCCATCGCCAGCGTGAACGCCTTGAAGGTCGAGCCCATCTCGTAGACGCCGGTGGTCAGGCGATTGATGCGGTCGGGGTCGTGCGCTTCCTTCGGATTGTTGGGATCGAAGTCCGGAAGCGAGACCATCGCCACGATCTCGCCGGTCTTGACGTTGGAGACGATCCCGGAGGCGGCCTTGGCGTGGTATTTCTCCTTGGCCTTCAAGAGCTCGTCACGCAGGGCGTGCTCGACGCGCAGATCGACCGAGAGCTCGATCGGCTTTTGCAGCCGGTCGGTGGCAAAGCCCGCGCGGTGGAGATCGGCGAGCCCCTGATTGTCGAGCCACTTCTCCATGCCGGCGATGCCCTGGTTGTCGATGTTGACGAGACCGATGAGGTGGGCGACCTCGTTGCCGGTCGGATAGACGCGCTTGTTCTCGCGCAGGAAGCCGATGCCGGGAATGCCGAGCTTGTGGATGTCCTGCTGCTGCTTCGCCGTAATCTCGCGCTTGAGCCAGACGAAGCCCTTGCGCGTCTTCAGGCGCTCGCGCACCTCGGCCTCGTCGAGGTCGGGCACGGTGGCGGTCAGAAGTTCGATTGCCTCGTCCTTGTCGATGATGCGGCGCGGCTCGCCGAACAGGCTCGACGCCTTGACGTCGGTCGCGAGGATCGCGCCGTTTCGATCGACGATGTCGGGCCGCGCGGTCGCGACCACCTCCTGCGCCGCGGCGCGGCGCGCACCGTGGGCGTCGGCGCCGATCGCGAACATCACGAGCCGGCCGCCGATCAAGGCGTAGACCGCGCCGAAGGCCAGCATCGCCAGGCCGACGCGCGCCCGCGCCTTGGCCGCGCGATCGACGTTGCGCCCATAAAGCAGGCTGCGGATCAGCCGTTGCCGCCAAGGCTCGGTCGGCTTTTCTGCCGGTTTGGCCGGGGTCACAGCACTCATGGCTTGTCCTCGGGCTGAGGCACGGAGCCCGTCACATTATCGGGATCGCTCGCGGCTTCGATGGTGTTGAGCATGGCCCCGATCGGATCCGGCTCGCCCGGCCTGAACATCCGCGGCGGACGCTCGGGCAAATTCTTCAGTGAATCATATTGCGTGCCGTTGACCGGCTTGAGCTGCAGATGCCGGTCGGACAGGCCTTGCAGGCGCAGGGGCGCATCGAGCTTGGCCCATTCGGAGCGCAGCGCCGCGATTGCATCGCGCTGCTCGCGGATCTCCGCATGCAGCCGCAGCACCTTTTCGGTCCGCGCCGTGGAGTCCATCTTGATCCGGTAGACATGGGCCGCCGCGAAGATCAGCGCGCCGATGACGAGGAGGTGGATGAAGCGCATGCGCTAGCCACCTCTCATGACGTCGGAGAGTTTTGGCCAGTTCGATTGCTCGCGATCGTCATGTGCAGGCGCCGAGGTGCGCTCGGCGGCGCGCAGTTTTGCAGAGCGCGCGCGCGGGTTATGGCCGACTTCGTCCTCGCCTGCGATCACCGGCCGCCGCGTCAGGAGCTGGAAGCTCGGCACCGCCTGCGACATTTCCGGCAGATGGCGCGAGCCGCCACCCGTCTTGCTGCGCTCGGCGAGGAAATTCTTGACGATGCGGTCTTCCAGCGAATGGAAGGAGACGACCACGAGGCGACCACCGGGCTTGAGCACAAGCTCGGCAGCGATGAGTGCGTTCTGGAGTTCCTCGAGCTCTTCGTTGACGAAGATGCGCAGGGCCTGGAACGTCCGCGTCGCCGGATGAATATCGCCGGGCTTGGAACGAACCACCCTGCCGACGAGATCGGCTAGCGCGCGCGTGGTCGTGAACGGCGTCTCCTGACGGTCCGCGACGACGGCGCGGGCGATGCGGCGCGACTGCCGCTCTTCGCCGAGGAGATAGATGATGTCGGCGAGATCGCCTTCCGACGCGCGCGCCACGACATCGGCCGCAGTCGGGCCTGCCTGCCCCATCCGCATGTCGAGCGGACCATCGAGGCGGAACGAGAAGCCGCGGCCGGCCTGGTCGAGCTGCATCGAGGACACGCCGACGTCCATCACGACGCCGTCGACGCCATCGACGCCTTGAGCCGCGCAGATTTCGGCGAGGTTGGAGAAACGATCTTCAACGAGGGTCAGCCTGCCCGCGGAGCGGGCGACCAGCTCGGCGCCACCCTCGATCGCAGTACGGTCGCGATCAATGGCAATCACCCGGGTTCCCGGCACGTCGAGAATCGCACGGCTGTAGCCACCGGCACCAAAGGTCGCGTCGATATAGAGGCCGCCCTCGCGTGGGGCGAGGTGGTCGATGGCCTCACGGCCAAGAACGGGGATATGCGGAGCCGAGCTCATGCGCCAAGCCTGCCGATCGCCCCGCCGGACTCCCAAATGAGATCGGGGACGAACAAGCTCATAACGCCTCGAATGATTCCGCGTCGCGGCGGTTCCACGACCCAATCCCCGTCCAGCATGGTTACCGAGCCCGGTCGCCCCGGGCCACCAACCCAGTATTCCCCTTGGAACTTGTCGGGCAGCCATGGGATTTCGAGCCAAAATACGCTTTGGCCGCCTCCGGACGCGGGTCGGCTCTTCATCTCTCAGTAACGGCCCTTAGCGTTAAGAAAGCGTTGATCGGCTCGCGACAAGTCGAAAAGCTGACGCGGCGGTGATGCTTCATCCACACACATGCGCCAAAATGCATCCGTTAACCGCGTCGCGCGATTGCGCACGGTCGAGGGTAAAGGAATAGTAAAGAGAAGGGCTTGGCCCACACACTCTCTCTATCTCGAGCTGTCTATGTCGTCCGGTTCGTCCACGCCGTCTGGATCTGATTCGAAGCGTCAACGTGTTCTCCCGGTTCCCAAGGCCGCCGCGAGCATGCGGACGTTCGAGCCGGACTCCTCGATCGTCTCCGACATCATCCCCTCACCGAACCACGGCGACCGCAACAAGGGCCGGCAGCCCGACATGATCGTGCTGCACTACACCGGCATGCCCGACGTCGAAGGTGCGCTGGCGCGGCTCTGCTCCGCGGGCACCGAGGTGTCGGCACATTATGTCGTGCTGGAAGACGGCCGCATCGTGCAATGCGTGCCGGAGGCCAGGCGTGCCTGGCATGCCGGCGTGTCCGCCTGGGCCGGCGAGGACGATATCAACTCCTGCTCGATCGGCATCGAGATCGTCAATCGCGGCCACGACTGGGGCTATCCGGAGTTTCCGCTGCGCCAGATCGCCGCCGTGATCGCGCTGTGCCGCGGCATCATGCTCCGCCGCAAGGTGCCCGCGCACCGGGTGCTCGGCCATTCCGACGTGGCGCCGGCGCGCAAGAAAGATCCCGGCGAAAAATTTCCGTGGCATTCGCTGGCGAATTCCGGTGTCGGCCACTGGGTCACGCCGGCGCCGGTGGTGCGCGGCGAGAGCCTGATGCTCGGCACCATCAGCGACGAAGTGCTGAGCCTGCAGCAGGCGCTCGCCAGATACGGCTACGGCGTTCCCCTCACCGGAAAATACGACGCCGCGACCATGGAAGTCGTGACCGCTTTCCAGCGCCATTTCCGCCCGGCGCGACTGGATGGAGTCGCGGATCACTCGACGCTGTCGACCTTGCAGGCGCTGTTGGGGAGTCTCCCTCAGGAGGCAACGACCGTCGCGACGAAGTGACGGCGACTGCCACCCCCGTCATTGCGAGCGAAGCGAAGCAATCCAGACTGCCTCCGCGGAAGCAGTCTGGATTGCTTCGTCGCAAGTGCTCCTCGCAATGACGGAGTATGAGGAACTAGCTACTCCATCTCCCTCATCCTTCGCGCGTACAGCCGGCGCAGCGGCTCCAACTGCGTCGCCTCCGTCGCCGAGCGATAGGCCTCGCGCGCCTCCTCGTTCCGGCCGAGCCGCCGCAACAAATCCGCCCGCACCGCTGGCAGCAGCTCGTAACCATGAAGCCCGCCGCGCGCCGTGATCGCATCCACGAGATCGAGCGCACGTGCGGGACCATCGACCATCGACATTGCCGCTGCGTGATTCAGCTCGATCACCGGCGACGGGTTGATGCGCAATAGCACCTCGTAGAGTCCGGCGATCTGCGGCCAGTCCGTCTGCTCATAGCTCGGCGCGCGCGCATGCAGCGCAGCGATCGCGGCCTGCACCGCGTAGGGCTGCGGCCGGCCGGGCACGCGCAGTGCGTCGTCCACCAGACGCAGCCCCTCCTCGATCTGCGCATGCTCCCACCGCGAACGATCCTGCTCTTCCAGCAGCACGATGTCGCCGGCGGCGGTCTGGCGCCCTGCGCGGCGCGCATCGTGCAGCAGCATCAGCGCCAGCAGGCCCTTGATCCCCGCGCGATCGGGTACCAGCCGGTCGAGCAAGCGGCCAAGCCGGATCGCCTCGGCCGCAAGATCGGGCCGCATCAAATCCGCACCCGACGTCGCCACATAGCCTTCGGTGAAGACCAGATAGATCACGGCAAGCACACCATCGAGCCGCGGCACCAGTGTGTCGCGCTCGGGAACCTCATAGGGAATGCCGGCGAGCCTGATCTTCTGCTTGGCGCGGACCAGACGCTGCGCCATCGCCTCCTCGCTGACCAGGAAGGCGCGCGCGACTTGCGCCGTGGAGAGCCCGCAGACGGTGCGCAACGTCAGCGCGACCTGGACTTCGGGCGCAAATGCAGGATGGCAGCAGGTGAAGATCAGCCGCAGCATGTCGTCGTCGAGCATGGCCGGCGGCTCGTTGGGCGCTTGCGCGTTCAGCTCGAGCTCGTGCACGAGCGCCTGCTCCTTGCCGCGGAAGACGGCCTGGCGCCTGATACGGTCGATCGCCTTGTGCCTGGCGACATTGACCAGCCAGGCACGCGGATTGTCGGGGACCTCGCACGCCGGCCAACGCGCCAGTGCCACCGCAAACGCGTCCTGGAGCGCGTCCTCGGCGAGATCGAAATCGCCGACGAGGCGGATCAGCGTGGCCAGCGCCCGCCCCGCCTCGTCGCGGAAGATCTTGTCGATCTCGGACAGTGTCATGTGACGGTGTGCGGCTGCGCCATCACTTGTCGTAGACCCAGATCGGCCGCACCTCGATCGAGCCGATGCGCGCCGACGGAATCCGCGCCGCGATCTCGATCGCAGTGTCGAGATCCTTGGCCTCCACGAGGTAATAGCCGCCGAGCTGCTCGCGCGTTTCGGCGAACGGGCCGTCGGTCGTCAGGGTCTTGCCATCGCGCACGCGAACCGTCGTCGCGGTCGTGGTCGGCTGCAAACGGTCGCCGGCCTTGAAATTGCCGCTCTGGATGATGTCTTGCGTGAAGGTCTGATATTCCGCCGTCATCTGTTGGCCGGCAGCCGGACGCATATTCGCGTACTCGGCTTCGTTCTGGTAGATCATCAGCAAATACTGCATCGCTCAACTCCTGTTGCACTTGGGATCACCGACAACCAGTCGAACGGGCCACGCTTCCAACGACATCTTCAGGATAAATTATTTCGTGCGAACCGTGCATGGCGTTATCAGCTTGCGGAACCGACACAAATGCTTCATGCGTAAGCCGTCAGTCGGCCGGACGGCCGCTCCGGCAAGTGCCGAAAGGCCGCCGGGGAGGAAAGTCCGGGCTCCCTTGACATACGGTGCCGGATAACGTCCGGCGGGGGCGACCCCAGGGAAAGTGCCACAGAGAACGAACCGCCCGCCTTCGCCCCTTCGGGGCTTCGGCGAGGCAGGCCCGCAAGGCTTGCCACGTCGTAGCAGCGTCAGCTGCGTAGACGGGTAAGGGTGAAAAGGTGCGGTAAGAGCGCACCGCGGCTCCGGCAACGGAGCCGGCATGGTAAACCCCACCGGGAGCAAAACCGAATAGGGACGGCGTAGCGGGCTGTTCGCGAAAGCGATAACGCCGCGGGGCGATGTCAGGCCCGCCGTCCGGGTAGGTTGCTCGAGGCCATGTGCAAACATGGTCCCAGAGGAATGGCCGTCACGTATCGTTCGCGCAAGCGGACGGTGCCTTACAGAACCCGGCTTACAGGCCGGCTGATATCCTAAAGCGTTTTCGAGCGAAGTGGGCTTTCCGGTTCGCGTGAAGAAAACGCGTCTTACCAAGAAGTGACGAGGGGTTCGATGCTGACCGCATCGAGCCCCTCACCATTTGGGCTCTCGTCATTCCGGGGCTCGCGAAGCGAGAACCCGGAATCCATCAAGCCACAAAGTTTCTGGAGAAATGGATTCCGGGCTCGTGCTGCGCACGGCCCGGAATGACCACTGTGAGTTATCCGACGATCTCCTCCAACACACCCATCAACGCCTCCGGCGCCGTCACGTTCGGCGCATGGCTCGCATCGAGCTCGAAAGTGCGCCAGCCATCTTCGCTTTTGGTGCGCCTGGCGAACTGCCCGAACACGTCGCCCGGCGGAATGCGCGTGCAATAGATGTAGCTGCGCGGCATCGCCGGCTCGCCATGTTCGAGCTTCAGCTTCGTCTCGAAACATTTGATCGGCATGTTGATCCGGCGCGCGTTGAGCCAGTCGAGATCGGCCTGCGGCGTATCCGGCGGCGGCGGGTTCGGCGGGATGCGGTAGCCGTCGCCTGAGCTTGCAGCCTTGCGCATCGGCTCGCGCCCGCCCTCATTGAGATCGAACAGCGACTGGCCGTCACGCGGCACGAAGGCGTCGAGATAGATCAATTGCGTCACCCGCTCGCGCGCGCGATCGGCGACGCCGGTGGCGACCATGCCGCCATAGCTGTGGCCGAGGAGCACGATGTCCTCGAGATCCTCGAACCTGATGACGTTGAAAATGTCCTGGATGTGCGTGTCGAGATCGATCGCGGGACTGGCCAGATGCGCGCGCTCGCCGAGCCCGGTATAGGTCGGCGCAATCAGGCGGTGGCCGGCCTGCGCCATCAGCGGATGCATCTTCTTCCAGGCCCACCCGCCGGACCACGCGCCGTGACAAAGCAGGAAGGTTTTTGAGCGTGCGGCCATCGGCGTTTCCGTCGTTCTTGTTTGTACGATGGAGTGTAGCGGGCGACCGCGCGATGTAAACGCTATGGCTCCTTAAGCCGCGCGCGCGTTCACCTTCACGAGGGCGGGTGCAGGCCGACCAGCTTCGCGCCGCAGCTTGCCCGGCTCAAAACCGTGCATGCCGATCTGCCATTGCAGCCCGACGATGGCACCCTTGGTCGGCTGCAGCAGCGCGAGCGAAGCGAACAAGGTCACCGGCAGCCACACCGCCAGTTGCAGCCAGACGGCCGGCGCATAGGCGGTTTCGACGGCAAGGATTGCCGGCACCACGAGATGACCGACGACGACCATCACGAGATAGGCCGGAAAATCGTCGGCGCGCTGGTGGAACAGCTCCTCGCCGCAATGGTCGCAGGTATCCGCCACCTTCAGGAAACGGCCGAATGCATGCCCTTCGCCGCAGTTCGGGCATTTGCCCAAGAAACCGCGCCACATTGCCTTTGCCAGAGAGACTGAACCCGTCGCCATGACCCCACCTCTTCCTTTTCACCGATCCATACAATACTATCTTGCATCCATACATTCAAAGGATATGGGCGCTAATTGCATGGATTGGACCCCTACAATCTCAGAGCTGAGCGGGCCGCGCTATCAGCGCATCGTCGAGGCCATGGAGGCCGATATCGCCGCCGGCCGGCTGGTCCGCGGCCAACAATTGCCGACGCAGCGGGCGCTGGCAAAGGCGCTCGGCATCGACCTCACCACGGTGACGCGCGCCTACACCGAGGCGCGGCGCCGCGGCATCATGGAAGCCCGGGTCGGCCAGGGCTCGTTCGTGTCGGAGACCAGCGCGCGCCGCGCGGTCGATCTGCCGCATCCCGTCGCGATCGACCTCTCGATGAACGTGCCGCCGCAGCCACTCGAAGCGCAGCTCGACGAGCGCATCATCGCCGGGATGGAAGCCATCCGCGCGCAATCGGGCCTGACGGCGCATCTCAACTACCAGCCGCCCGGCGGCAGCGCACACGAGCGCGAGGTCGCGGCGCGCTGGATGCGCGCACGCGTGCCGCATGCGCACGCCGACAGGCTCGTGATCTTTCCCGGCGCGCAGACGATCCTGTTCAACCTGCTCGCCCATCTCGCACGCCCCGGCGACGTGATCCTCACGGAGGCCCTCACCTTTCCCGGAATCAAGGCCGCCGCCGCGCGCCTCGGCGTCAAGCTCGTCGGCGTCGCCATGGACGACGGCGGCATCCTGCCCGGCGCGCTGGCAAAGGCTTGCCGCACGCATAAGCCGAAAGCCGTCTATCTCATTCCGACGCTGCACAATCCGACCACCGCGACGCTTGCCCCCGAGCGCCGCAGCGCCATCGCGAAGATCATCAACGATGCCAATACGATTCTGATCGAGGACGACGCCTACGGGCTGCTCGATCGCTCGGCATCGCCGATCGCCAATCTCATTCAGGAACGGACATATCTCGCGACCACGCTGTCAAAATGCATCGCGCCCGCGCTGCGGGTTGCCTATCTGGTGACGCCCGACAGCAGCTCGCAGCGGGAGATGCGCAGCTCTTTGCAGGCGACCGTGCAGATGCCGGCGCCGCTGATGGTCGCGCTGGTGACGCATTGGATTGAGACCGGCATCGCCGACCGCATCATCACCGGCATCAGGAGCGAGGCGATCGGCCGGCAGCAGCTTGCGCAACGGGCGCTCAAAGGCTTTGAGTTCCAGGCCAAGCCCGCAGCTCATCATCTATGGCTGCGGCTGCCGGAGGGCCGACCCGACCTAGCGGCGCATCTCCTGCGGAATGGACTCGCACTCGTCGCCGGCGAGGCCTTCACCGTGGACGGACCACCGCCACATGCAGCACGCGTCTCGCTTGGCGCGGCGCGCAACAGGGCGGAATTGACGGAAGCGCTGCGCATCCTCGTGAGCGCGCTGCACAGGCCCGCCGACACCCGGCAGATCGTCTAGCAAATAGCTATCGATGCTGACGGCGATGCCGCGAGCGCACGACTGGCGCGACAGCCGATGGATAAGCTTGCGATGCATAGGCATCAGCAGGCGTTCCCTGCTGGCCGCGGGCCCCGCGCGCGGCGGGCGTGAGCTGGCCGCCATTCAGAACGTCGCGGTCCGGATGGGCGGCCTGATAGGCCGCGGGCTCGGAAAACTGAGCCTGCGCCATTGTCGGCATCAAGGCCGCCGCCGAGACCAGCGCGGCTGCCACGGCAATCTTCGTGCGGGTCATCGTCCTTCTCCATATGTTCAGTCGGGAGACTGGCCGATCGAACCGCATGATGGCGTCGAGCGGACCCCAGTTTAAAGTACGAGCATCATGTAGGCCTGTCTTTCGCGAACGCCCGCCATTGGGGATCACGCTTGCGTGCGGTTTTGAAATTGACCTGCACGGCCGCAGCTGTGCTATGCGAGCGATGGCGATCAACAGTTCGGGATCGCCCAGGCGACAGGGACAATCTGTTGGAAATGCTCACCTACGCGCTGCTGCTGCTCGGCGCACTCGCCGGGGGCTTCGTCTCTGGCCTTGCCGGCTTCGGCACGGCGCTGATGGCACTCGGCATCTGGCTCTACGTGCTGCCGCCCTCGCTCGCGGTGCCGCTGGTGCTGATCTGCTCGGTGATCGCGCAGAGCTCGACGCTGCCGTCGATGTGGAAGAGTTTTGATCTCTCGCTGGTCTGGCCGTTCCTGATTGGAGGACTGATCGGCGTGCCGCTGGGCACCATGCTGGTCGCCTCTGCCGATCCAAAAGTGTTCAAGCTGAGCGTCGGCGTGCTGCTGCTGATCTTCTCGACCGCGCTGTACCTCAACAAGAAGCCGCTCGCCATCACCTTCGGCGGCCGCATTGCCGACGGCGCGATCGGCTTCGCCGGCGGCATTCTTGGTGGCCTTGCCGGATTGTCGGGGCCGCTGCCGATCCTGTGGGCCAACATCCGCGGCTGGAACAAGCACGAGCGGCGCGGCATCTTCCAGCTCTTCAATTTCACCGTGCTCGCCACCGCTTTGGTGTTGCAGACCGCCTCGGGCCTCGTCGCGTTCAAGGTGGTGTGGCTCGCGGTGGTCGCATTTCCGGGCACGCTGATCGGCGCATGGGCCGGCGCGCGCGTCTATCACGCGCTGAGCGACAAGCATTTCGGCGATGTCGTGCTCGGTCTGTTGTTCCTGTCGGGCCTCGGCCTCGTCTGGAACAGTTTGGGCACGCACTAACTCCGTGTTTTCTTCACGGTGAGCGCCACGCCGCCGGCAACCCCGACCCCAAGCACGCAGATAAGCGATCGCTACGCGGGCGCGCGTACAGGAGACGCCACGGGCTCGGGCGCAGCCTGCTCCGGGGATTCCTCGTCCCGGAGCACCACAAGGCGCTTTCCGAACTCGCGGCGCAACAGCCACACGCTCAGGGCAGCCTGCAGCGTGGTCGTGGCGATCGACAAATACCAGACATGCTCCATCCGAAAGCCCGGCCACGTCGAGATCCAGATCGACGGCAGGGAATAGGTGAGGACCCGCGTTGCCGAGGTCAACAATACCGGCTTGGTATTGCCGAGCCCCTGAAACAGGCTTGAGCAAGTGAAGATCAGTCCCTGCGCCACCATGTTGAGCGAGACGATACGCAGAAAAAGCGACGCAACCGCCATCGTCTCCTGATCCTTCGAGAAGCCGGTAAGCAACAGACCAGGCACGAGCTGCGCCGGGATCAGGAAAACAATCATCACGGCGGTCGCGACAAGCGCCGCCTTGACAAAGGTCTCCCTCACGCGCGCTCCATTGCCGGCGCCGAAGTTCTGGCCGGCGATCGGCCCTGCCGCAAGGGCGATAGCGAGCGCCGGCATCTGCATCAGACCGAGGAGACGCGTCCCGATGCCAAATCCGGCCTGTGCCGCCGAGCCGAAAACGCTCAGCACGTAATAGCCCACGGCCATGATGATGAAGACCATCGCGAACTCGCCGCCTGCAGGCAGGCCGACATTGAGGATCCTCTTCCACTGTCGAAGCTGCGGCCGCCATTGCGCGGGATCAAGGGCGACATAGCGTTCCAGTTTCAGGAAATACACCAGCAGCATGAGCACACCGATGAAGACGGCAATCGAGCTTGCGAGGCCCGCTCCGGCAACACCGAGCGCGTGCCCGGTGCCCCACCCCGAGATCAGGACCGGCGCCAGCGCGATGTTGATGGCCACTGCAAGCGCTTGAACCACCATGCTCGGTCGCACGATGCCCGTTGCCCGCAACGCAGATGCCATGACTTGCGACGCAAACTGCAGCGCCAAAGCCGGCATGAACCAGAGCAGATAAATCGCGCCGGCTTCGACCGTGGCCTCATCGGCTGCGATCGTGCGCATATATGGGCGCGATAATGCGAAGCCTGCGACCAGGGTCAGGAGCCCGAACAGCACCGATAGAACGACCGATTGGTTGAAGACGAGGTTGGCGTCGCCCCGGTCCTTGCGCCCCACGGCGTGCGCCATCAGCGCCACCGTGCCGACGCCGAGCACCTGCATCAGTGCATTGACGAGAAAGCCGGCATTGCCGGCCGCGGCGACGCCCGCGATCGCCGCATCGCCCAGTCCCGACACGAAATACAGGTCGACGAGCTGGCAGATCATGATCGTGATCATGCCAACCACGATCGGGGGCGCCATGCTCAGGATGTGGCCCACGATGGAGCCGCGTGTCAGGTCCTTCATGTCATCCATCCTCTGGCGGCGCGACGGCGGACTTTCGTCCCGTCGGCCGCGCCGCTCATTCCGCCGCTGCGATCTGTCCGAGCTCCACCACCTGGCGCTCGAAAAGGCCGCGATAGATGCCGCCGGGCTTGGCCGCGAGCCTGGCATGCGTGCCTTGCTCGACGATCTCGCCGTGGTCGAACACCAGGATGCGATCGAGGCTGCGCACCGTCGACAGCCGGTGCGCGATCACAATCGAGGTACGACCTCGCATCAGCCGCTCCATCGCCTGCTGGATCAGCGCCTCGGATTCCGAATCGAGGCTCGAGGTCGCTTCGTCCAGGATCAGCACCGGCGCATCGGCCAGGAAGGCGCGCGCCAGCGCCACCCGCTGCCGCTCGCCGCCGGAGAGCTTGACGCCGCGCTCGCCGACCAGCGTGCCGTAGCCCTTGGGCAGCCGCACGATGAAGTCGTGCGCGTTGGCCAGCCGTGCCGCCTGCTCGATCGCCTCCAGGCCGGCGCCGGGCCGTCCATAGGCGATGTTCTCGGCGAGCGAGCGGTGGAACAGGATCGGGTCCTGCTGCACGATCGCGATCTGACTGCGCAGCGAATGCTGCGTGGCCTTGGCGATGTCTTGCCCATCGATCAGAACGCGGCCGCCGGTCACGTCGTAGAGCCGCTGCACCAGCTTGACGAAGGTGGTCTTGCCGGAGCCGGAGCGGCCGACGAGACCGACGCGTTCGCCGGCGCGGATCGTGACCGACAGTCCGTCATAGAGCGGCACGGGATGGCCGCCATAGTGGAACGTGACGTCGTCGAACACGAGTTCGCCGCGCTCGATCGCGATCGGCCGCGCGTCCGTCGCATCCGCAATCCCGATCGGCTCGTCGTGAATCGCCACCAGCTCCTCCATGTCGTTGACCGAGCGCTGAAGATTGTTGATGTGCATTCCGACGTCGCGCAAATAGGCATGGATGACGTAGTAGCTCGTCAGCACATAGGTGACATCGCCGGGCGAGGCCCGCCCCGACATCCACAGCAGCACGGCGCCGCCGATCACGGAGGCGCGCAGGGCCAGCAGCACCGAGAGCTGCGCCAGATTGGTGTAGTTGTAGCGCAGCCAGGTCCGCCGCACGCGCACGCGCCAACGGTTGACGACACGGGCAAGCCGCGCATCCTCGCGCGCTTCCGCGCCGAAGGATTTCACCACCGCGTTGCAGGTCAGCGCATCCGCCAGCGTGCCGCCGACCTTGGTGTCCCAGGCATTGGAGACGCGCGCGGCCGGCGCGATGTAGCGCGTCGAGAACAGCACCGTCATCGTGACATAGGCCAGCGCGCCCAGCGCGATCACCGCGCCGAGTGAGGCCCAGTGCACGCCGAGCAGGATCATCGACCCGATCAGCACCAGCAGCGACGGCGCCAGCGCCATCAAGATCGTGTCGTTCAACAGGTCGAGCGCCCACATGCCGCGGGTGACCTTGCGCACCGTGGATCCCGCGAAGGAGTTGGCGTGCCAGTCGGTCGAGAAGCGTTGCACGCGCATGAAGGCTTCCTGCGCGACCTCGGACATGATCTTCAGCGAGAACGGCACGATGGCCTGGAGGCCGGTCAGCCGCAGCACCATGGAGGCAGCGCCCAACGCCACGATACCGCCCAGGGCCATCAGCGCCGCGTGACGCGCGGCGGGATCGGATGGGCCGCGCGTCAGGGCGTCGACCAGATGTCCGGAGAAGACCGGCATGAACAGGTCGGCGATGGTTGCGCCCAACAAGCCGCCGGCCACGACGAGGGTACGCCCCGGCTGCTTCAGCCAGTGCCGGAACACGAAGGGCAGCACCACGCGTATCGCCGCGGGCCTTTTTGACAGAGCGGTCATGGCATCATCCGGCCGCTTATGGCGCGGGCCGGCTCCATTGATGGACGCAGGCCAGCCGCGAGGGCCGAGACGGCGTCACCTGAAATTGGCTTTACTTGGGGAGCGGAGCGATCGGGACTGGAAGCCCAATCGAAGCTGGCGGAAGAGGCCTCTAGGAGGCCGAGCAGATACCGAGCCAGAACATCATCGAGCGCGGGCGTGCGATCTGCGAATGCGACGAAATCATGCAAATCCTCCCGGTTCGATTGAATGAGGTGCGCTTTATAGATGTGTCATTGGTGATTTGCAACGGGGCTCGCGCGAGATCACGCACGAGTGTTGCAAATTGGTGCGCCTCACCGCGCACTCCGCCGTCATGCCCCGGCTTGACCGGGGCATCCAGTACGCCGCGGCTTCTATGGCGGGAGCGAGCTTTCCAACCAAGGCCTCTGGAATACTGGATCGCCCGGTCAAGCCGGGCGATGACACCGAATGAGTGGCTGGCTCAATGCGCGTCGCCGCTGGCGCCGAACGGCGAGGCTGGCTTCTTCAACAGCGTGACGAGCAGGGTGAGGCCAAGATAGAACAGCGTCAGGATGAAGAAAGCATCACCGAAGCCCATCACCACGGCCTGGCGATGCACGATCTGGCTGAGCTGCTTCATCGCCATCAGGGTGGAATCGCCGAGCCCCTGGAACTTCTGCATGAACATGGTCAGGGTTTCGGTCGCGGTCGCGTTGCCCCAGGTCACGCGCTCCTGCAGGCGCGTGATGTGCAGGTCCGTGCGGTCGTTGAGCACGGTGTTGATGACGGCAAGCCCCACCGCGCCGCCGAGATTGCGCATCAGGTTGAAGAGTCCCGAGGCGTTCTTCACCCGGTCGGGCGCGAGCGTGCCCAGCGCGATGTTGTTGGTCGGCACCATCGCGAACATCATGCCGATGCCGCGCAGGATCTGCGGAATCAGCAGCTCGTAGAAATCGTAATCGCGCGTGATCCAGGTCATCTGGTAGGAGCCGAGCGCGAACACGACGAGCCCGAACGCGATCATGTAGCGCATGTCGTACTTCGCCATGAGACGCCCGACCACCGGCGCGACCAGGAACATGGTGATGCCCGAGACGAACATGGTCTCGCCGATCATCAGCGCGCTATAGCCGCGCACTTCGGCGAGGTAGCGCGGATAGATGTAGGTCAGGCCGTAGAGGCCGATGCCGATGCAGAACTGAAGGACGCAGCCGATCGCGAAATTGCGGTTGGAAAAGGTGCGCAAATTGACGATCGGCTCGGCCGCGGTGAAGACGCGCCAGAAGAAGGCGATCGCCGAGATGCCGCAGATCCAGGCGCAGATCGCGACCGAGGGGTCCTGCATCCATTCATATTGCGGCCCTTCCTCCAGCACGTATTCGAGCGTGCCGAGGAAGCCGGCCATGAACAGCAGCCCCCACCAGTCGAAACGATCGAGCAATTCGAAATGCGGCTCGTCGAAATCGACCAGCGCCAGCACGCCGATGGTGATGCCGATGCCGGGCACGATGTTGATGAAGAACAGCCAGTTCCAGGACATCAGGTCAGTGATGTAGCCGCCGACGGTCGGCCCGATGGTCGGGGCCAACGTCGCGACGAGCCCGATGATGGGACCGACGATGTGGAATTTGGTGCGCGGGAAAACGGTGTAGGCCGAGGCGAACACCGTCGGGATCATGCCGGCGCCAAGAAAGCCTTGCAGCGCGCGCCAGAGGATCATCTCCTCGATGGTGGTGGCGAAGCCGCAGAGCAGGCTCGATGCGGTAAAGCCGGCCGCCGAGATTGCGAACAACAGCCGCGTGCCAAAGGCGCGCGACAAGAATCCCGACAGCGGAATCGCGATCACTTCGGCAATCAGATAGGCGGTCTGGACCCAGGAGACTTCACTGGAGCTTGCCGACAGGCCGGCCTGGATTTCACTCAGGGATGCCGAGACGATCTGGATGTCCAGGATCGACATGAACATCCCGAACACCATGATAATGAAAGCGAACAGCCGCTTCGGCGCGATGCGCTCCGAAGCGGGATCCGCCATCATGGCAGGTGAAGCGGTCGTGGCGTTCGCCATGGTCTGACCTCGCGGCGCAGGCGCGCTACTGCGGATGGATCATGGTGGCGTCGTCGAGATCGACCTCGCTGTCGGCGTCGGCCGCGCCCTTGTTGGTGTCGACGGTCGCAGTGACCGACATTCCGGCACGGAGCAGGTTTTGCTTCGCGACCGACTTCGGCACGCGGATGCGGACCGGCACGCGCTGCACGATCTTGGTGAAGTTGCCGGTGGCGTTGTCGGGCGGCAGCAGCGTGAATACCGAGCCCGCGCCCGCCGCGATGCTGTCGACGACGCCGGAGAACTTGCGCATGCCGTAGGCGTCGACCTTGATCGTCACCGGTTGGCCGGGGCGGATGCGCTTGAGCTGGGTCTCCTTGAAATTGGCGTCGATATAGACGTTGTCGAGCGGCACGACGTTGCCGAGCCGCTGGCCAACCGCGACGAAATCGCCGGCACTGACGAGGCGGTTCGAGAACGTGCCGTCGATCGGCGCGCGCACCGCGGTGAAGGCGAGATCGCGCTCGGCCTTGGCCAGCGTGGTCTTGAGCTCGGCGAGCTGCGCCTGCGCTTCGGCCTGCTGCGCCTTGGCGACGTCGACATTGCTGAGCGCGACATCGTAGGCGGCCTGCGCAGCCTTGACCGCGGCGGCGCCCTGGTCGCGTCCGGCTTCGGAGCTCTCGAAGGTGGCGCGCGAGGCAAAACCCTTGTTGCTGAGCGCCTGCTGGCGCTCATAATCGAGGTCGGCGCGCTTGAGGCCGGCTTCGGCGGAGACGAGCTGCGCCTTGGCCTGTGCGACCTGGCTGTCGAGCGCCGCGACCTGGCGGCCGATGCGATCGATGGTGGCCTGCTGGGTCGCGATCCTGGTCGCGGCGGCGTCGACCGCGATCTTGTAGTCGCCGTCGTCGATGCGGAAGACGATGTCGCCGGCGCGCACCGTCGTGTTGTCGCCGGCGAGGATCGAGGAGACGTGGCCGGCAACGCGCGCGCCCAGCATGGTGTTGTTGGCGCGGACATAGGCGTCGTCGGTCGCGACGTAGAAGCGGCCGACTAGGGTGTAATAGCCGGCATAGCTCGCGGCCGCGAGCGCCAGCACCAGCCCTACTCCCATCATCACGAACTTGCGCTTGCCGGACTTCGGCGCGCCGGCGGCGACGGGCGCCTCTGGGGCTGCGGCCGGCTTGTCGGTCACGGGCGTCTCCGGCGCCTCGCTGGGGCGGCGCTTGGTTTCCTCGGCCACATGAGAGCGCAACTGCTCGGCGAGAGCTACAGACGTCTCGGTGGCGGCGTCACCACCCGCGGGCGTCGGCGTCTCCACGGCGTCCGGACGAAGGACGCGCGCAGCCTGGTCTCTCAGTACGGCCATGAAGGCCTCCCCAAAAAAAAGCGCGATGAGGGACGGCCGCCGTGCGGCCGGGTCCCTCTCGCCGATCCCAAATATCATTGACCGAACGGTTCGGTCAATATAGATAATATTCCCGGGCAGACCCTACTGGCCCGAATCCTTTATTTCGGTTTCATGACCCTGAACCGATCCAAAAACTTTCCGAGACCCTGAACCAATGGTTGTAGCCGTCCGCGAACATCTGCACGTCATCCAGGAGGAGGACAGCTCCAAACGCCGCCAGATCCTGGACGGGGCCCGCAAGGTGTTCATGGATCTCGGGTTTGACGGCGCCAGCATGGGTGAGATCGCCCGCGCGGCGCAGGTCTCCAAAGGCACGCTTTACGTCTACTTCGCCGACAAATGCGCGCTGTTCGAAGCCATCCTCGAGCAGGAGGCGCTCCAGCACGGGCAGGTCGCGTTCAATTTCGATCCGGCACGCGATGTTGAAACCACGCTGAAGGATTTCGGCCGGGCCTACAACCGTTTGCTGTGCCGGCCCGGCGGCGGATCGGCGATCCGCACCGTGATGGCGATCGCCGAGCGCATGCCCGATCTCGGCCGGCGCTACTATGCGCGGGTGCTGGACAAGTCCATCAACCGCCTCTCCGACTATCTCAACACCCATGTCGCCTCCGGCGATCTCGCGATCGACAATTGCGATCTCGCGGCGTCGCAGTTCATGGAACTGTGCAAGGCCTCGCTGTTCCTGCCCTTCGTCTTCCAGGCCGCGCCCGCGCCGTCGGAAGAGCGCATGAGCGAGGTCGTCGACAGCGCGACGCGGATGTTCCTGGCGGCTTATCGGGCGAAGTAGCGGCAAGCCGGGCCTGCGTTGCAGGCCGCTCCGGCGGCACTATATTCGGGCTCATGTCCCGTGATCTCCGCCCGCCCGTCGATATCCTCCATTACGAGATTGTCCAGGAACAGGCCTCCGCCCTCGGACGGATGGGCCGCACGCTCGAACAGGCGCTGGCGCGCCTGCGCGAGTTCGACGCCGCCCATGCCCTCCCCGAGGTGCCGGCCTCGATGCAGCCGGCCAGGCGCAAGCTGGTGATGGAAGCCGGCCACGCGCTCTGGATGTTCGTGGTGCAGCGTGAGGCAACCGGCCTGCGCGACAGCCGCCACATCATGCGGACCTACAATGTCCCGGCCGAGGTGCAGCTGTGCATGGGGCTGGTCCCAGCACCGTCGAAGTCGGGCTGAAAATGATTTTCGACGGCGCCGGAATACGTGAAGAACAGGTACCGAGAACCGGACATATGCGGTGCAGCGATAACCGGCTTTGCCGCTGGAAAGCCTGATCCGTCTTGCGCTTATGCTCCGATTGCGCGGAGCGCCTTATAGCCCGCGGCAACCGACGCCATAGATTTAATTGTTCCGTCTTCGAGCGCTTTAAGCACTTCCTGCAGCGACATCAATACAACTTCGACTCCTGACGCCTCTTCCAATTCGTCAAGGCGTTGACTGCCTGTCAGCGCACATCCGCTCGCAAGGAAAATATGCACTAGATTCGAATTCTTGGTTGAATCGTCAAAGCAAGTTCCGAGGTCGATCATGTCGCTCGGCGAATAGCCGGTCTCTTCTTCAAGCTCCCGCGCTGCTGCCGTCATCGGTGATTCCGACTGAAAGGTGCCGGCCGGGAATTCCAACGTGATTGCCTGCACGCCATGCTTATACTGCCGAACGAGGATAACATCGTTTTCTCTTGTGAGCGGGACCGCAATAGCCACATTAGGCCGCTGCGAGACAAAGTAGTCGTCAACAACGCGCCCATTGGGCAATTTAACGGTGTCTCGCCGGAGCTTATACCAGCGGTGGTCGAAGGCCATTTCGCTCGACAGTAGTGTCCAAGGCTGAATCAAGAGACCTTCCTCGCTGGTGAGATGGCCGTTTGAGGTTAACTGGCCCGTTCCGGCACTGGCAACTCCAATTCGTCCTGCACCGCGTATAGCAGATTCAATCGCCTGAGCCAGACCGTGCGTGAATCTGGCAATCGAGTGTTCGCGCGCATTGCGCGAGCCGCGCCATGTCCGAAGTGGGAAGGCTGCCCATCATGCTCAACGCGGGAGACTTCCGTCTTGCGCCGGTAGCTGACCTTTATGAGTACACGACCTAGTCGGTCACCTGCTTCCGTAACGCAGCGAGATCGTTGACGACCATCTTGGTTGGGCCGGTCCAGATGATGCCGTCGTCCTGGAGGCGGCTGAGGATCAGGCTGATCGACTGGCGCGTCGCGCCGATCATGCGCGCGAGATTGGCCTGCGTGATGCGGCCGAGCGAGATCGGGCCGCTCTCGTCCTGGGCCGCGTTCTCGCACAGCTTGACCAGGAGCAGCACCAACCGTTCCGCCGCCTTCTGTCCCGCCAGCGTCTGCGCCAGCATCGAATAGGTCTCGCCCTTGAAGCCGAGACACTCGATCAGCGCGACTGCGAACGACGGCGACTGCGCGATCAACCGGCGGACCGCATCCTGGTCGAGATGCAGTGCTTCGACCCGCCCGAGCGCGCGGGCCGACCAGCTGTGGCGGTGATCGCCGAGGATATAGGGCGCGCCGACGAAATCGCCGGTCTCCCAGGTGGAAAGCATCAGTTCGCGCCCCTGCGTGCCGGCATGGGTGCTTTCGACGATCCCGTTCAGGATGATGTGGACGCCATTTGCGGGCTCGCCCTCCCGCAGCAGATATTCGCGGTTCTGGTAGGTCGCGAGCCTGCCGGTTCGCATCACCAGCTCCAGATCGGGCTTGTCCAACGCCTTCAGCACATAACGTCCGGTCCCGGGCCGTGGCAGTTCGGCGCGCGGCTCAGCTGGATCGGCCACCTCATGCGCATCGCTGCGCCCCACGATCGGTCTCCCTTCGAGTGACGGCTCGAAGGCTAGGAGGTCTCCGCTCAGATTGCAACGCGGCGCAGATGGTCGGGCTCGGCCGAAGCCTCCATGAAAGCGCAAGCCAGATCGGTGAGCAGGCGCTCCCGGCCGGCCGGCGCCAGGAACGTGACGCCATAGGGCACGCCGGCTGCGGTGACGGCGTTCGGAACGGCGATGGCGGCCAGGCCCAGCGGGTTGGCGTAATTGGTGTAATAGCCGTTGTTGAAGTTGGCCGTCAGCGGGTCGCGCGCAACGTCATCGATGCTCAGCACGGTGCCGACCGTCGGCACGACCAGCGCGTCGTGAACTTGCCAGAAGTCGCGCAGCGATCGCTGGACCTCCTTGACCTTGTAGAGCGCACGGTAGGCGTCGGCCGCCGTGAACTTCCGGCTGCCGAGGACGAGGTCGCGCACGATCTTCACGCCCGCCTCCGGATTGGCGTCGAGGAACGCGCCGACCGAGACGTCCCGCTCGGCGAGGAACGGTCCGAAAAACATCAGATCGTTGACCGAAATGAACGGCGAGAAGTCGACCGATGCGACCGACAGATCGAGCTGCCGCAGCTTGCGAAGCCCGTCGCCGAACAGCGCCTCCGTCTCCGCATTGCCGAAGAAGCTGAGCTGATCCGGACGCGTCGTTGCGATGTTGAGCGGCCGCGCTGGAGGAGCCTGCTCCGTCCATCCGGCGAAAGCTTCCGGCGAAAAACAGTCCTCGACATCGCGCCGCGCCAACACGCGATAGATCTCGTGGCCATCGCGGGGGTCGCGCGTGTAGAGCGAGATGGTATCAAAGCTACGGCACGCGTAGACCATGCCGCGCTGACTGAAGGCGCCGGGCGCCGGCTTGAAGCCGGTCACGCCGCAATAGGACGCCGGCACCCTGCCCGATCCGCCGGTATCGGTGCCGAACGCAAAGGACGATGTGCCCGTCGCGACCGATACCGCGGCGCCCGAACTGGAGCCGCCGGGGATGTAGTCCGGATTGTGCGGGTTGCGGGCGATCCCATAGGGCGAGCGCACGCCGACGAGGCCGGTCGCGAACTGATCCATATTGGTCTTGCCGAGATAGATCGCGCCGGCCGCGATGGCGTCGGCGACAACCGGGCTCGTGTCTTTGGCGGTGTAGGCGAATTCCGGGCAGGCCGAGGTGGTCTGCTCACCGGCCACGTCGATACAATCCTTGACCGAGAACACGAGGCCGTAGAGCGGCAGCTCGCCGATCTCGCCAATGCGGGCATCGAGCGCACGCGCCTTTGCCATGACGCTTTCGGGATCTGCCGTCGAGATCCAGACGCCGCTCTGGTCGGCGTGATCAAGGCGCGACAACACATAAGCGGCGACATCGGACGGCTTGAACTCACCGCGGCGATAGGCGGCGCGGAGGTGGCGAGGTGCGAGATTCATGTCGGTCACGTGCTTGCGGGAATTGGCGATGTGCCGGCGAGACAAGCCCGCCGGCACCGATCCTAGCGGCCGATCACCTTCTCCAGATAGGCGGGCTGGATGAAGGCTTCGAAGTCGGCGCGCGGCAGCAGCTTCGGCAGGCGCTCCTGCTTCACCAGGAAATCGGCGGTCGAGATCAGCGTGTCGACGAATTTGCCTTTTTTCGCGGATGTGCCGAGATATTCCTCCGTGAGCTGCTTGTTGCAGGGAATCATCCCGGTGCCCTTCATCATTCGCTGCGCGTCCTCGATCGGCAGCGAAAGCTCTTCCGCGATGATCTCCGCGGTCTTCTCCGGGTTCTTCAGCCAGAAATCGATGCCTTCGCATTCGGCCTTGATGAACTTGTCGACATAGGACGGATATTTCTCCGCGAACGCGTTCATGACGACGCCGATGTCCCAGGTCGGGTAGCCGCGCTTGGCCATCTCGCCCGAGGTGACGAGGATCTTGCCGCCGTTCTTCACGGCCTTGCCGAGATTCGGCTCCCAGAACCAGGCCGCGTCGATGTCGCCGCGAAGCCAGGCCGCCGCGATGTCCGACGGCGCGAGGTCCAGAATCTTCATCGAGGCGGGATCGACACCCTCGTCCTTGAGCGCCTGGAGCAGGAGGTAGTGTGTCGTGGAGCCGAACGGCGCCGCCACTGTCTTGCCCTTGAGGTCCTTGAGCGAGGTGATGTTCTTGTCGGCGCGAACCACCATCGACTCGACGTAGTCGAGCATGTTGATCACCAGGATGCCCTTGATCGGCAGGGCGCGCGTCGCGCCGATCGCGGTCGGCGGGTTGCCGAGGCCGCCGAAATCGACGTCGTTGCCGGCGATCGCGCGCAGCATGTCGCCACCCCCGCCGATCTTGACGTATTTGATGTCGACGCCCGGCATCTCCTTGGCGAGCAGGCCAAGATGCTTGGTGACCAGCTGCGCGTTGACGAGGTTCAGATAGCCGACGGTCACCTTCGCCGGCTTGTCCTCGGCGCGGACTGCGGCCGTGAGCGCCAACGTGGTAACCGCGAGCGTCGCAATCAGTCTCTTCATCATGGAGGTCTCCCCTAGGATCAGAATTGGATTCAGGCCCACGGCATCATCAGTTTGGCGATGCCGCGCATCATGAGATCGAGCACGACGCCGGTGAGGCCGAGCACGATCAGCCCCATGATCACGACGTCGGAGAGCAGGAATTTCGCGGCGTCCCAGATCATCCAGCCGATGCCGGCGGATGCCGCGACGATTTCGGCGGCGACGAGAACGGTGTAGGTGAATCCGAGCGAGATGCGCATGCCGGCGAGAATCAGTGGTCCCGCCGCCGGCAAATAGACGTGAAACAGCAGGTGTCGCCGGGTCGCGCCGAGCGACTGGGCGGCGCGCACATAGACCGGGTCCACGCTGGTGACGGCCTGGATCGTCGAGATGACGATGCCCGGCAGACCGGCAAGAAACAGCAGCGACAGCTTCGAGCTCTCACCGATGCCGAGCCACATCACCAGCAGCGTATAAAGGCCGAGCGGCGGCAGCGGCCGGTAGAACTCGATCAACGGATTGAGCAGCGCGCGAGCGTTGCGCGACACGCCCATGAGGACGCCGAGCGGGATGCCGATCAGGCAGGCCAGCGCAAAGGCGGTGAGGATACGATAGAGGCTTGCGCCGAGATGCTGAAGCAGGGTCGCGCCCTGATATCCCTTCGTCATCGTCTTCACGAACGCGGCCCAGACCGCCTGCGGCTTCGGCAGGAACAGCTCGTTGGCCCAGCCCATCTCCGTGACGATGGCCCAGCCGGCCAGCAGCATGGCCACGGTCAGCGTCGAGAGCAGCACCGATCGCGAGACCTTCGGAAGCCGCAGCCGCAAGCTGCCGCGTCGCGTGCGATCCGGCGAGATTGGAATCGTCATGTGGGTCGCCTCGACGCTCATGTCCGCACTCCCAGGATCTGCATGATGGTCAGCGCGTAGATCCGCGTCGCCATCACCGACTTGGTGATCGAGATGTTCTCATTGTCGACGGCCCAGCCGTCTTCTCCGGGACCGAAGGTCACCGCATTGATGCCGGCTTCGCGGAAGCGGATCGTGTCGTTGAAGGCGTTCTTGCGGTTGACACCGGGCTCGCGGCCCATCAGACGCCGGTAAACCGCGCGCAAGGAGCGGCAGGGCTCCTCCTCGACCGGCACCGGTTCGGTCGCGTTGACGAACAGCGAGCCCGGCACCTGGCGCACCTCGACCCTGACGTCGTTCACGCCCGCAAAAGTGTCCCGTCCGAGGCGCTCGATGTCCGCAATCACGCTCGATAGCGTCATGCCGGGCACGATGCCGACCACGGCGAGCGTGATGGTGCAGGCATCCGGCGAGAACTGCATCTCGCCGGGCAGGCCGGACCGAATGCGCACCACGGCGCAGCAGGGCGGCGTATGTCCCATGAACTTGCTGGGGACATGCGTGAACGCCATGTCCTTCAGTTTCGGCAACAGCTTTGCCGCTTCCATGATGGCGTTGACGCTGATGTCCGGTCGCCAGATGTGCGACTTGATCCCGTGAACGGTGAGCTCGATCAGGCAGTGGCCGGAATTGGCCACCGACAGGTTCATGCCCCAGTCCGTGTTGACGTCACCCCAGGCGGTCGGCTCGGCGGTGATCTCGTAGTCGGCGGTCAGGCCGACCTTGTTCAGCATGTAGATGGAGCCTTCGGTGCCATTCCGCTCCTCATCGACGGTGTAGCAGCACATCAAGGTGCCATCGAACTTCACACCCGCTTCGGTCAGGGCCTGCACTGCGAGCAACGATGCAGCGAGGTTTCCGCGCGTGTCGGACGTGCCGCGCGCATAGAGCAGATCGCCGTGGCGCGTCGCCTTGAACGGATCGAAATCCGTCATGTGCCATTTCTCGGGCTCGACGGCCGGATAGGTGTCGAGGTGATCGTTGAGAATGAGCGAGGGCGCGCCGTCGCGTCCCTTGAGCACGCCGAGCACGTTCGGCCGGTGCGGCTGCGCGCTGTGCTTGGTGACCTCCATGCCGAGCGCCTCGAGCTTGCCCGCGACCAGCATCGAGATCGCCTCTTCCTCGGCAGGGGGCAAATCGGGATCCAGCGGATTGCCGGAACGGGGCTGGCCGGTGCGGATCAGCTCGGATGCGAGTTCAAGCCAGCGCTCCTCCGTGATGCGCGACAGCACGCGCTGTTCGAGATCCGAATAAGGAGGGGTGACAGGCATCTGCATGACGGGATCCGCTGGCTCACGGCGCCGGCAGCGCCGCTTCGTGGCAGCCTCCTCATTGCAGCGACCGTGCCAACCGCCGAAAAAGCCCGCGGCAGCACAATTGTCTTTCTGACTTCAATGACTTAGGTGAGATTTGCGCGTGCGCAAATTTTTGCGCCCGAGATGCGCTCTGCCGAAGACGCGGCGCCGGCTGAACAGGCTGGGATCAGCGCGGGGCCGGCCGGCGTGGGGTCGTAGCCCGCATGGAGCGAAGCGGAATGCGGGAACGCCTTCCCGGATTGCGCTGCCCGTAATCCAGGCTACGGGCCATGCGCAATCAATCGTCGGCGTACTCGTCCTCTTCGTGCTTGCGCGCCATGCTCTTGCGCGTGCCCAGCGAGCCGGTCACGGAGGGATCGCGCGCATTCGCATAGGGATTGCGCCCGCCCGCCCGCGCGGCGACCTCTTCGCCGGAGACGGCGGCGGGCTGGCAGATCAGGCGGCGGCTGGCGCGGCGCATCAGATCGACGTGGATGTGATCGTAATGGTAGACGTTCGAGCCCGGCGCCAGCACCGTGGTGAAATGCACGCAAGCGCCCGACTGCACGTCGCGCAGGAAGCCCTGCTCTTCCGGCATGCCACGCCAGCCATCCTTCACGGTAACGCGGCGGCCGTCGGCGAGCACGAAGGCGGCGATGTCGAGCGCGTTGCCGAAGGCGTGCTCGGAAATATGGGCGTGCGAATTGCCGTTCATGCCGCGGCAGGAATAGGCGGAGATCTGCTTGATCTCCGCGACGCGGGTGCCGAACCAGCGCATCGCCGAGGGCTGCACGGTGTCGGCGAGCCAGCGGTCGAGCTCGGAGACGATCGGACAGGCCAGCGTCGCAACCGGCTTGATCGCAACAGGGCCGACGGCGGTGACGGGATTGCCCCGTGCCGGACCAAGGCGCGGCAGCGGTTGCTGCGCGGGCGCCTGCGAGTACGGCGCCGGCCGCGCCGGATAGCTCGGCGCATTCATGTAGCGCGACGCGCCCGCGGCATCGGTGCCCTCGGGCGGCAGATCGATCTCGTCTTCCTGCTGATCCACGCCGGGTGCGTTCAACGACACCGGGCCGGACGGCGCGCCATAGCCGGACGGCTGTCGCACCGCGCTCTCGGGATAGTTCGAGCGTTGCGGATAGCTCTGGCTTTGCGGGTAATTCGATCGCGGCTGCGTCACCGGCCAGCGCGGCTGGCTGCCGACGTTCCCGGGCGGTCGCAATTCCTCGTCGGCAAAGCCGTAACTGCTCGAGCCTTCGCCGAGGGCGGCGACCTTGAGCGGAAACTCGGCGCCGCACATGCCCGGCCCGGAGATCGGGTCGATGCGGACGAGATCCGGCCCCTCTTTCACCGCGCCTGATTTCAGGCATGCGGCTTCGGCCTCGGCCCGCCACGGTTCACGTTCGGCCTGGAAGAAGCCGCGTCCGCAACCCGCTAACGAAACAAGGACGATGGAGCCGACGAGATACAAACGAACTCCGCGCGTCATGCACGCACGTTCGGTGAATTTACTTAAAGACTCTTCAACGTGTTGATTTCAGTATTCTTTAACCATGTCAGCCCGCGCCGGCAGCAGCACCTGCCGGTAACGAGCGACAGCAAGGCTGACTTTTTCGAAAAGAGACTTTCTGTTAACCATGACGCTCTCGCGCAAGGCGGCGCGACAGTGGGAGCGACCTCATGACCTTCGCCGGGAGACTGAGCGTTATCACCGCGTACCTCGCCATGGCCTTTGTCGGCGCCATCGTGCTCGGCATGATCTAGCGGCTTCAGCCGGAGGTACCGAACGCCTCCCTTACGACCGCGCGCTCCATTGCCGCGACGTCGTGATCAGCTTCGCCGGCCGCTCTTCGGCTCGCGTCCAGTCGTTTCCGGAACACCAGAAGTGACCCAGTGCGCAGGCTTCGACGTGAAGCTTGCCGGAGCTCTTCAGCGTCATCGTCGCATAATAGGTGCTGCCGCTGGAGCGGCTGTAGATGTTGCCGGTCCAGACGTCGTGTGTTTTCGGCTTCATGTTGACGAGCACGCTCTCGCCCCTGGTCGATGTTTCCGTCAGCGCGAAACCGCACAGTGCCGGGCCACAGCGTTCGATGCGGACCGTGCCCTTGGCGCCTGCGCTCTCCCATTCGCCGAGCGGCAAATAGGCCGGCTCGTCGTCGCCGCGCTCTGGGCTCGTCACGGCCTGCTTGATCTCCGGACTTGGCGCGACGACCGGCGCCTCCATGCGCGGCGGATCGAGCGCGACGGTCTTCGGTGGATCCATCCGCGGTAGCTCGACCCGTGGCGGATTGGAGCTTGCGGCCTGCGGCAGGACAATTGGCTGCGATGTCGTTGCGGCAAGGACAGGAGCCGCCGGCGACAGTGGAGGCGCGACCACAATGGCTTGCGCCGGCCTGACCGGAGTCACGGGATGAAGCGGTTGCGGCGGCGGAAGCACCGGCGTCGGCGCCGGTGTCGTATCGACGTCCGGCCGAAAGCTGCGATGGGAGGAAACCGAAACACAGGAAGCCGATCGGCAACGGCTGGGCGCCTCGACCTGAAATCGATGACCACCGATCGAGAACGCGTAAGAGCCGGCCTCGGCTGCGGGCGCAATCGCCATCAGCGCGATCAATGTGCCAAGCGAAGTCACAAGCCGCATCATCGGCGCCTCCCTCTGTGTCGCGACGAGGTTACACAGATGGAATCGCGGCTGAATGTGCGCTGCGTCACCCAGCGCCGGCGAGCCGTTGTGACGTCCATCACAGAACGCCCGACCAGCCCGGCGTAGGGTCGAACCACGCTTCATCCACCCGCGACTTCAGTCCATATCGGGACCGCACATTTTTCGGAGGTTGTCATGAACAAGCTCACCATCGCCGCCACCGCCCTCTTCCTCGCGTCCACCGCCGCCGCGCATGCCGGCAATTCGCTCTCGTTCCAGATCGAGGGGCAGCACATCCGCATCGAGACGCCGCGCAACTGCGCCTCGCTCAATTGCGTGACCATCGTGGCGCCGGGCCTCTCGGACAAGCCGATCAAGCTGAACAACATCAACCTCAAGGGCTTGGGCTCGAAGGACGATGACATCGACACCACGCCGGCTCCGGCTCCGGCCACGACCGCGCAGCCCGCGCCGGCTCCGGTGCAGCAGCAGCCCGTGCAGCAGGCCCCCGTGCAGGCGAACGCACCGGCAGCGCCCGCTATCGCGGCACCAAGCACGACAGTTGCCGCTGCTCCGTCCGCCGGCTACGACGCCACGACACAGACCGCGCCCGCTGCAGCTCCCGCTCCGGCTCCCGCTGCTGCGCCCGCGCCGGTCGCGGTTGCTCCGGCCCCGGTGCCCGCCGCGCCTGTCGCAGTTGCCAACACGCCGATCGGCGTCTGGGCCACCGAAGAGAACAAGGGCAATGTTCGCGTCGAACAGTGCGGCGTCAATCTCTGCGGCTACGCCGCGAAGACCAACGAGCGCATCCTGATCAACATGAAGCCCGACGGCGCGAAGTGGAGCGGTCGCATCCACGATCCCGACTCCGGCCGCAATTACGACTCGACGATCGCCATGAAGGGCCCGAATGCGATGCGCGTGCAGGGCTGCGCCTTCGGCGGCATGTTCTGCGGCGGCCAGACCTGGAAGCGCGTGAGCTGAAGCACCACCACCGTCCTTTACTATCGTCATCCCGGGCGATGCGAAGCATCGACCCGGGATCATGCGCGACAGTCTCAGTTTATCCCCTCACCCTGAGGAGCCTGCGAAGCAGGCGTCTCGAAGGGCGAAGGCCCGGGATCGAGAGCCGGGCCTGCATGGTTCGAGACGCGCGCAAGGGCGCGCTCCTCACCATGAGGGGAAAGAGTTGGGTTTGAACGTTCACCGCCTCCGTGCGATAGACATTCATCCGCCGTTCAGCTGTAGCCGGCTGATATCGGTCGATCTCGCCTCGCGTTTCTCACCGGAATCTCCTCGTGATTTTTATCGTGGCCTGGCGCCGCTTCTTGTTCGCGCTTGTGCTGCTGGCGTCGCCGCCAGCCGGCGCGAGCGTTGCGTTCGCATCCGATGCGATCGAGCTTGCGCAGGCGCAGCCACAAGCGCAGCCGTCGCCCGCCCCCTCGCCGACGCCATCGGCTTCACCCGCTCCCGCGACCGAGGCGCAGCCCGCCGCCGTCGAGCCGATCGGCAACGTCGCGACGGTGACGGGCATCGCGACCGTGATCCGCGACAAAAATTCCTATCCGCTGCGGGTGCGCGACGACATCTATCTCAACGACGTCGTGCAGACTTCGTCGAACTCCTCGCTCGGTATCACCTTCGACGACGCGACCACGTTCAACCTCTCCGCAAGCACGAAGATCACCATCGACACTTACGTCTATGAGGACGGCGGCAAGCACAACGCAGGCATTTTCGACATCGGCAAGGGCACCGTCGCCTTCGTCGCGGCGGCGGTGGCAAAGACCGGCGACATGAAGATCACGACGCCGACGGCGACGCTCGGCATTCGCGGCACCACGGGCGTCGTCGACGTGCCGGAAGGCGCGGCCGCGAACAACGCCAACAACGTCAACATCAAGCTCTATCCCGACGCCGACGGCCGGGTCGGACACATCGACGTCGACGACCGCACGAGCGGGACGCGGCTCGGCGCGCTGACGCAAGGCGCGAGCGGTTTTGCGATCCGGCCGGGCGCCGCCGCTGCCGGCGTCATGCGCTTTGCCGCGGTGCCGATCACGATTCCCGCACAGCAGATCGCGCGCGACCGCGGCTTCGTCAGCCAGGTGCATCTGGCGCAGACCACGGGCCGGCAGATCGTCACCGAGCAACGCGACTTCCGCCGCGCCAATCCGACCGCGAGCCCGCGCATTCCGCGGCCGTTCCAGCCGCCACAACAGCAACAATTGCGGCCGAATACGGCGCCAGGACAACAGCCGCAGCAGCCGCAACAGCCGAACGGCCAGCCCGGTCAGAACAACCGTCCAGGCCAGCAGCAGCCGGGCGCGCCAGGTCGCCAAGGCGCGCAGCCGCCGCAGCGGCAGGGTCAAGCGCCGGGCCAAGGCGGCGCCGTGCAGCCCGCGCCGCGCGCGCGTCAGGGTCAGCAGCAACAAGGCCAGAAGCAAGGCGCGGTACGTCCGGCAGGCCTACCGCGCGCCGGTCAAGGCACGCAGCTTGACGGCACGCCGCAAACCCGGCCGCAACGCGGTGGGCAGCTTCCGACGCAGCCCGGCGGAGTCGTACCGCCGCAGCCGGGCGGAACGCAGCAGCAGCCCCACGTGCAGCCGCAACTTCCGCGCACCGGCATGCAGCCCGGCCAGCCGCCCGCCGCTCAACAGCCAGGCATGCAGCGACCGAGCGGATTCCAGCAGCGCCTCCCCGCCACGCAACGCCCCACAGCGCCGCGAAGGCCAGCGCCGGCTCCGAAGGAGAAGGAGCGGCGGTGACTTCTCCCTTCTCCCCTTGTGGGAGAAGGTGGCGCGAAGCGCCGGATGAGGGGTTGCTTCAGCGAACTCAACTGCAACAGATTCGTGCGCGGAGAGAACCCCTTGTATCTGCACGGCCAGCATTTGTGCGATGGAAGTGACTTAGCGCCTTGGCCGGTGGCCACCGGCCAAGGCG